>NZ_JBVIIE010000014.1:0-183521 GCF_055569945.1 Streptomyces sp. NPDC031340
CCCTTCCTTCCCCCCCCCCCCCCCCCCGCCCCCCTCCCCCCCCCCCCCCCCCCGCCCCCCCCCCCCCCCCCCCCCCCCCCCCCCCCCCCCCGGCCGCATCCATCCACCCCACCCGTACCGCCGGTCGAGGTGACACACGCCCATGGGCACGACTCCGACGCGCCGCGCCTTCCTGTCCGCCGCGGCCCTCGCGGCCACGTCCTTCGGTGCCGGCGCCGGCACCGGATCCGCCCGCGCCTCCGAAGCCACCGTCGAAGCCGAAGCCGAAGCCGAACCCGGCGCAGACCCCTACGACGCCCTCCGCCGCCGCTGGC
This sequence comes from Streptomyces sp. NPDC031340, assembly GCF_055569945.1. NCBI lineage: Bacteria > Bacillati > Actinomycetota > Actinomycetes > Kitasatosporales > Streptomycetaceae > Streptomyces > Streptomyces sp. NPDC031340. The sequence continues at coordinate 315 of NZ_JBVIIE010000014.1, forward strand.
TGGCCATCGCCCTCGGCGACGGCTACGACCCCGCCGCCGAGCCGTACGCCTCGCGCCTGGCCGAGACCGGCGAACTGGCCCGGCGCTTCCAGGCCGGCATGGCCCCGGCCGCCGGTTCCCTCTGGCCGGGCCACCCGTTCGACCCGCCGTCCGGCATCACCTTCAGCTACAGCCGCCTGTGGACGATGACCCAGGCCTTCCTCCAGCCGGGCACCGGCCGCACCGGCGATCAGGAACTCCTCGCGAACGTCCGGCGCGGCCTCGACCACCTCTCCGGCACCGTCTACAACCCCTCCACCACCCGCTACGGCAACTGGTGGGAGTGGCAGATCGGCAGCCCCCGGCTGCTCATGGACATCACCGCGGGCCTGTACGAACACCTCACCGACGCACAGGTCGCCGCGGCCTGCGCGGCCGTCGACCACTTCGTCCCCGACACGATGCTCGGCGACTACTCCGGCACGTCGACCGGCGCCAACCGCGTCGACCTGTGCCGCTCCGTCGCCCTGCGCGGCATCCTGGGCCGCGCCCCGGACCGGATCGCCCTCGCCCGCGACGCGCTGTCGCCGGTGTTCCCGTACGTCACCTCCGGGGACGGGCTGTACGCGGACGGGTCGTTCGTCCAGCACACCCGGGTCGCCTACTCGGGGACGTACGGGCAGGTCATGCTCGACGGCCTCGGCCGCCTCTTCGCGCTCCTCGCCGGAAGCGAGTGGGAGGTGACCGACCCGAACCGGCAGATCGTCCTCGACGCCGTCGAGCACGCCTACGCGCCCCTGATCCACGACGGGCTGGTGATGGACAGCGTCAACGGCCGTGCCGTCAGCCGGGGTCACCTCAAGAGCGACGACCGGCACGTGCTGCGCGGCGACCACTTCCACGGGCACGGCGTCATCGCGGCCGTCGCCCTGCTGGCCGGCGGGGCGAGCCCGGCCGAACGCGACCGCTGGCACGCGCTCGTCAAGGGCTGGATCGAACGGGACACCGTGGTACCGATCCTGACGTCCCCTCAGTTCCAGGTGGCCGACCTGGCCCGGCTGCGCGCGATCGCCGACGCGCCCGTCGCGGCGGCCGCCGAACCCGTCGGCCACCGGCTCTTCGCGGCCATGGACCGGGCCGTGCACCGCCGCCCCGGCTTCACGGCGAACCTCGCCATGGCCAGCGACCGCATCGCGCACTACGAGTGCGGCAACGGCGAGAACCCGCGCGGCTGGCACACCGGCGCCGGAATGCTCTACTGGTGGGCCGACGGCCCGAGCGACCAGTACACGGACTGGTTCTGGCCGACGGTGGACTGCTACCGCCTGCCCGGTACGACGGTCTCCACCAGGCGCCTGCCCGACCGGGCCGGCGGCGAGTGGGGAGAGCCCAGGCCGGACGTGCGCTGGGTCGGCGGCACGACCGACGGCGAGTTCGCGGCCGTCGGCCAGCACCTGAAGGGTCTCGGCTCGACGCTGGAGGCCCGCAAGTCCTGGTTCTTCCTCGCGGACTCGGTGATCTGCCTGGGCGCGGGCATCACCTGCGCGGACGGCGTCCCGGTCGAGACGGTGGTGGACAACCGCAACCTCGGCGAGGGAGGCACCCAGGCCTTCGCGCGCGGCCCCGGCTGGGCCCACCTGGAAGGCCACGGCGGCTGGCTGGTCCCGGAGGGCGGACTGCGCACCCTGCGCGAGGACCGCACCGGCGCCTGGTCCGACATCAACAGCACGTCCACCACCGAGCGGCGCACCCGCCGCTGGCAGACCCTCTGGCTGGACCACGGCACCGACCCGGCCGACGCCACCTACCGGTACGTCCTGCTGCCCGGCGCCTCCCGCCGGACGGTCGTGGCCCGCGCCGCCGACCACCACTGGGCGGCGGTCCTCGCGAACGACAGCGCCCGCCAGGCAGTCCACGTCGCCTCCCTCGGCCTGACGGCCGCCAACTTCTGGCGGGCCGGCACCGCGGGCCCGCTGACCGCGTCCGCCGGGGCGAGCGTGCTGCTGCGCCGCCGGGGAGGCACCGCCACCCTCTGCGTGAGCGAGCCACCCCGAACGGGCGAGCCGTTGGAGATCACCTGGCATCATCGGGTGCGCGGGGTGGTGCGGGCGGACGACACCGTGGAAGTCGTCTCCACGGGTCCCCGTGCGACCCTGAGGATTACGCCGGGCGTGGGATGCGCCACCCATCGATGTGAGCTGCGTCTCAGGTGACGACTTTGTGTGACCCCTACAAGCGGAACGCCCTCCGAGCAGTCAGAACGGCTGCATGCCGTCTCGGTTCTGTTCAGGGGTACCAGGAAAACGGCCCGGACACTGTACGGAGTCGACGGCTCGCTTTCCTTGGTGTCCTTCGTAAGGTCACTACATGACCGTTTTGGATGAGGCGCCGGGTGAGCCGACGGACGCGCGCGGACGGGTGGCCGAGCTGCACGAGATCCGTGCGCAGGCCCTGGCCGGGCCGAGCGAGAAGGCGACCGAGGCTCAGCACGCCAAGGGCAAGCTGACCGCCCGGGAGCGCATCGAGCTGCTGCTGGACCCGGGCACGTTCCAGGAGGTCGAGCAGCTGCGCCGGCACCGCGCGACCGGCTTCGGGCTGGAGGCGAAGAAGCCCTACACCGACGGTGTGATCACCGGCTGGGGGACGGTGGAGGGCCGCACGGTCTTCGTCTACGCCCATGACTTCCGCATCTTCGGCGGCGCGCTGGGCGAGGCCCACGCCACGAAGATCCACAAGATCATGGACATGGCCATCGCGGCCGGCGCGCCGCTGGTCTCCCTCAACGACGGCGCGGGCGCCCGTATCCAGGAGGGCGTCTCCGCGCTCGCCGGCTACGGCGGCATCTTCCAGCGCAACACCAAGGCCTCCGGCGTCATCCCGCAGATCTCGGTGATGCTGGGCCCGTGCGCGGGCGGCGCGGCCTACAGCCCCGCCCTGACGGACTTCGTGTTCATGGTCCGCGAGACCTCGCAGATGTTCATCACCGGACCCGACGTGGTCAAGGCGGTCACCGGCGAGGAGATCACCCAGAACGGCCTGGGCGGCGCCGACGTGCACGCCGAGACCTCCGGTGTGTGTCACTTCGCCTACGACGACGAGGAGACCTGCATCGCGGAGGTCCGCTACCTGCTCTCCCTCCTCCCGCAGAACAACCGGGAGAACCCGCCCCGGGTGGAGTGCACGGACCCGGCCGACCGCCGTTCGGACGTCCTGCTGGACCTCGTCCCGGCGGACGGCAACCGGCCCTACGACATGGCCAAGGTCATCGAGGAGATCGTCGACGACGGCGAGTACCTGGAGGTCCACGAGCGCTGGGCGCGCAACATCATCTGCGCGCTGGCCCGGCTGGACGGCCAGGTGGTCGGCATCGTCGCCAACCAGCCGCAGACGCTCGCGGGCGTCCTCGACATCGAGGCATCGGAAAAAGCTGCACGCTTTGTCCAGATGTGTGACGCTTTTAACGTTCCGATCGTCACTTTCCTGGACGTGCCGGGCTTCCTCCCCGGCGTCGACCAGGAGCACGGCGGGATCATCCGCCACGGCGCGAAGCTGCTGTACGCCTACTGCAACGCGACCGTGCCGCGGATCTCCCTGATCCTGCGCAAGGCCTACGGAGGTGCGTACATCGTCATGGACAGCCAGTCCATCGGTGCCGACCTCACGTTCGCCTGGCCGACGAACGAGATCGCGGTGATGGGCGCGGAAGGCGCCGCCAACGTCATCTTCCGCCGCCAGATCGCCGAGGCCGAGGACCCCGACGCCATGCGGGCCCGCATGGTCAAGGAGTACAAGTCCGAGCTGATGCACCCGTACTACGCCGCCGAGCGCGGCCTGGTCGACGACGTCATCGACCCGGCCGAGACCCGCGAGATCCTCGTCCGCTCGCTCGCGATGCTCCAGAACAAGCACGCCGACCTGCCCTCCCGCAAGCACGGCAACCCCCCGCAGTAACCCGGCGGATCCCTCGCGGTACCCCTGCGGAAACTTCCCTCCTGGAGACTGAGACCTATGACCACCCATGACATCCGTGTCGAGAAGGGCCACGCCGAGCCCGAGGAAGTCGCCGCCATCACGGCCGTCCTCCTGGCCCGTGCGGCCGCCCGGCCCGCCGCCGCGCCGGCCCACCGGGGCCGCCCGAAGGCGGGCTGGCGCCGCCTGGAGCGCGAGCCCGGCTTCCGGGCGCCGCACAGCTGGCGCTGAGCCGTTCCGCGACACGGAGAAGGGCCCCTCTCGACCGAGAGGGGCCCTTCTCCGTGTGTCCCATCGGGAGGATACGACGACGGGCTGCCGCCGACGGCTCACGGCCGTCCGCGGCAGCCCGGTGGCCGCACGGTCCGCCGCTACCGCAGACGGGCCATCAGCGCGTGCTCCACCAGAGTGATCAGCGCCGACTTGGCGTCCGCGCGGTGGCGGGCGTCGGTGGTGATGATCGGGGTGTCCGGGCCGATCTGCAGGGCCTCGCGGACCTCGTCCGGATTGTACGGCTGGTTGCCGTCGAAGCCGTTCAGCGCGATGACGAAGGGCAGACCCGAGTTCTCGAAGTAGTCGACGGCCGGGAAGCAGTCGGCGAGACGGCGGGTGTCCACCAGGACGATCGCGCCGATCGCGCCGCGCACCAGGTCGTCCCACATGAACCAGAAACGGTCCTGGCCGGGCGTGCCGAACAGGTACAGGATCAGGTCCTGGTCCAGGGTGATGCGGCCGAAGTCCATGGCGACCGTCGTGGTCGTCTTGTCCCCGGTGTGGGTGAGGTCGTCGATGCCCGCCGACGCGGACGTCATGACGGCCTCTGTGCGCAGCGGGTTGATCTCCGAGACGGCGCCGACGAACGTGGTTTTGCCCACGCCGAAGCCGCCCGCCACCACAATCTTCGCGGAGGTGGTGGAGCGGGAAGGACCGCCGCTAGAGCTTGCGAAGTCCACTGAGCACCCTTTCGAGCAGTGTCACGTCTGGCTGGCCGCCGGCGCTCTCGTCGCCGCCGGGCTGATGGATGGCGACCAGGCCCGCCTCCGCCAAGTCGGCGACGAGGATCCTGGCCACGCCGAGAGGGATCGTCAGGAGCGCCGAGATCTCGGCGACCGACTTGATCTCCCGGCAGAGGTTGCAGATCCGCTGATGCTCGGGCAGCTGGCCCTGCATCTGGTGCGGCTGCGCGGTGGTGTGCACCAGCGCCTCGATGGCGAGCTGGTAGCGCGGGCGCGTCCGGCCGCCGGTCATGGCGTACGGACGCACCAACGGATTGGAGGCCCCGCCGGCCGGAGCGGGCTCGGGGGAGCGCCGCTGCGGCTGCACGGGCTGGATGCGCGGCGCGGGCGGCTGGTCGTACGGAGACGGCCCGGGGCCCTGCGGGGCGTACGGCGTGGAGGGGAAGTCGTAACGGTTCGGGTTCTGGGAACCGTCGTGCCGGCCCTGGGCAGGACCGTACGACCAGTTGCCCGCATGCGAACCGCCTGGGGGTGTTGCCACTTTCTCCTCCTCCGACTGTGCCGGGCACCCATCCGTGTGGAGCCGCGTCCCGAAACCTTACGGCCACGGGACGCCAAAACGCACGGTCTGTCTGTTAGTTGAGCAGGCTGCCCTGTAGCTCCGCACGGAGATCCGGCGTCAGAACCGTTCCTGCTCGGTCCACCAGGAGGGCCATTTCGTACCCGACGAGACCGATGTCCGCCTCCGGATGCGCGAGAACGGCGAGCGACGAACCGTCGGAAATGGACATGATGAAGAGGAATCCCCGCTCCATCTCCACGACCGTCTGGTTCACGCTGCCGCCCTCGAAGATGCGGGAGGCGCCTGCCGTCAGAGACGTCAGACCGGAGGCGACGGCCGCGAGCTGGTCGGCGCGGTCGCGGGGGAAGCCTTCGGACATCGCCAGAAGGAGTCCGTCGGCGGAGACCACCACCGTGTGGGACACCCCCGGGGTGTTGTCCACGAAGTTGGTGATCAACCAGTTCAGGTTCTGTGCCGCCTGGCTCATCGGGCTCACACTAACGCTCCTGGTTGTAGGTGCTGTCAGGACCGAAGCCCTGGCCGTTCGTTTCACTGCCTGCCCCGGCGTTGCGTCCGCGCTGGACGCCCCGACGCAGGTTGCTCAGCCTGCCCCGGACGTCTTCCGGGGCACGGGAGACCTGTGGGCCTCCCTGGGGAGTGCTCTCGGCGGCTCCCTCGACCAGGTTGGCCTTGGGCACCCGCCGCGGCAGGCCGGAGGAGGTGACCCCGCCCGCCTTGGGCTTCTTCAGCTGCGCCGCCTGCTGCCAGCGCTCGTCGTTCGCCGAGCGCCAGAAGCCGGCGTCGCCGTCGCTCCGGGAAGCCGAGTCGGAAGCCGGCGCATCCCCGTTCACGGGCCGCGCGCCGTTCGAACCGGCCGCGGTGGATCCGCGGCGGGGAAGCCCGGCGTCGGTCAGCTCGTGGACGGCGGAGGGGGCCGGTCCCGGACGTTCGAAGCCTACGCGGTCGGCCTCGCCCGCGTCAGCGGCCTGCGCAGATTCCGCTTCCGGAGCGTACTGGTCCGGGTATCCGTTCCGGTAGCCGTCCTGCTGCGGCCAGTCATCCTGGTGGCGCCGCTCTTCGAACGCCGGGAAGGACTCGGGGACGGCCGGGTGGGCGGTGGCGTGCTCGTCCTGGCGGGGCTCCGCATAAGCGGCGTCGGAGTAGCCTCCGTTCACCGGGAAGCCGCCGGAGAAGGCGTCGTTCTGCGGCAGTTGGCCGTTCGGCGCGTAGTACTGCTCGTCGTACGGCGCCTGACGCTGCTCCTCGTACGTCATCGGCTGCTCGTAGGACGCCTGCTGCGGCTGCTCGTACGGCGCCTGCTGCGGCTGTTCGTACGGCGTCTGCTGCTCCGGGTAGCCCTGGCCGTTGTCGTAGCCGGGCTGCGCGTCGAAGGCGTCGGCGTACGCCTGGGCCCGGTCGGCCTCCGGGTCGCCCGGCTGGCCCTGCGTCTGGGCCTCCAGCGCCGCACGGCGCTCCTCGCGCATCAGCGAGCGGCCGACCGGGTCCAGGTCCCGGATGTCGTCCGGGACCTCCGCGTAGCGGCTGTCGTCGAAGCCGAGTTCGGCGGCCGTGCGCAGCGGCTGCTGGCTGAAGTCCTCGCCGCCCTGGAAGTTCTGCTCCGGGATGATCTGCGAGACCGTGAACTCGTTCACGGCCGGCTGCTGCTGCTCGCCGCCGCCGCCGTGGGTGATCGCGTCGGGCAGCATGACCAGCGAGGTGGTGCCGGCCTGCTCGCCGGAGGGGCGCAGCTGGACGCGGATGCCGTGCCGGTCGGAGAGCCGGCCGACCACGAACAGGCCCATGCGCTGGGAGATCGCGGCGTCCACGGTCGGCGGGTTGGCCAGCTTGTGGTTGATGTCCGCGAAGTCCTCGGCGGTCAGGCCGATGCCCTTGTCGTGGATCTCGATCATGACGCGGCCGTCGGGCAGCCGGGTCGCGGTGACCCGGACCTTGGTCTGCGGAGAGGAGAACGTGGTGGCGTTCTCCAGCAGCTCGGCCAGCAGGTGCACGAGGTCGGTGACCGCGCGGCCGTGGATCTCGGCCTCCGGGACGCCGGACAGCTCGATGCGCTCGTACTGCTCCACCTCGGAGGAAGCGGCGCGCAGCACGTCGACCAGCGGCACCGGCTGGTCCCAGCGGCGGCCGGGCTCCTCGCCCGCGAGCACCAGGAGGTTCTCGCCGTTGCGGCGCATACGGGTGGCCAGGTGGTCCAGCTTGAAGAGGTTCTCCAGCTGGTCGGGGTCGGCCTCGTTGTTCTCCAGGTCGGTGATCAGGGTCAGCTGGCCCTCGATCAGGGACTGGTTGCGGCGCGAGAGGTTGGTGAAGATCGCGTTGATGTTGCCCCGCAGCAGGGCCTGCTCGGCGGCGAGCCGGACGGCCTCGCGGTGGACCTGGTCGAAGGCGCGGGCGACCTCGCCGATCTCGTCCCGGGTGGTGATCGGGATGGGCTGGACGCGAGTGTCCACCCGGCCCGGGTCGGTGCGCGAGAGCTGGTCGACCAGCATCGGCAGGCGCTGCTCGGCGATGCCGAACGCGGCGTTGCGCAACTGGCGCATCGAGCGGCTCATCTGGCGGGCGACCGCGCCGGCCAGGATGAACGCCAGCAGCAGGGCCACCACGACGGCGGCACCGGTGATGAGGGCGTCCCGCTTGGCGGTCGCGGCGATGTCCGAGGCCTCGTTCACGGCCTTGTCGGCCATGTCCGTCTCGATCTGGCGGTACCCGTTGAACTTGAGTGTGTTGACCGCCCACCAGTTCTCCGGCGTGATGCCCTGCTGGGCGAGCGCGGCACGCTCGGTGGCGTCGGTGCTCTGCAGCATCGACAGGGCGGTGATCATGGCCGTGGAGCCGGAGGGCGGCGGCACGTAGGTCTTGCCCTGGGCCTTCGCCTGCGCGGCGGCCTGCTTGGCCATCGCCGCGCCGTCCGCCTTCATCTTGACCTGCGCGTCGGCGAGGTTCTGCGCGTCCTGCTCGGTGCCGCCGCCCTTGTACTCCTCGATGGCGATGCGCTCGAGGTAGGCGTACGAGGACAGCGCGACGCGCTGCTTGGCCAGGTCCCCCTGCTGGGGGCCGGGGTTGATCAGCAGGTGCATGCCGATCGCGCGCTCCAGCGACACCGCGGACTTGGTCAGCGAGATCGCGTAGACGGTACGGCCGTAGGAGGTGATGTTGCCGGTGCCCAGACCGAGCTCGTTGGCGAACTCCAGCAGCGGGTGCGCGACCTTGAGGTAGCCCTCCTCGGACTGCACACCGGTGAGCTTGGAGGTGTACGCCACGGCGCGCAGCGACTGCAGGCCGGGCTCCTCGGCGCGGAACAGCCTCAGGCGGCGCTGCAGGCCCGCCTTCTGCGGCATGTTCTGGGCGGCCTCGTCGAAGGCGTCGGCGGCCTTGTCGGTGGCGGCGCGGGCCTGGGTGACGGTCGCCTTGTCCCTGGCGGTCTGCGCCTTGCCCTTCAGCAGGGGGGCCGCGGTGATGTCGCGCTCGTTGTAGAGGGCGTCGGCGTAGGTCAGCGAGGCGCGTACCAGGCGGGCGGTCTTCTCGGCGTCCTCGGCGTTCTGCCAGGTGTCGATCGAGCTCTTGACCTGGAAGCCGCCCATGACGAGGCCGACCATCACGGGTATGAGCAGGATCGCGTTCAGCCGGGTCGGCACCCGCCAGTTGCGCGGGGAGAGGCGGCCGCCGCTGGGAGCGGGCGTGGCCGCCGGCTCCGATCCGGGCACAGGGGCGGCCGCCGCTCCGCGCGGCGGCGGGGTGAAGTTGCCCCGCGCCGACGGCTCGGGACCGTTCTTGCTTCGCCTCACTCGACCAACAACCTCTCGGCGGTCGGCACCTACGTTGTGCCGCAGTTTCTCAGAGCCCGTGCCTCATCGACTGATGAGTACGTCGTTGACTATTGGGCAGTTCAGGCATTCCAGCATGTCGACCTGCGGTCTTCCAAACAGTGGAACGAACCGGTTCGCTCCGATGTAAGTCACAGATAAAACGGTCATAAAGAGCGAGCCCCGTCAAATGACGGGGCCGACGTGGACACAGCGGCACCGGTCGACCGCGACGCGTGGCCGTATCGCCCGATTCCTCTGTCAAACTGTTATGAACACCGGGGCCGACCGTGTCAAAGGCCACAGCCGGCTCCGATGTCCCTACGACAACTGCCGTAAGCGGCTGTCATTTTGGGTACTACCGCAGGCGGGCCATGAGCGCGTGCTCGACCAGCGTGATCAGTGCGCTCTTTGCATCCGCACGGTGTCGCGCGTCGGTGGTGATGATCGGGGTGTCCGGCCCGATCTGCAGCGCCTCGCGCACCTCCTCGGGAGCGTAGGGCTGGTGTCCGTCGAAGCCGTTGAGCGCGACGACGAACGGCAGCCCGCTGTTCTCGAAGTAGTCGACGGCCGGGAAGCAGTCGGCCAGACGCCGGGTGTCCACGAGCACCACCGCGCCGATCGCGCCGCGCACCAGGTCGTCCCACATGAACCAGAAGCGGTCCTGGCCGGGCGTGCCGAACAGGTACAGGATCAGGTCCTGGTCGAGCGTGATGCGGCCGAAGTCCATGGCCACCGTGGTGGTGGTCTTGTCCCCGGTGTGCGTGAGGTCGTCGATGCCCGCCGACGCGGACGTCATGACGGCCTCCGTGCGCAGCGGGTTGATCTCCGATACGGCGCCGACGAAGGTCGTCTTGCCGACGCCGAAGCCACCCGCCACCACGATCTTGGCGGACGTGGTGGCCCGGCTCGGTTCAGAGCTTGCGAAGTCCACTGAGCACCCTTTCGAGCAGTGTCACGTCGGGCGCACCGGTCGTCTCGTCGCCACCAGGCTGGTGAACGGCGACGAGACCGGCCTCGGCCAGATCCGCGACGAGAATCCGTGCCACGCCCAGCGGCATGGCCAGCAACGCCGACACCTCCGCGACCGACTTCACCTCACGGCACAGGTGGCAGATGCGCTGGTGCTCCGGGAGCAGCCCCATGAGCGCTGCCGGATCGGCCGTGGTGCTGATCAGTGCCTCGATGGCGAGCTGATAACGCGGCCGGGTCCGGCCGCCGGTCATCGCATAGGGACGGACCAGCGGCTGGTCGCCCTCATCCTCGTACGGCTCCGCGTACGGATCATGAGAGGCGGTGGGCGGGGTCATGAATCCTCCGGGCGGGACAGCAAGTCGTTCGGGCTAGCCGTCTGACGGGGCCGGTGGGGGGACTGTGGCGGCCGGACGGTGATCTGGTGAGGGGGGTGGATCTAGGCCGATCAGTGCAGCAGACTGCCCTGTAGTTCGGCGCGCAGGTCCGGCGTGAGGACCGCACCTGCACGGTCGACGAGCAGGGCCATCTCATAGCCCACCAGGCCGATGTCGCACTCGGGGTGCGCGAGCACGGCCAGGGACGAGCCGTCCGAGACGGACATCAGGAACAGGAATCCGCGTTCCATCTCGACGACCGTCTGCGCCACGTTGCCGCCCTCGAAGATCCGGGACGCCCCGGCGGTCAGCGAGGTGAGGCCGGACGCGACGGCCGCGAGCTGGTCGGCGCGGTCGCGGGGGAAGCCTTCGGACATCGCCAGAAGGAGTCCGTCGGCGGACACGACGACGGTGTGGGACACCCCGGGGGTGTTGTCCACGAAGTTGGTGATCAACCAGTTGAGGTTCTGTGCCGCCTGGCTCATCTGGCTCAACTAACGCTCCTGCTGGTGAGTGGGGCTCGGGAAACTGCCGGTCTGGCCGGTACCGGCCTGGCGACCCTGCGCGATGCCCCGACGGAGGTTGGTCAGTCGGCCGCGTACGTCGTCAGGCGAACGCGAGACCTGCGGACCGCTTTGGTGCTGTTGCTGCTGAGCCGTGCCCGGGACGAGGTTCGCCCGGGGTACCCGGCGCGGCAGACCGGAGGTGGTGACGCCGCCCGCGGCCGGCTGCCGTACGCGCTCGGCCTGCCGGACGAGGTCGTCGTTCGGCGAGGTGCGCCAGGCGGCGGTCCCGGGACGCTGGGGGGCGGCCGGGGCCTGCGGCTGCTGCGGGGGCTGGGCGGGCTCGCCCTGCCCCTGACGGCCGCCGCGGAACCAGTTGGTCTCCAGCGTGTCGTAGAGCGGGGTGCGGCCGTCGCCCGGTCCGGCCGCCGGCGGAAGGGCCTCGGGCTCCTGGCGGACCGGATGCTGCGGGCGCGGGGGCATCTGCGGGCGCGGGGCGCCGAAGTCGGCGCCGCCGCGGCCACCGCCCACCTGCGGCCGCTCGAACTGCCCGGTGGAGCCCTGGTCCGGCCGGCCCGGCAGCGCGTGCTGTCCGGTGGAGGAGCCGTCGTAGCCCGGCCGCTGGAACTGGCCGGTGGAGCCGTTGTCGTAGGCCTGCGGTACCGCGAACTGCCCCGTGTTCGCGGGGTTGTTCGGGTTGTTGTGGTTGTTCTGGCCGTACTGGCCGCCCGGGGTGCCGAAGACGTCCGGGCGGACGAACTGGCCACCGTTCTGCTGCGGGTTCGCGGCCGGCGCCGGGGGAGCGAATTCCTGACGCGCGAACTGGCCGGTGTCCTGAGGACTGTTGGGCGCCGGGGCGCCGAAGTCCGGGCCGAAGTCCGGGCGGGGGAACTCGGAGGTGGAGCCGGCGCCCTGCCGGTCGTCGATCCGCGGCATGCGGGAGGTCTGGGCGGGGTCCTGCTCGTCGTGTCCGCGCGGGGCGTCGAGCGAGGCACGGGGCACCGGAGGCTGCGCGTTCTCGTCGCTCCAGCTCGGCACCCGGGGCTGCTGCTGGTCGCCGCCCGGCAGTTCGGCGCGCGGGCTGCTGCCGCGGCCGGGCAGCTGGGCCCGGCGGTGGCGCCGTCCGCCCTGCCGCTCGGGCCCTGCCTGGCCCGCGTCCCCGGCGTCCGGCAGCTGCGGAGGCACGGGGCCACGAGCGCCGCCGAAGGCGTCCTGGCCGGCGCCCGCCGCCTGCAGACCCTGCGGCGCACCCGGCGCCTGACCGCCGAACCCGGCGCCCGCGCCGGCGGCCGGAGCCGGCCGGCCCTGCGGGGGAACCCCGGGCCCCTGCGGTCCACGCGGTCCGCCCGGCGCACCGGGACGACCGCCCGCGCCCGCACCGGGCAGCGCGGCCCGCGGTCCCTGACCGGCGCCGAGACGGCCGCCGCCCGCCGGACCGGCGCCCAGGGCACCGCCACCGGCCGGACCGGCGCCCAGGGCACCGCCACCGAAACCGCCACCGTTCTGCGCGGCGGCCTGCCGGCGTGCCGCGGCGGCACCCGCGGCCGCCTGCGCGGCGGCCGGACCGCCGCTCGGCGCGGGGGCGCCGGGCTTGCCGCCGGGAGCGGGCTTCTTGGCGCCCTGCGCGACGTCGACGGGCAGCATGACCAGCGCGGTGGTGCCGCCGGAGTCGGACGGGCGCAGCTGGATGCGGATGCCGTGGCGCTGCGAGAGGCGGCCGACCACGAACAGGCCCATGCGGCGGGAGACGGAGACGTCCACGGTGGGCGGCGAGGCGAGCCGCTCGTTGATCGCCGCGAGGTCCTCGGGGGAGAGGCCGATACCGGTGTCGTGGATCTCGATCAGCACCCGGCCGTCGGGCAGCGCGTGACCGGTGACCTTGACCTTGGTCTGCGGGGAGGAGAAGGAGGTCGCGTTCTCCAGCAGCTCGGCGAGCAGGTGCACGAGGTCGTTGACGACCCGGCCGGCCACTTCGGTGGTGGGCACGGAGGCCAGCTCGATGCGCTCGTACTGCTCCACCTCGGACGCGGCGGCGCGGAGCACGTCGACCAGCGGGACCGGACGGGTCCAGCGGCGGCCGGGCTCCTCACCGGCGAGGACGAGGAGGTTCTCACCGTTACGGCGCATACGCGTCGCGAGGTGGTCGAGCTTGAACAGCGAGGACAGCTGGTCCGGGTCGGCCTCGCGGGACTCCAGTTCGGAGATCAGCGACAGCTGGCGCTGGATCAGACCCTGGGAGCGGCGGGAGAGGTTGGTGAACATCGCGTTGACGTTGCCCCGCAGCAGGGCCTGCTCGGCGGCGAGGCGGACCGCCTCGCGGTGCACGTCGTCGAAGGCCGCGGCCACCTGGCCGATCTCGTCACGGGAGTGCACACCGACCGACTCGACGGAGGTGTCGACGTCCTGCGGGTCGGCCTCGGACAGCTGCTTGACCAGCTCGGGCAGGCGTTCCTGGGCGACCTTGGTGGCGGTCTCCTGCAGCCGGCGCAGCGAGCGGATCATGGACCGGGCCACCACGAAGGCGCCGACCAGCGAGACGCCGAGCACCAGCAGGATCAGCGCACCGGAGATGATCGCTTCCTGCTCGGAGGCGCTGCGCAGCTCGCGCGCCTTCTGCTCCATGTCCTCGAGCAGCGTGTGCTCGATCTTCTGCATCTGCTCGATCTTGGTCGAGCTGTCGTCCACCCAGTCCTGGTAGGAGCGCTTCTGCAGGTCGGACAGGCCGTCCTTGCTCGCCAGCGCCCGGCTGGCGTAGGTGTCGGTGGCCTTGATCGAGGCGTTGTTCTCCTCGATGGGCTTCAGGAGCGCGGCCGCCCGCTCGGTGCCGTAGAGGCTCTTGAAGGTGCGCAGGTCGGAGGTCTGGCTGGCCAGCGCGGACTGGGCGTAGAGGCGGTCGTTCTCCGACAGGTCGCCGACGGTGTTGTTGTTGGCCGGCAGCGCCGCCGCGAGGACCGCGCGCTGCACCGACGCGTACTCCTTGGCGGAGGAGAAGGCCGCCAGGGCGCGGGTGCGCTGGATCATCTCGGGGTTGCTGGTGGCCTCCGCCATGTCCTGGGAGAGGTCCAGCAGGTTGGTGATGAGGCGGTGGTAGGACTCGACGGTCTGGGTCGAGTTGTCCGTGGCCTCGTAGGCGGAGTTGCGGATCTTCGCCAGGTCGCCCAGGTCGCGGACGAGGCCGACCAGGGTCTCCCGGACGCCCAGCAGGTTGCCGCTGGACATGCTGGAGGTGTCGATCTCCTCCGCGGCGTCCTTGAAGTTGGTCACGGACCGGTCCGTCTTGTCCCGGTAGCCCTTGACCGTGTACGCGCTGGCCTTGGAGCTGTGCGCGAGGGGGCCGGCGGACTGGTCGCGCTCGTCCTGGAGCGCGGCGGCCAGTTCGGTGGCCTGCTTGGTCATGTCCGTCAGCAGCTTCATGTTGTCGAGCTGCTGGATGTCGTCCATGTTGTCGCTGATGCGCAGGGCGCCCAGCGAGGTGGCCGCCACCACCGGGAGCGCGAGCAGCGACACCAGACGCGTGGAGATGCGCCAGTTGCGCAGGGCCACGCGCGATCCGGGACCGCTCGGACCGGTGGGCGGCTTGACCGGCGCGGAGGTGGGGCCGGGGGGCCCGGAAGGCGCCGTCGGGCCGGGGCGCCCGGCGCGGTCGCCGCCGTCGCCGGACGGGGTCGGGCCCGGGTTCTGGGCGTGCTGGGGCGAGGAGCTGCCGGCCATGGGGCCAGTCCCGCCGTGCGGCTCCGGCTGAGCCGAAGCGCCGTTATCCCTCTTGAAACGTCCCTGCACTAGCGTCGCAACCTCTGGACCAGGCGCCCCTCCGGGTGAACGGAGGGACACGGTGTCGGCGTTGTGGGGAACGCCCTGAAAACGCCCCCCGGGTGGTCGTGAGTGACCGGCGCTGGCTCCCCCTGTCTCGCCGCCACTCGGCGCTGCGTTGCGCCCCCTGCGCGCCGGCTCGATCCTGCGGCGGTCCGTGGAATTCCAGCACAGTGCAGGATCTCCAACAAGGCCCGTGGGCCATGCCGTGACGCACGTGACAGTTTGTGAGTGGCGGGTCACCGGACGTAGAGCGAGATCCGGTTAATATCGGACGTATGCCCGCGAGTCGTCCGGTGGTGAGCGGTGTCCCAGTCGCCATGATCAGGAGCGGAATGGTGGCTTCAGGGAGCCAATGTCCGTTTCGATCAGGTGGATTGCGGGCCGGAATTGACCGGTTTGCCCTTGAGGTAGTGAGCAAACTCACACGGTGATCACGGCTTCTTCAGGGCTTCCGAAGGGAATTGCATGTTTAGCCTGACGGTTTACAGGACGTAACACTTTGACAACCGTGCCCGTGTTGGGGGCTTTCGCCGCACGCGGGTGCCCGTACAGGACAAGGTCGACTACAGCCGTGAAGACGACGATGATGTTCCGCACGATAGCCAACCCGCGGCGCACGACGCTGGCGCACCTCGAGGACGCCGACGAGCTGCAGACCCCGGAGCAGCCGGAGCACTCCGTCGAACTCCCCGCCCAGACCGCCAACCCCCGGCGCACCGTCCTCATGGACGTGCCCGTCGCGGCCGCCGCCGAGTAGGCGGAGCAAGCCCGAAGCAGCACGCGCACCGGCCGCCGGCCGCACGGTCCGGCCGGTCGCCGCGGAGCCCCGGAGGCCGCCCGGCCCCGGGGCTCGCGCCGTGCTGCGCGAGGTCCCGGCTGCGTACCGCGTTAGCCTGGAGCGTCAGACTCCAGTCGGCTCAGTAAGGGGCGCAGGCATCCCGTGCGCATCGCCAGATTCTCCATCGACGGGAACGTCGCCTTCGGCGCGGTCGAGGGCGACAGGCCGGACGAACTCGTCCTCGACATCATCAAGGGCATCCCGTTCGCGGACTTCGAGCTCTCCGGCACGAAGGTACCGCTGAACAAGGTCCGGCTGCTGCCGCCGGTGCTCCCCAACAAGGTCGTGGCCTTCGGCCGCAACTACGCCGAGCACGCGCGCGAACTGGGCAACGAGGTGCCGGACGCGCCCTTCGCCTTCTTCAAGCCCTCCACCTCGGTGATCGGCCCCGGCGACGAGATCGCGTACCCGTCCTTCTCCGAGGAACTGCACCACGAGGCCGAGCTGGCCGTGGTCATCGGCCGCATGTGCCGCGAGGTCCCCCGCGAGCGCGTCAAGGACGTGATCCTCGGCTACACCTGCGCCAACGACGTCACCGCCCGCGACGTCCAGCGCAGGGAGAAGCAGTGGGCCCGGGCCAAGGGCTTCGACACCTCCTGCCCGCTCGGCCCCTGGGTGGAGACGGACCTGGACGCGAGCGACCTGACGATCCAGCTCACGGTCAACGGCCAGCAGCGCCAGCTCGGCCGCACCAGCGAGATGATCCACCCGGTCGAGGATCTGATCGTCAACATCTCCGAGGCCATGACGCTGCTCCCCGGCGACGTGATCCTCACGGGCACCCCCGCGGGGGTCGGCCCCCTCAACGTCGGCGACGAGGTCGCCGTCACCATCGAAGGCATCGGCACTCTCACCAACAAGGTTGTCAAGCGTGGCTAGCGCATCCGGCTCCTCCTCCGTACGCGTCCGTTTCTGTCCCTCGCCCACCGGTAACCCGCACGTGGGCCTGGTGCGCACCGCCCTGTTCAACTGGGCGTTCGCCCGGCACCACCAGGGCACTCTCGTCTTCCGCATCGAGGACACCGACGCGGCCCGCGACTCCGAGGAGTCCTACAACCAGCTCCTCGACGCGATGCGCTGGCTCGGCTTCGACTGGGACGAGGGCCCCGAGGTCGGCGGCCCGCACGCGCCGTACCGCCAGTCGCAGCGCATGGACCTCTACAAGGACGTCGCCGCCAAGCTGATCGAGGCCGGCCACGCCTACCACTGCTACTGCTCGCAGGAGGAGCTCGACACCCGCCGCGACGCCGCCCGCGCCGCCGGCAAGCCGTCCGGCTACGACGGCCACTGCCGCGACCTCACCGACGACCGGGTCGAGGAGTACCGGGCCCAGGGCCGCGAGCCCATCGTCCGCTTCCGGATGCCCGACGAGACGATCACCTTCACCGACCTGGTCCGCGGCGAGATCACGTACCTCCCGGAGAACGTCCCGGACTACGGCATCGTGCGCGCCAACGGCGCCCCGCTGTACACGCTGGTCAACCCCGTCGACGACGCCCTGATGGAGATCACGCACGTCCTGCGCGGCGAGGACCTGCTCTCCTCCACCCCGCGCCAGATCGCCCTCTACAAGGCGCTGATCGAGCTGGGCGTCGCCAAGGGCGTCCCCGAGTTCGGGCACCTCCCCTACGTCATGGGCGAGGGCAACAAGAAGCTGTCGAAGCGGGACCCGCAGTCCTCGCTCAACCTCTACCGCGAGCGCGGCTTCCTCCCCGAGGGCCTGCTCAACTACCTCTCGCTGCTGGGCTGGTCGCTCTCGGCCGACCGGGACATCTTCACGGTCGCGGAGATGGTCGCGGCCTTCGACATCGCGGACGTCAACCCCAACCCGGCGCGCTTCGACCTCAAGAAGTGCGAGGCGATCAACGCCGACCACATCCGCCTGCTGGACGTGAAGGACTTCACGGAGCGCTGCGCGCCGTGGCTGCGGGCCCCGTTCGCCCCTTGGGCGCCGGAGGACTTCGACGAGGCCAAGTGGCAGGCCATCGCGCCGCACGCGCAGACCCGCCTGAAGGTGCTGTCGGAGATCACCGAAAACGTCGACTTCCTGTTCCTGCCCGAGCCGGTCTTCGACGAGGCGAGCTGGACGAAGGCGATGAAGGAGGGCTCCGACGCCCTGCTGCGCACGGCGCGGGAGAAGCTCGAGGCGGCTGACTGGACCTCCGCCGAGTCCCTGAAGGAGGCCGTGCTGGCCGCCGGCGAGGCCCACGGCCTCAAGCTCGGCAAGGCCCAGGCCCCGGTCCGGGTCGCCGTCACCGGCCGCACGGTCGGCCTGCCGCTGTTCGAGTCCCTCGAGGTCCTGGGCAAGGACGCGACGCTGGCCCGCATCGACGCCGCCCTGGAGAAGCTCGCGGCGTGACGCACGCGCGCGTGAAGGGCGGCGGCCGTGTCGGTCGCCGCCCTTCCGCTTCCGTCCGTCCGCGCGTACGCCGATCGACATGATCCGTTCAGGGCCGGTTCGCCGGGGGGCCGTACGCCCTCCCGAAGATCATGATCATGACATCCTGGAGAACGCGACTGACCGTCCCCGCCGGCCTCGCCGCCGTGCTGCTCGCCGCCGGCGGCACCCTGTCCTACGCGTCCGCCGCCAACTGGACGTACACGAACGACTACGAGGGCAACTGCCTCACCGCCTCGCCCACGACCGACAACGTCTGGTCCGCCCCCTGCAACGACGGCCTCGTCACGCGGAACTGGCACTGGGGCTCGGTGACCACCGACGCCTTCGGCTACACCTTCCGCAGGCTGGTGAGCAACGCCAACGGCGACTGCCTCACCACGGACTCCAAGTCCCTGAACAACGCCGTGTGGACGAGCCCCTGCGGCGGCAGCGGACAGCAGTTCTGGAACGCCGACGACCACCGCATCATGAACCTCTACACGGACCAGCTGCGCACCTCCGACAACGGTGACGCGATCTACAGCAGCACGGCCGCCGTGACGGACATGATCCCGATCGAGCGGTTCGTCTGGTGGGGCGCCCACGACTGACCCGTTTCCCGGACGCCCGCGCCCCGGCCGGGTTACCGTCGGAACATGAGCATTCGGGCCGTGGTCTGGGACGTCGACGACACCCTCTTCGACTACACGACCGCGGACCGCGTCGGCATGCGCGACCACCTCGTGGCCGAGGGCCGGCTCGACCGGTACGGCACCGCCGAGCAGGCCCTCGCCCACTGGCGGCGGGTGACCGACCAGCAGTGGGCCAGGTTCTCGGCCGGTGAGACCACCTTCGAGGACCAGCGCCGCGAGCGCGTGCGGGTCTTCCTGGACGAGCCGCTGACCGACGCCGAGGCCGACGCCTGGTTTCAGCGTTACGTACGGCACTACGAGGCCGCCTGGGCCCTCTTCCCGGACGTCCTGCCCGTGCTCGACGCCCTCTCCGCCAGTCACCGGCACGCCGTGCTGTCCAACTCCAGCCTCACCGTCCAGGACCGCAAGCTGCGCGTGCTCGGCGTGCACGACCGCTTCGAGACCATCCTGTGCGCCGCGGAACTCGGTGTCTCCAAGCCGGATGCGGCCGCCTTCCTGGCCGCCTGCGACGCCCTGCGCCTGGCCCCGCGTGAGGTCGCGTACGTCGGCGACCACCCCGAGATCGACGGGCGGGGCGCCGCGGACGCCGGGCTGCTGTCGGTGTGGATCGACCGCGGCGGCGTGTACGCCGACGCCGGCACGTTCCACGGTCCCCGCCGGATCGCCTCCCTCGCGGAACTCCCGGCGATCCTCGGTGCGGATACTCGTTTTGGAGCCCCGTCCTCCTTCAGGTAATGTTCTTCCTGCGCCGCCGGGGAGCGGGCCGAAAGGCCGGGAACCGGGGGAGCGAACTAGAACGAGAACCCCGCAGGGGCTTGCGTTCCAGTGGCCTATGGTGTAATTGGCAGCACGACTGATTCTGGTTCAGTTAGTCTTGGTTCGAGTCCAGGTAGGCCAGCTCGCAGAGCTCATCTGCACTCGCGGATCACATCCGCAAGCCCCCGTTGTGTAGCGGCCTAGCACGCTGCCCTCTCAAGGCAGTAGCGCCGGTTCGAATCCGGTCGGGGGTACTGATCTCGATCACTCGGGATCGCTAGGGCCCCCGTTGTGTAGCGGCCTAGCACGCCGCCCTCTCAAGGCGGTAGCGCCGGTTCGAATCCGGTCGGGGGTACTGACTGGTCTAAACCACATTGGTCTATGGTGTAATTGGCAGCACGACTGATTCTGGTTCAGTTAGTCTTGGTTCGAGTCCAGGTAGACCAGCTCGGGCCTGCGGAAACGCAGTGTCCATGCCCCCGTTGTGTAGCGGCCTAGCACGCCGCCCTCTCAAGGCGGTAGCGCCGGTTCGAATCCGGTCGGGGGTACTCGACAGCAAGGCCCTCCACTCGGGTGGGGGGCCTTCGTCGTGCCCCGGCCCGCCGCTCACTCGAAGCCGTACCGGCGGGCCGACTCCTCCTCCTGCGCGACCCGCCGCAGGGCGCTCAGCACCGGTTCGAGCAGGACCGTGCCCAGCACCGCGACCTCCACCTTCTCCGCCTCCGACGCGTGGGACTCCACGAAGTCCAGGTCGAGGACCGCCACCTGGTGCATCAACCGCGCGTACGGCACCGTCAGTTCGATGTCCCAGTCGTAGCCGAGCCGCCGGAACGCGGCCAGCCCCGTCACCAGCGAACGGTAGGCGGGGGAGATGGTGCTGAGTGCCTGCGCGTTCGACCAGCCGAGCTGCTCCAGCATCCGCTCCACCTCGGCGCGCGCCCGCTCGACGAACTCGTCCTCGCCGTCCGGATCGGGCACCTGGGGCAGTGCCCACAGGGCCGCGCCCATCCGGATCGTCCGACCCAGGGAGTCGTCGTCGATGTGGCCCAGCACCTCGCGGGCCGTCGCCACCGGGAGCCGCCCGATCTGGATGAGCGCCCGCACCACGCGCAGCCGGCGCAGATGGTCCTCGTCGTACTCGGCGGTCCTCGCGTTGATCTGGCGGCCCGGCGCCAACAGCCCTTCGCGCAGGTAGTACTTGATCGTCGCGATGGGCACACCGCTGCGCTTGCTCAGTTCCGCCAGCCGCACCTCTTGCGCCTCTCCTTGGGAAGTGCCACTATCCAATCACCGCTCAGAAGGATAGTTCCGGTATCCAATCAGGGACCACGGGGGTGCCCCATGTTCGCAAAGCCGATTCCGGGCCGCACGACCGCGGCCGCCGAAGGCGACGCGGTGGTCCTGCTGATCGGGATGCGTATCAATCACTTCTGGGCGGTGCACCAGTGGCTCCCGGTGATGCTGTCGATGTTCCGGATGCTGGGGGAGCTTGCCCGGGAAAGCAACCGGGGGCTGCTGGGGCGCATCCTGCTGACCGCCTCGCCGCGGACCTACTACGTCGTCCAGTACTGGGAGTCCCAGGAGAAGCTCTACGCCTACGCGTCGTCGCCGGAGATGTTCCACCACCGGGTGTGGGGGATCGTCAACCGCAAGGAGCGGGCGGGGAAGGTGCGCGGGCACGTGGGGCTGTGGCACGAGGCGTACGTCGTGCCCGAGGGGTCGTACGAGTCGATCTATTTCGACATGCCGCCCTTCGGTCTCGCGGCGGCCACGGGGGTGCTGCCGATCGAGCGCCGCGGGCGGACCGCCGCGCAGCGGTTCGCCCGGGCAGCGGGGCGGGGCACGGACGCCTAGCGTCACGCCCGTCCCGAGGCCGGTCGTCCGGCCGGTCCCGCAGGGGGCGCCGACCGGTCTTCCGGGGCGATCGCCTGTCGGTCGTCCGGAGGCCGGTCGTCGTGCTGTCGGGGCAGGGCTGCCGCGGCGTTGAGGCCGCCCTGTCCCGTCGGCGCGGTGAGCCGGCGCGTGCCGCGGATCAGCCCGTGCGGCGCAGGGCCTCCGAGAGGCGGGCCGCGGCGTCGATGACGGCCTGGGCGTGCATCCGGCCCGGGTGGCGGGTCAGGCGCTCGATGGGGCCGGAGACCGACACGGCGGCCACCACGCGGTTGGAGGGGCCGCGCACCGGCGCGGAGACGGACGCGACCCCCGGCTCGCGCTCGCCGATCGACTGGGCCCAGCCGCGGCGCCGCACACCCGACAGGGCCGTCGCCGTGAAGCGGGCGCCCTGCAGGCCGCGGTGCAGGCGCTCCGGCTCCTCCCAGGCCATCAGGATCTGCGCGGAGGATCCCGCCTTCATCGTCAGCGTCGAGCCGACCGGGACGGTGTCCCGCAGCCCGGACAGGCGCTCCGCCGCGGCGACGCATATGCGCATGTCGCCCTGGCGGCGGTAGAGCTGGGCGCTCTCGCCCGTGACGTCCCGCAGGTGGGTCAGCACCGGGCCCGCGGTGGCCAGCAGGCGGTCCTCGCCCGCCGCCGCGGCCAGTTCCGCGAGGCGCGGGCCGAGAATGAAGCGGCCCTGCATGTCACGTGCCACCATGCGGTGATGCTCCAGGGCGACCGCGAGTCTGTGGGCCGTCGGTCGTGCCAGTCCGGTGGCCGCCACCAGACCCGCGAGGGTGGCCGGGCCGGACTCCAGGGCGCTCAGGACAAGGGCCGCCTTGTCCAGAACGCCCACGCCGCTACTGTTGTCCATGCAACGATACTCGCGTCTCACTCTGTGAAACGCAAGTTCAATTTTCCGTGGAACGCGCCACTCTTGGATGACACAGCGGCCCGTGAACGTGAGGGCCCGGCGGCGGACGCCCGGAACAGGGGCGCGGGCGCCGCCTCCTCAAGATCTCTAGTTGGGCCGGTGGACTCTTGCCGGCCGGAGGGAAAGCGATGGGTAGGACACTCGCGGAGAAGGTCTGGGACGACCATGTCGTCCGGCGCGCCGAGGGCGAGCCCGACCTCCTCTACATCGATCTGCACCTGCTGCACGAGGTGACCAGCCCGCAGGCCTTCGACGGGCTCCGCAAGAGCGGGCGCGGCGTGCGCCGGCTCGACCTGACCATCGCCACCGAGGACCACAACACCCCCACCCTGGACATCGACAAGCCCATCGCGGACCCGGTCTCCCGGGCCCAGCTGGAGACGCTGCGCAAGAACTGCGCCGAGTTCGGCGTCCGGCTGCACCCGCTGGGCGACGTCGAGCAGGGCGTCGTGCACGTCGTCGGCCCGCAGCTGGGCCTGACCCAGCCCGGCATGACCGTCGTCTGCGGCGACTCGCACACCTCCACGCACGGCGCCTTCGGCGCGCTGGCGTTCGGCATCGGCACCTCGCAGGTCGAGCACGTGCTGGCGACCCAGACGCTGCCGCTGGCCCGCCCGAAGACCATGGCGATCACGGTCGACGGCGAACTGCCCGAGGGCGTCACCGCCAAGGACCTGATCCTGGCGATCATCGCGAAGATCGGCACCGGCGGCGGCCAGGGCTACATCCTGGAGTACCGCGGCTCCGCCATCGAGAAGCTCTCGATGGAGGCCCGGATGACCATCTGCAACATGTCGATCGAGGCCGGCGCCCGCGCGGGCATGATCGCCCCCGACGAGACCACCTTCGCGTACCTGGAGGGCCGTCCGCACGCCCCCGAGGGCGCCGACTGGGACGCGGCCGTCGAGTACTGGAAGACGCTGCGCACCGACGACGACGCCGAGTTCGACGCCGAGGTCGTGATCGACGCCGCGTCGCTGTCGCCGTTCGTCACCTGGGGCACCAACCCCGGTCAGGGCGCGCCGCTTTCGGCGTCCGTCCCCGACCCCGCTTCGTACGAAGACGCTTCGGAGCGCCTCGCCGCCGAAAAGGCCCTGGAGTACATGGGGTTGGAGGCCGGGCAGCCGCTGCGCTCCATCAAGGTGGACACCGTCTTCGTAGGCTCGTGCACCAACGGCCGCATCGAGGACCTGCGCGCCGCCGCCGATCTGCTCAAGGGCCGCAAAGTCGCCGACGGCGTACGGATGCTGGTCGTCCCGGGCTCGGCGCGGGTGGGTCTGCAGGCCGTCTCCGAGGGCCTGGACGTCGTGTTCAAGGAGGCCGGCGCCGAGTGGCGGCACGCGGGCTGCTCGATGTGTCTGGGCATGAACCCCGACCAGCTGGCCCCCGGCGAGCGCTCCGCCTCCACCTCCAACCGCAACTTCGAGGGCCGGCAGGGCAAGGGCGGTCGTACGCACCTGGTGTCGCCGCAGGTCGCCGCCGCGACGGCGGTCCTGGGCCACCTGGCCTCCCCGGCCGACCTGACCGACACAACCGCCGCATCTGTGCCCGCTGGAGTCTGATCAGTCATGGAAGCTTTCACCACGCACACCGGCCGGGCCGTCCCGCTGCGCCGCTCCAACGTCGACACCGACCAGATCATCCCTGCTCACTGGCTCAAGAAGGTGACCCGGGACGGTTTCGAGGACGGGCTGTTCGAGGCCTGGCGCAAGGACGCGGCCTTCGTCCTCAACCGCCCGGAGCGCGCGGGCGCCACGGTCCTGGTCGCCGGCCCCGACTTCGGCACCGGCTCCTCCCGTGAGCACGCCGTCTGGGCGCTGCAGAACTACGGCTTCAAGGCCGTGATCTCCTCCCGCTTCGCGGACATCTTCCGCGGCAACTCGCTCAAGAACGGCCTGCTCACGGTGGTTCTGGAGCAGAAGATCGTGGACGCCCTGTGGGAGCTCACGGAGGCCGACCCGCAGGCCGAGATCACCGTCGACCTGGAGAACCGCGAGGTGCGCGCCGAGGGCATCACCGCCTCCTTCGAGCTGGACGAGAACTCGCGCTGGCGGCTGCTGAACGGCCTGGACGACATCTCGATCACGCTGCAGAACGAGCCCGACATCGCGGCCTACGAGCAGAAGCGGCCGTCGTACAAGCCGCACACGCTGCAGGTCTGATCCCCGGCTCCGCAAGAGCTGGTTTCGGCCACCTCGATCTCCTCGCTGTACCCCCGATCGCCCCGATCGGGGGTACAGCCGTTTCTGGACCCGGACGGCCCGGCGCCTCCCCCCGGGCACCCTCAACTTCCCACGTTAGAGCGCTTGTTGCCGGGGTAACCGGGTCCTGCGGCACCGGCTTGTGCCGGTGCCGAATCGGCCGTCCGAGGCGGGAGTTACCCCCTGCGCAGGCGACAACTTGCCCCAGATGGCACAATCTGTGCATGGAACACGACGGCCAACTCGAGCTCTATGCGGCAGTCGCGGACCAGCTCAAAGAAGCGCACTCGACGGTGCGCGCACTGCAAGTCCCGGAGGGCGTACGGATGGCGCTGACCCGGAAGCTGCTGGCCATTACGGCCGTGGCCAAGCACGATCTCGCCGACGCGGCAAGGCGGCTGGAGGGGTTCCGCGTGGACCTCGACGAGGGTCGATTCCCCGGAGAGGAACGCTGATCAACTCCCAGGCAGTCGAGTTCCGCTGCGGCACAAGGGTGATAAGCCCGTTTCGTGTTTGATTTGCGGTATATATCTGCCTAACGTGCGAAAAGCTTGAACACTTTCGTTCTGGCGATGTCTCCGAAGGGGAAGACGTGAACAAGGCGCAGCTCGTAGAAGCGATTGCCGACAAGATGGGCGGCCGCCAGCAGGCCGCCGATGCTGTCGACGCCGTCCTGGACGCCATCGTCCGTGCGGTGGTCGCGGGTGACCGGGTCTCGGTCACCGGCTTCGGTTCCTTCGAGAAGGTCGACCGCCCGGCCCGTTACGCCCGCAACCCTCAGACCGGCGAGCGGGTTCGGGTCAAGAAGACCTCCGTGCCGCGCTTCCGTGCGGGGCAGGGCTTCAAGGACCTGGTGAGCGGCTCGAAGAAGCTCCCGAAGGGCGACATCGCCGTCAAGAAGGCCCCCAAGGGCAGCCTGACCGGCGGGGCTGCCGCCACGGTCAAGAAGGCGGCGACGAAGAAGGCAACCACCAAGACCGCCGCCGCCAAGAAGGCCGCCGCGAAGAAGGCGCCGGCCAAGAAGACCACGGCCGCCGCGAAGAAGGCCGCCGCGAAGAAGGCGCCCGCCAAGACCACGGCCGCCGCCAAGACCACCGCCGCGAAGAAGACCGCCGCCAAGAAGACGACGGCCAAGAAGGCCCCGGCCAAGAAGTCGCCGGCCCGCACCACCACCGCCAAGAAGGCCACCGCCCGCAAGAGGTAATGACGCAGGGGCACCCACGCGCCGGGCCGGACTCCGCACGGAGTCCGGCCCGCGGCGCGTTACGGGAGTTTCCCGAGGGGCTCAGAAGGTCTGGAGGGTCACCAGCGTGATGCGCCGCCCGGCGCCCTCGCCCTCGGTCTCGATGCGCACCCGCTGCCCGGGCCGCAGCAGCCTCAGCCCGCCCGCGTCGAACGCCGCCGCCTCGAAGGGCACCGGCGTCCCGTCGTCGAGCAGCACCTGCCCGCTGCGGGTTTCGGGGTCGTACGTGTACGCGGTCGCCTGCATGCCCGGCAGCCTACTGCCCCGGGATCAGCAGCTGTGCGGCCATCGCGGCCGTCCGCGGCCCGACGCCCAGGCTCAGGGCCGCCCGCAGATCCTCGCCGGTGTCCACGTCCTGACGCACCGAGTCGACCCCGTCGAGGGTGAGTTCCGCGGCGCCGGACGCGCGGTGCCGGGCCCGGGAATCGCC
The DNA here is from genome assembly GCF_055569945.1 of Streptomyces sp. NPDC031340. NCBI lineage: Bacteria > Bacillati > Actinomycetota > Actinomycetes > Kitasatosporales > Streptomycetaceae > Streptomyces > Streptomyces sp. NPDC031340. The sequence goes on from NZ_JBVIIE010000014.1 coordinate 26,574, forward strand.
GCCGAATGCCGGGCGCAATTCCCGGCCGGGGGCGGCGGCCAGCACGGTCGTGCCGATCGCCGCCGCATCCGCGAGAAAAGCGCGGGGAAATTCCGCGGCCGCTTCCAGAACCCGGGACAATTCCGCGGGACGCAGGGCCGGCAGGTCGGCGTTCAGGGCCGCCACCGGGCCGCCGGGGCGCGCGGCGCGTGCCGCCGCCGCCGCGTGCGTCAGGGCCGGGTTCAGGCCGCCGCCGGGTTCCCCGGCGACGATCCGGGCGCCCAGCGCGGCCAGTTCACGGCCGGCCAGGGCGTCGTCCGTGACGACGGCCACATGCCCGACCGCCGGGCAGGCCAGCGCGGCGGCCACCGTGTCCTGGGCGAAGGCGAGGGCGAGGCCCGGGCGCAGTCCGTCGTCGGCGGTGTCCGAGAGCCTGCTCTTGGCACGTGCCAGAGGTTTCACGGGGATGACCAAGGTCCACTGCACGAGCGTTCCCTCCCTCCCTAGTCGCGGCAGTCGCGGCCATTGTCACTCAGCCGTCGCCTCGGCCGTCCGTCGGGCGGGGGTGGAGGGGCGGGAGGAGGAGGGGCGCGAAGGCAAGCTTCTTGGAAGGGTGGGGGTGGGAGACGGGTCGGAGGAGGAGGCGCGAAGCTCCTTGGAAGGGTGGGGGTGGGAGACGGGCCGGAGGAGGAGGCGCGAAGCTCCTTGGAAGGGTGGGGGTGGGAGACGGGCGGGCGTACGGTGTTCTCGACAGACCGGCGGCCTGGGGCGACACTTGTGCGGCCCCCAGGCCCCGACGTCCTTGATCCCTAGAGGAAGGTGTCCGCGTGCCCCGCCGCAGAATCGGCTTCTGGTACCGCTTCGCCGCGGTGCTCTGCAAACCGCCGCTGGTGGTTCTGATCAAGCGGGACTGGCGTGGAATGGAGCACATTCCGGCCGAGGGCGGATTTATCACCGTGGTGAACCACAATTCCCACGTGGATCCGGTCGCATACGCGCACTTTCAGTACAACACCGGACGGGTCCCCCGATTTCTCGCTAAGAGCGGCCTTTTCCGGAAGGGATTCGTCGGTGCCGCGATGCGCGGCACCGGGCAGATCCCCGTCTACCGTGAGAGCACGGACGCCCTGAGCGCCTTCCGGGCGGCCATCGACGCCGTGGAACGCGGCGAGTGTGTCGCCTTCTACCCCGAGGGCACCCTCACCCGCGACCCGGACGGCTGGCCGATGACCGGCAAGACCGGCGCCGCCCGCGTCGCCCTGCAGACCAAGTGCCCGGTGATTCCGGTCGCCCAGTGGGGCGCCAACGAGCTGCTGCCGCCGTACGCGAGGAAGCCGGACCTCTTTCCGCGCAAGACCCACCACGTGCTCGCCGGCCCGCCCGTGGACCTCTCGCGCTTCTACGACCAGGAGATGACTCCCGAGCTGCTGAAGGAGGCGACCGAGACCATCATGGCCGCCATCACCCGCCAGCTGGAGGAGATCCGCGGCGCGAAGGCGCCCGCGACGCCCTACGACCCGCGTCATGAGCGGATCGAGCAGCGCCGCAGGACCGAGGCACAGACCGGCCGGGCGCGGACCGGCCGGGAAAGGGACGGCAGCAAGTGAGCGAGCCTGTCAAGGCGGCGGTCTTCGGCGCCGGTTCGTGGGGCACGGCGTTCGGCACGGTACTGGCCGACGCGGGCTGCCGGGTCAGCCTGTGGGCGCGCCGCGCGGAGGTCGCCGAGGCGATCAACTCCGGCCGCACGAACCCCGACTACCTGCCCGGCGTGGAGCTCCCGGAGAACCTGCGGGCCACCACCGACCCCGCCGAGGCCGCCGCGGGCGCCGACTTCACGGTCCTGTCGGTGCCCTCCCAGACGCTGCGCGCCAACCTCGCCGAGTGGGTGCCGCTGCTGGCCCCGGGCACGGTCCTGGTCTCGCTGATGAAGGGCGTCGAACTCGGTTCCGCCATGCGGATGAGCGAGGTGATCGAGGACGTCGCCAAGGTCGGCGCGGACCGGATCGCCGTGGTCACCGGGCCCAACCTGGCCCGGGAGATCGCATCCCGGATGCCGGCCGCCTCCGTGGTCGCGTGCACCGACGAGGCCGTCGCCCGACGGCTGCAGGCCGCCTGCCACACGCCGTACTTCCGGCCGTACACCAACACCGACGTGGTCGGCTGCGAACTGGGCGGCGCGGTCAAGAACGTCATCGGTCTCGCGGTCGGCATCGCGGACGGCATGGGCCTCGGCGACAACGCCAAGGGCTCCCTCATCACGCGCGGACTCGCCGAGACCACCCGGCTCGGGGTCGCGCTGGGCGCCGATCCGCTGACCTTCTCCGGACTGGCCGGCCTGGGCGACCTGGTGGCGACCTGCTCCTCGCCGCTGTCCCGCAACCACACCTTCGGCACCAACCTCGGCAAGGGCATGACCCTGCAGGAGACCATCGCGGTCACCAAGCAGACCGCCGAGGGCGTCAAGTCCTGCGAGTCCGTGCTGGATCTGGCACGCCGGCACGGTGTCGACATGCCCATCACCGAGACGGTCGTCGCCATCGTGCACGAGGGCAAGTCCCCGGTGGTCGCCGTCAAGGAGCTGATGTCGCGCAGCGCGAAGCCGGAACGACGCTGAGCGACGCACCACCCGCTCCGGGGCGTCCGCCACGCGGGCGCCCCGCCCGGTGTACCGGTGCCGATGCCGCTGCCGGTACGCCGACGCGCCCTCCGGCTCACCGGGGGCGCACGCTGTCTCCGGGCACCACCACCGGGTACGCTCATCGCGATATGAGCACCCAGAACCTTCCCCAGAGCCCTGAGCAGCCGCCTCGCAAGCCGCGCGTGGCCGTCGTGTTCGGGGGGCGCAGCTCCGAACACGGGATCTCCACGGTCACCGCCGGCGCCGTCCTGAGGGCCATCGACCGGACGAAGTACGACGTCCTGCCGATCGGCATCACCCGGGAAGGCCGCTGGGTGCTCACCGCCGACGAACCGGACCGCATGGCGATCACCGACCGCCGTACGCCGGAGGTCGGGGAGCTGGCCGAGCCCGGCGAGGGCGGTGTGGTGCTCCCCGTCGACCCCGCCAACCGCGAAGTCGTCTACAGCGAGCCCGGGTCGGTGCCCAAGGCACTCGGCGAGGTCGACGTCGTCTTCCCCGTGCTGCACGGCCCGTACGGCGAGGACGGCACCCTGCAGGGACTGCTGGACCTGGCCGGTGTGCCGTACGTGGGCTCGGGCGTGCTCTCCTCGGCCGTCGGCCAGGACAAGGAGTACATGAAGCGGGTGTTCGCCTCCTTCGGGCTCAAGGTCGGCCCGTACGTGGTGATCCGGCCGCGCGAGTGGCAGCGGGACGAGCCGGCCGCCCGCAAGCGGATCGTCGACTTCGCCGGCGAGCACGGCTGGCCGCTGTTCGTGAAGCCCGCGCGCGCGGGCTCGTCCATCGGCATCACCAAGGTCGACGACCTCTCGGGCCTGGACGAGGCGATCGCGGAGGCCCAGCGGCACGACCCGAAGATCCTCGTGGAGGCCGCCGTGCGCGGCCGCGAGATCGAGTGCGGCGTCCTGGAGTTCGAGGACGGCCCGCGCGCCTCGGTGCCCGCGGAGATCCCGCCGCCGGACGCGCACGCCTACTACGATTTCGAGGCCAAGTACATCGACTCCACCCCGGGCATCGTGCCGGCGCCGCTGACGCCGGAGCAGACCGCCGAGGTGCGGTCGCTCGCCGTGGAGGCGTTCGAGGCGGCCTCCTGCGAGGGGCTGGTGCGCGCGGACTTCTTCCTCACCGAGGACGGGGAGTTCGTGATCAACGAGATCAACACGATGCCCGGCTTCACGCCCATCTCGATGTACCCGCAGATGTGGCAGGCGACCGGGATCGGCTACCCGGAACTGGTGGACCGGCTCCTCCAGGCGGCCCTGCGCAGGCCCACGGGCCTCCGCTGAGCCGCCGTCCCGCGCGACCCGGCCTGCGCTGAGCCGCCGGCCTGGGTGAGCCGTGCTTGCGCTGAGCCGCCGGTCCGCGCGACCCGGCCTGCGCTGAGCCGCCGGCCTGGGTGAGCCGTGCTTGCGCTGAGCCGCCGGTCCGCGCGAGCCGGCCTGCGCTGAGCCGCCGGTCTGGGTGAGCCGTGCTTGCGCTGAGCCGCCGGTCTGGGTGAGCCGTCCCGCGCCGAGCGGGGCGGGCGCTGAGTCGGCCCGCGCTGAGTTGCTGGCCTGCGCGAGCCTGCCTGCGCTGAGCCGCCGGTCTGGGTGAGCTGTCCCGCGCCGAGCCGAGCGGGCGTGGGTCCGGCCCGCGTTGAGCAGGCCGGGCGCTGCGTCTGCCCCGCGCCGAGTCGGCCGGTGGCGCGTCAGGCGGCGGTGAGTCAGTCGGCGATCCCCTCGGGGATCGCCTTCTTGACGGCCGGCGCCAGGTCCACCAGCGGCGCCAGGCCGTTGCCGGTGCGCGCCTTCGGGATCGTCACCTCCACGTACACCACGCGCAGCGTCGTGGTGAAACGGAACGAGCCGTCGTCCCGTTTCTGCAGCAGCCAGCCCACCCCGTTCGCCTCCACGCCGTCGGCCTCCGGATCGCTCATCTCCGCGGGCCGCGGCACACCGCACCGCAGTATGATCGCCGGGTTCCCCCAGCCCGCGGTCAGCGCGGACGCGGGCTCGGGATCCCGGCGGCTCTGGCCGTCCACCTTCGCGGGCAGCGCCTCGTCCAGGTGCCGGCACAGTTTCGCGGCCTTCGGGGAGGGGCTGGGAACCGCCGCCGTCGCATGCTCGTCTGCCGAGGAGCAGCCGGCGACGGCGATCAGCAGGGCGAACGCGGGCAGGCCGATGAGCCGGTGACGGAAGAACTTCACCGGCCAAGGGTAGACGGGGGCTACAGATGCACGACCGGGCAGGTCAGGGTGCGCGTGATGCCGTCCACTTGCTGGACCTTGGCGACCACCATGCGACCGAGGTCGTCCACGGTGTCGGACTGGGCGCGCACGATCACGTCGTACGGTCCGGTCACGTCCTCGGCCTGGATGACTCCAGGAAGCTTGCTGATCGTCTCGGCGACGGTCGACGCCTTGCCGACCTCCGTCTGGATCAGAATGTACGCCTGTACCACGGAACCTCCAGGGCGGCCACGAGGATCATGTGGGGAAAAGGAACGCCACCGTATCGCGTCGCCGCGTGCCACGGGGAGACCCGCGGTAGCCGGGGCCTGCGCGCCGCGGGGCGGGCACGACGGAAGCCGACGGCCACCTCGACCGTATCGGGGACACTGATGACGCGCGACCGGGCACGGCACGGGACGGAAGGGGAGCAAGGGAAATGAAGGGCACTGTTGGTGAGCTCGGGGAGTTCGGGCTCATCAGGGAGCTCACCTCCCGTCTCACCACCACCCCGGCGGTCCGGGTCGGCCCCGGCGACGACGCCGCGGTCGTCGCCGCGCCCGACCGGCGGGTGGTGGCCAGCACCGACATCCTCCTGGAGGGACGGCACTTCCGCCGCGACTGGTCCACCGCTTACGACGTCGGACGCAAGGCGGCCGCGCAGAACCTCGCGGACATCGCCGCCATGGGCGCCGTGCCGACCGCGCTGCTGCTCGGCCTGGTCGTGCCGGCCGAGCTGCCGGTGACCTGGCCGAGCGAGCTGATGGACGGCCTGCGCGACGAGTGCCAGGTCGCGGGCGCGTCCGTGGTCGGCGGCGACGTCGTACGCGGCGACACGATCATGGTGTCGATCACCGCGCTCGGCGACCTGCGCAACCAGGAGCCCGTCACCCGGGGCGGCGCGCAGCCCGGCGACCGGGTCGCGGTCACCGGCTGGCTGGGTTGGTCCGCGGCCGGGCACGCGGTACTCTCCCGCGGCTTCCGCTCCCCGCGGGCGTTCGTGGAGGCGCACCGGCGCCCCGAGCCGCCCTACCACGCCGGTCCGGCCGCCGCGGCGCTCGGCGCTACGGCGATGTGCGACGTCAGCGACGGGCTGATCGCCGACCTCGGGCACATCGCCGAGGCCAGCAAGGTCCGCATCGACATCCGCTCCGGCGCCATAGACATCCCGTCCCAGATGAACGACATCGGGCAGGCCGTCGGCGTCGACCCCATGCAGTGGGTGCTGACCGGGGGAGAGGACCACGCGATCGTGGCGACCTTCCCGCCGGACGTGAAGCTGCCCGCCCGCTGGAAGGTGATCGGCGAGGTGCTGAACCCCTCCGCGCTGCCCCAGGTGACGGTCGACGGAGCGCCGTGGACCAGCAAGGGCGGCTGGGACCACTTCGGGGACATCGAGACGTGATCCCGCGCGTGCTGACGGTGGCGGGCTCCGACTCCGGCGGCGGGGCCGGGATCCAGGCCGACCTGAAGACCATGCTGGCGCTCGGGGTGCACGGGATGAGCGTCGTCACGGCGGTCACCGCGCAGAACTCCCTGGGCGTGCAGGGCGCCTGGGAGCTGCCGGTGGAGGCGGTGCGGGCCCAGTACCGCAGCGTGGTCGACGACATCGGCGTGCAGGCCGTGAAGACCGGGATGCTGGCCTCGGCCGAACTCGTCGAGGCGGTCGCGGAGTTGCTCGCCCGGACGGACGCACCCACGGTCGTGGACCCGGTGGGGATCTCCAAGCACGGGGACGAGCTGCTCGCGGCCTCCGCGCTGGACTCCGTACGCACGAGGCTGCTTCCGGTCGCGACCGTCGCGACGCCGAACCTGGACGAGGTGGCCCGGCTGACCGGCGTACGCGTCGAGGCGGAGGGGGATCTGCGGCGGGCCGCGGCGGCCGTCCTGGCGTACGGTCCGGCGTGGGTGCTGATCAAGGGCGGTCACCTGCCCGGCGACGCCGTGGACCTGCTCACCGACGGCTCCGTGGAGCACTGGCTGCGCGCGCCCCGGCACGACAACCGGCACACGCACGGCACCGGCTGCACCCTCGCCTCGGCGATCGCCGCGCAGCTGGCGAAGGGGCGGTCCGTCCCGGAGGCGGTGACGGCCGCCAAGGAGTACGTCACCGGGGCGATCGCGGCCGGCTTCGCCCTCGGCGCCGGTATCGGGCCCGTGGACCACGGCTGGGCCTTCAGGACGGATACTCCCGCGGCCTGACCCCGGTCCGATCCGCTTCCGGGCACAGCAAGAAGCCGGCCCACCTGGTGGTGGACCGGCTCCGTGCAGCGAACCAGCGGTGGCCGCGCGCTCAACAGCAGAGCGTCAGCGCGAGACCTTGCCGGCCTTGATGCACGAGGTGCAAGCGTTCACGCGCTTCGGCGTCCCGCCCACCACGGTACGCACACGCTGGATGTTCGGGTTCCAGCGGCGGGACGTACGGCGGTGCGAGTGCGAGATGTTGTTGCCGAAGCCCGGCCCCTTGCCGCAGACGTCGCAGTTGGCAGCCACGGGTCACTCCAAAGACTTCAGATGCACTTACGGTTGATCCCGGCATGCCGGGATCAAGATCAAGGATCAGAGATCTGGATGGCGTTGCCAGGGGAATGGCCCGATCAGGATCGGGCAACCGGAGCAGCATACAACGACCGCGCCGGTGCAACGAAACTACCATGGCTGCTCAGACCCCCGCTCCCGGCCCCCGCCCGGCCCGCCGCCGGGTCCGCACCGGCCCGGGGTCTACGCTGCCTGCAGTCCAGCAGCTCAAGGAGGCGCAGGTGGCGCACGTGCCGCAGACATTCTTCGATGCTCTCGCGGTGCGCACCTGGTGCGGCCTCGCGCTGGAGGCGCTCGGACGCGCGCGCGAGGAGATCGACGCGATCAACGTCTTCCCCGTCGCCGACGGGGACACCGGCACGAACCTCTACCTGACCGTGGAGTCCGCCGTCGCGGCGGTCGAGGCGGTGTTCGCGGCCCACGAGGCCGGCTCCCCGGCGCCGGGCAGAACCGACGGGCCCCTGCTGGCCGAGGCGGTGCACGCGATGGCGCACGGCGCGCTGATCGGCGCGCAGGGCAACTCGGGGACGATCCTCGCGCAGTTGCTGCGCGGCATGGCCCAGGTCCTCGCCGCCGACGGTGAGATGCCGCACACCGACGGGCCCGGTCTGCGGCGCGCCCTGCACAACGCCGCCGAGTCCGCCCGCCGGGCCGTCGAGCACCCCGTCGAGGGCACGGTCCTGTCGGTCGCCGCCGCCGCCGCGGAGGCGGCCGTCGCGGCGGACGGGGACTGCGGGGCGGTCGCGCGGGCCGCTTACGAGGGCGCGCGGGGGGCCCTCGCCGCGACGCCCGGGCAGCTGGGGGTGCTGGGCCGCGCCGGGGTGGTCGACGCCGGCGGCCGGGGGCTGGTGGCGGTGCTGGCCGCGCTGGTGGAGACGTTCACGGGGGAGACGCCGGGGGCGGTGCCGGTGCGGGTCGCCCCGGTCCACGCGCGCGTCACGGACGCGGACGCGGGTGCGTGGGGCGGGCACGGAGGGGGCGCGCCGGACCGCGCGACCGTCCTCGCCGACGGCGAGTGCGTCGGTGGTGATTGCGTCGGCGGCGAATGCGCCGACGGTCCGGATGACGACGGCCCCGCCTTCGAGGTGATCTACCTCCTGGAGGCCGGGGACACGGCCGTGGCGCGGCTGCGCGAACGCCTCGACGGTCTCGGGGACTCCCTGGTCGTGGTCGGCGGCGACGGGCTGTGGAACGTCCACGTGCACGTGGACGACGCGGGTGCCGCCGTGGAGGCGGGCATCGAGGCCGGACGGCCGTACCGGATCCGGATCACCCACTTCGGGGCCGGCGACGTGCACGCGCGCGCCGGTGAGCGCCTGCCGCAGGAGCCCGCCCAGCGCGCGGTGGTGGCCGTCGTGCCCGGTGAGGGACTGGCCGGCCTGTACGCCGAGGCCGGCGCGACCAGTGTGCTCGCGCGCCCGGGGGAGCCGCCCGCCAGCGGGGAGCTGGTGGACGCCGTACGGCGGGCCCACGCGCGCGAGGTCGTGCTGCTGCCCAACGACGCCGAGCTGCGCCACACCGCGGCCGCGGCGGCCGAGCAGGCGCGCGCCGAGGGCGTCCGGGTGGCCCTGATCCCGACGCGCTCCCCGGTCCAGGGCATCGCGGCGCTGGCCGTGCACGAGCCCGGGCGCCGCTTCGACGAGGACGTCGTGTCGATGACCTCGGCGGCGGGCGCGACCCGGTACGCCGAGGTGGCCGTCGCCGAACGCGAGTCCTGGACCACGGCCGGCATCTGCCAGGCCGGCGACGTGCTCGGCCTGATCGAGGGCGACGTGGCCGTGATCGGTTCCGACGTCACCGCCGTCGCCGAGACGGTACTCGACCGCATGCTCGCGGCCGGCGGCGAACTCGTCACGCTCGTCCTCGGCGACGAGGCGCCCGAGTCCATCGCCGACCACCTCGAAGCACGGGTGCGTGAGTCGTACCTCGCCGTCGACACGGTCGTCCACCACGGCGGACGCCAGGGCGCCCCACTGCTCATCGGCGTCGAGTAACACACCCCGGCACCCTGCACCCCGCAGCCCTGCGCACTTGCCTCCTCGGACCCCGCTGCCCTGCGCCCCGCCTCCTCAGGCTCCGCAGCCCAGTGTCCTGCCGCCTCACGGCGCACAGCCCAGCCGGTCGCCGCTCCCGGACGCACCGCAGCCCCGCGCCACGTCGGCCTGCGTCCCGCCGCCCTGCGTCACGCCGGCCTGAGCCTCGCTTGCCCTGCGGACGCAGCCTTGCGGGGCGGCTCAGCAGGTCTGCTGCTCCCGGATGCCGCGCAGCCCTGCGTCACCCCGGGCTGCGTCCCGGCACCTATTGTCGGCAGCCTTGTGCCCCGCGCCGCCTCGCGTCCCGCCGCCCTGCGCGCCGCAGTGCTGCGCCCTGCCGCCTTGGGTCCCGCAGCCCCGCGTCACGCCGGCCTGAGCCTCGCTGCTCCGCGGACGCAGCCCTGCGGGGTCGCTCGCCCGGTTTGCCGCTCCCGGACGCCACGCCGCCCTGCGCCACGTCGGCCTGCGCCACGCCGCCCCGCGTCACGCCGCCCCGCGTCACGCCGCCCTGCGCCCCCGCTGCCCGGCCGCCTGCCGCCTCGGGATCGCAGCCCGGCGTCCGCAGCCTTGCGGGGCTGTTCAGCCGGCTTGCTGCTCCCGTACGGCTCGCAGTAGCTGCTCCGCCTCCGCCCGGCGCCCCGCGACCGTCCCGTCGGTCTCGCCTGGCTCGCCTGGCTCGCCGGTCTCGTCGGGCTCGTCCGTCGCCTCCGTCTCGTCGTGGCCGTCGTAGGCCGCCAGGACCGCATGCGCGCGTGCCGCCGCCCGATCGGGCCGGCCGAGGTCGGACTCCAGCCACCCGGCGGCAAGTTCGGCGCCGGTGCGGCTGTGCAGGGCGTCGGTGCCGAGGGAGGCGAACACCGCGGCCGCCTCGGAGACCTGGGCCAGGGCTGCCTCCAGCGTGGCCCGGATGGCGTCGTCGTCGGCGTCCTCGGCGGCGGAACGGGCCAGCAGCTCGCCGAACTGGCGGTGCGTGTGGCCGAGTTCGGCGAGCAGTTGCGGCCGTGCCGGCTCGTCGGGCGGGCCGCCGTCCAGCGCCGCCCGGCACTCCCGGACCGCGTCCGCCATCAACTCCCGCGCCGCCTCGGCCCCGTCGTCCGTCCGCAGGGCGAGCCACGCGCGGGCGCGCAGGGAGCGCACCAGGCCGTGGACGTCGCCGAGGGAGCGCCACAGCTCGCCCGCGCGCACGTAGGCCCGGTCGGCCTCGGCGGGCAGCCCCGCGTGGCCGAGGGACTCGGCGGCGAGGTGGGCGAGCGTGGCGTGGTCGTGCTGCTCCGGCCAGTGCCGGGCGATCTCGGCCGCCCGCAGCCGCCGTTCCGCGGACGCGCGGTGCTCGCCGAGCTCGCTCAGGCAGTCGCCGAGCCACCACAGCGTCTGCACGACCGCGCCGTCGCCGTGTGTCCGGGCATCCAGGTCGGGCAGCGCGGACTCCAACACCTCCGCAGCCTCCGCCCACCGGCCCTGGCGCAGCAGCAGACCGCCGAGCTGGTGCCGGGCCCAGGCGCCCAGCGCGGGCCCGTCGTCGGCCTCGTCGGCCCAGTGGGCGGCCTCCAGGGCGTGCGCGGCGGCCTCCTCGGCCAGGTCCCGCCCACCGAGCACCTCGGCGAGCTGGAGATGCAACTGCGCCCGTCCGACCGCCTCCAGGTACGGTCCGCCGTGCTCCAGGGCCGCCCGCAGCGCCCGTTCCGTCTCCGCGACGTCGCCCAGGTGGTGCGCCAGCCCGGCCAGCCGCGCCTCGTACTCCACCGCGAACCACGGCAGCCCCACGTCGACGAACTGCGCGGCGGCCCGCCGGAACAGCTCGGCCGCCTCCGCCAGGTCCCCCGCGCGGGCCGCCAGGTCCGCCAGCATCGCCCGCGCCTCGGCCGCCCGCGAGGCGAGCCGTACGTCGTCCCCGGCGTGCCCGTCGACGAGGGTGAGCACCTCGCGCACCGCGGCACCGGCCCCGGCGGCGATCTCCTCCGCGACGACTCCGTCCCCGGCGGCCTCGCCCGCCTCCTGCACCCGCCGCATCCATATCCGGGCCCGCCCCATCAGCACGGACGCCGTCTGCCGCAGGCCGGTGGCCCCGTCGGCGTACAGCACCAGGACCCGGTCGCAGGGCTCGGCGACCGCGGCGAGGGCCTCCTCGACCCGGCCCGCCAGGGCGCGTACGTAGGCCGCGCGCGTGCGTGCCGCCAGCGCTTCCCCGGGGTCGCCCGCCTCCGCGTACAGCCCGGCGGCCCGCTCGAACAGCTCGGCGCCCTCCGGGCCCAGGCCCATCGCCTCGTGGTCGACGACCTCCGCGCGGGCGCGGGCGTCCAGTCCGGCGCCCCCGGCGCCCCCGGCGGCCTCCGCGGCCCGCGCGACCGCCGCCCACGCCTCGACGGCGTTCGGCCGCAGCCCCTCCGACAGCCGCCGCGCCTCGGCCAGCAGGGCGTTCAGGCCGGGCTCGCTCGCGGGTCCGGCGGCCGGCGCCGCCGCCGAGGGGGGCGGCGCGGAGACCGGGCGGACGGTGCGCACACCCAGCGGCAGCCGTTCCACCAGCGGCTCCTGCGCCATGCGCGCGCGTGCCCGCTCACTGACGTACGGGGTGCCGTTGCGCTCGTCGAACCGCGCCGCCAGGGCGAGGGCCTCCGCGCGCGCATGTGCGCCCAGTTCCCGCGCCGTCCACGCCCGGCCCGCCGGACCCGGCACCCGCTCCTCGCCCAGCCCCCGCCGCTGAAGCCGGTCCATGAGCAGCGCCACGACCGTCATGAAGTCCAGCTTGCTGCGCGGATGCCCGGTGTCCGTGAAGTACGCCGGCCGCTCCGCGAGCAGTTCCAGGCCGCGCGCCTCGTTGCCGGTCAGCGCGCAGAACTCCACATGGTCCGCGTACGCGCCCCGCATGCTCTCCATGGACCGCACCAGCCTGAAGCCCCGCAGGTGGTTGGCGCGTGCCTCGTCGGGCCGGTCCAGCCGCAGCAGCGGCACCAGCGAGGACGCCAGCACCGTGTGCGGCTCGTGCGCGCAGGTGAACTCGCCCTCCAGGACCGGCCGCCACAGCAGCAGCGCCTCCGCGTCCCGGCCCCGCTCCGCCTGCCACCAGCCCTGCCCGTGCAGCTCGCACGCGTGGCAGTCGGCCATGCTGTCCCGGTCCGCAGCCAGCCACGCGGCGTACGCCCGCTCCGCCCGCGCCACGTCACCGACATGCGCGGCCACGCTCAACTCGGCGCTGCGCACCGCCCGTTCCGAGTGGCCCGCGAGCCGGTAACGGTGCTCCATCTCGGCGAGCCACTTCTCGATCGAGGCGAGCGGGATGTGCGGCTGGTCGAGCATGCCGGCCGACATCCACTTGAAGACCCAGTGCAGCGAGTGCGTCTCGTACTCGTCGAAGTCCTCCGGACGCTCGTCCCACATGCGCAGCAGGCGCGCGAAGGGGACGAACATCTTGTCCTTCTCGGAGCTGTAGTTGTAGACCTTCAGCTGGTGCCCGAGCGCCTCGATCACGGCCAGCGGGACGTCCAGCTTCTCGGCCTCGACGAGCAGCTGCTCCGCGCGCGCGTTGCGGGCCGGCCCCTCCGGCTGGTCGGAGTTGTCCGCCATCGCCCGGCGGAGGGAGTCGATGTCAGTGATGCCGCTCACCGGTGACCGTCCTCGCCGTGCGTGGCCCACTCCAGCAGGCCGATGAACGCCCTGTTCAGCAGCGCCGAGTCGGCCGGCCGCAGCGGGCGCTGGGACATCAGCAGGGCCTGCCCGTACAGGGACTCCGTCGCGGTGCCGATCAGCTCCGGATCGCCCAGCGAACTGATCCGGCGCACCAGCGGGTTGAGATGGTTGAGCACCAGACGCGCGCGGGGGGCGCTGCCGCGCAGCGAGCCGAGGATGCCGGCCCACAGGTCGTCGGCCTGCTCCTCCGCCTCGGCGCGGGCCTGTTCGTGACGGGCCGCGCGGTCGTCGAGGTGGAGGGCGGGGACGGACAGCGGGTGGAAGGCGCGGAGAACGATGTCACACCCCACCGGGTCCAGCCTGGCCCGCGCCGCCGCCAGGAACCCGGCCAGCGCCAGCTCCTCCGCCGGGTCCACGGCGTCCAGGTGCGCGGTCACCGTGTCCGCGTCCAGCTCGGCCACCACCGTCCCCGGCCGCACCGACGGCAGCGCCTCGACCAGCTCGCTGTCGTACGTGTAACCGCCGTTGATCACTCCGACGCCCTGCGCGGACGCGATCGGCGCGACCTGCCGGTACTCCTCGACGGTGCGGGTGAAGTGCACCACCGGGTGGCGTTGCGCGAACTCCTCCAGCGACAGCCGCCCGTCCGTCGTCTCGAAGGGCAGCCACGGCAGCATCGTGCGCAGCATCTCCTTGTCGTGCCGCGCGAGCGACTTCACGCCCAGGTGGTGCACGTTCAGGAAGGCCGCCAGCCGCTCCGGGTCGCCGGCCGCGAGCCCCGTCAGCCACGACCGGATCCGCTCGCCGAGCGCCTCCCGCACGGCCGCCAGCGTCTCGTCCTCGTAGAGCGACTCGCGGGAGGCCGTCGGCCGCAGGCTGTCCGTGTCCAGGACGCAGCGCACGAAGAACGCCCAGTCCGGCAGCAGCTGTTCGGCCCGCTCGGTCAGCAGCATGCCCTTGAGGTGGACACGGTGCGTCGCCCGCTGGGCGGGGCTGACGGCGGACGGCAGGACGTAGGCCACACCGCGGATCCCGGCGAGCGGCACGTCCAGCCCGATCGAGTCCAGCGGGGTGAAGCCGAACAGCTCGTGACAGTGGCGCGCCAGGGCCACCCGCCGCGCGGCGGGGGAGGGGTGGGGGCGGTCCCAGGGCGCGGGCAGGTCGGTGACCGCCTCGTCGCCGACCCGGACGTCGTAGGGCAGCAGGGAGCCGAAGTGGCGCGCGAGCGTGCGCACCCGCTCCGGCGACAGCCACTCCGCGGCCCCCGCCCGGGCCACCAGGTGCACGGTGGTGCCCGGTTCGGGCCGCGCCTGGAGGGGCAGCGTCCGCACGGTGTACGAGCCGTCGTCGCTCGCCGTCCACTCCACGGGAGCCGCGTCCGGCGTCCGGGCGCTGCGGCTGACCACCCGGATCCGCTCGGCGACCACGAAGCAGGCCAGCAGGCCGATGCCGAACTGCCCGAGGAAGTCCGAGCGGGCCTCCTGGATGCCGTCGGCGCGCTTGGAGCTGCGGCCGATGGTGGCCAGCAGGTCGTGCACGTCCGACTCGGTCAGCCCGACGCCGGTGTCCTCGATCCGCAGGGCGGCGACGCCGTCGGCGGAATCCGCGTGGAGCCGCACCCGCGCGGGGGCGCCGGGCTGTTCCGCGCGCCGGGCCGTGATGGCGTCCACGGCGTTCTGCAGCAGCTCCCTCAGGTAGACCTTGGGGCTCGAGTAGAGGTGATGGGACAGCAGATCCACCAGGCCGCGAAGGTCGACCTGGAACATGTGAGGTGGGTGGGGTGGGTGGGACGGCTGGGATGACTGTGAGGTCTGGGAGTCCATCGTCGCTGCGCCGGTGGGGGGACGGGGGAGGCGCGGGGTCGGGCGGTCCCTGGTGGGGCGGTGACCGCGGGATGGCCGGAGGCGCGTCATCCTAGGGCCCGACCGAACCGCCTGACCAGGCGTTCCCCGGTACGGATACGGCAATGTCAGTGCGGTGGTGTGCAATGGATCCCGTGCCCGCACTGCAAGGACCACTGCAACAGCCGCTGAAGTCGGTGCTCGGCCCCGCCACCGCGAAGGTGATGGCCGAGCACCTCGCCCTGCACACCGTCGGCGACCTCCTCCACCACTACCCGCGCAGATACGAGGAGCGTGGCCAGCTCACCCACCTCGCCGACCTCCCCATGGACGAGCACGTCACGGTGGTCGCGATGGTCGCCGACGCCCGCCTGCACACCTTCGCCTCCTCCAGGGCCCCCCGGGGCAAGGGCCAGCGCCTCGAGGTCACGATCACGGACGGCAGCGGCAGGCTCCAGCTGGTCTTCTTCGGCAACGGCGTGCACAAGCCCCACAAGGAACTCCTGCCGGGCACCCGCGCGATGTTCTCCGGCAAGGTCTCCGTCTTCAACCGCCGCCTCCAACTGGCGCACCCCGCCTACGAGTTGCTGCGCGGTGCGGAGGACGACCCGGGGGAGACCGCCGAGACCTGGGCGGGCGCCCTGATCCCCATCTACCCCGCCACCGCCAAGCTGGAGTCCTGGAAGATCGGCAAGGCGATCCAGACGGTGCTGCCCACCGCGCAGGAGGCGGTCGACCCCCTGCCGCCCTCCCTGCGCGACGGCCGCGGCCTGGTCCCCCTGCCCGAGGCCCTGCTGAAGATCCACCGCCCGCACACCAAGGCCGACGTCGCCGACGCCCGCGCCCGCCTGAAGTGGGACGAGGCCTTCGTCCTCCAGGTGGCCCTGGCCCGTCGCCGCCACGCCGACAGCCTGCTCCCCGCGGTGCCCCGCAGACCGTCCCCGGACGGCCTCCTCACGGCCTTCGACGCCCGCCTCCCCTTCACCCTCACCGAGGGCCAGCGCAAGGTCTCCGAGGA
Organism: Streptomyces sp. NPDC031340; assembly: GCF_055569945.1. NCBI lineage: Bacteria > Bacillati > Actinomycetota > Actinomycetes > Kitasatosporales > Streptomycetaceae > Streptomyces > Streptomyces sp. NPDC031340. The sequence continues at coordinate 42,451 of NZ_JBVIIE010000014.1, forward strand.
GATCTTCGCCGACCTCGCGACCGAGCACCCGATGCACCGGCTGCTGCAGGGCGAGGTCGGTTCGGGAAAGACCCTGGTCGCCCTGCGCGCCATGCTCGCCGTCGTCGACGCCGGCGGTCAGGCCGCGATGCTCGCGCCCACCGAGGTGCTCGCCCAGCAGCACCACCGGTCCGTGGTGGAGATGATGGGGGAGCTGGCCGAGGGGGGCATGCTCGGCGGGGCGGAGCACGCCACCAAGGTGGTCCTGCTCACCGGCTCCACCGGCGCGGCCGCCCGGCGGCAGGCGCTGCTCGACCTCGTCACCGGCGAGGCCGGCCTGGTCATCGGCACGCACGCGCTGATCGAGGACAAGGTGCAGTTCCACGATCTCGGGCTGGTCGTGGTCGACGAGCAGCACCGCTTCGGCGTCGAACAGCGCGACGCCCTGCGCGGGAAGGGCAAGCAGCCGCCGCACCTGCTCGTCATGACCGCCACGCCCATCCCGCGCACCGTCGCCATGACCGTCTTCGGTGACCTGGAGACCTCCGTCCTCGACCAGCTCCCGGCCGGCCGCTCGCCCATCGCCAGCCATGTCGTCCCGGCCGCCGACAAGCCGCACTTCCTCGCCCGCGCCTGGGAGCGGGTGCGCGAGGAGGTCGCGGCCGGCCACCAGGCGTACGTCGTCTGCCCGCGCATCGGCGACGAGGACGACGAGGGCGGGGACGCGAAGAAGCGGAAGTCCCCGGAGGACGAGGCCGAGAAGCGGCCCCCGCTCGCCGTCCTCGACGTGGCCGCCCAGCTGGCGAAGGGCCCGCTCCAGGGGCTCCGCATCGAGGTCCTGTACGGCCGCATGGCGCCGGACGACAAGGACGCCGTCATGCGCCGCTTCGCCGCCGGCGACGCCGACGTCCTGGTCGCCACCACCGTCATCGAGGTCGGCGTCAACGTCCCGAACGCCACCGCCATGGTGATCATGGACGCCGACCGCTTCGGCGTCTCCCAGCTCCACCAGCTGCGCGGCCGCGTCGGCCGGGGCTCCGCGGCCGGCCTGTGCCTGCTGGTCACCGAGATGCCCGAGGCCGCCCCGGCGCGGCAGCGCCTGAACGCGGTCGCCGCCACCCTCGACGGCTTCGAGCTGTCCCGCATCGACCTCGAACAGCGCCGCGAGGGCGACGTCCTCGGCCAGGCCCAGTCCGGCGCCCGCACCAGCCTGCGCATGCTCACGGTCATCGAGGACGAGGAGATCATCGCCGAGGCGAGACAGGAGGCGACCGCCGTGGTGGCGGCCGACCCGGAGCTGACCGGCCTGCCGGGCCTGCGCACCGCCCTGGACGCCCTGCTGGACGAGGAGCGGGAGCAGTACCTGGAGAAGGGGTGAGAAGGGGACGAGACCGGCCGCGAAGGGGCGTGGGCACCGTCTTGCCTCCGGCTGCAAGACTGGACCCGTGGCCGGCGGACCGACCCGTCCGATGACCCGTCTCACCACCCACCCGCCCGCCATCAGATGAACCATCCGATGACCCACCCGACGAACGAGGACCCGCGATGACCCGCGTGATCGCCGGCGCGGCCGGTGGACGCCGCCTGGCCGTCCCTCCCGGCACCGGCACCCGCCCCACCTCCGACCGCGCGCGCGAGGGCCTGTTCTCCACCTGGCAGTCCCTGCTCGGCGGCCCCCTCGACGGCGAGCGGGTCCTCGACCTGTACGCCGGCTCGGGCGCCGTCGGCCTGGAGGCGCTCTCCCGGGGCGCGGGCCACGTCCTCCTCGTCGAGGCCGACGCCCGCGCGGCCCGCGTCGTGCGGGAGAACGTCGGGCGCCTCGGCCTGGCGGGCGCCGAGGTCAGGGCGGGCCGCGCCGAACAGGTCGTCCAGTCGCCGGCGCCGGCGCAGCCGTACGACATCGTCTTCCTCGATCCGCCCTACGCCGTCCCGGACGACGATCTTCGGGAGATTCTGCTCACACTCCGCTCGCAGGGCTGGCTCGCGGCGCGGGCCCTCGTCACCGTGGAGCGCAGCACCAGAGGCGGCGAGTTCAGGTGGCCGGACGGCTTCTCCGCGATCCGGGCCCGTCGCTACGGCGAGGGAACGTTTTGGTACGGTCGCGCCGCCTCTACGTGCGAAGACGCACGATGACCGGACCGGAGAGCGAGGGATCACAAGTGCGCCGCGCCGTATGTCCCGGGTCGTTCGACCCGATCACCAACGGACACCTCGACATCATCTCCCGCGCCTCCCGCCTCTACGACGAGGTGTACGTCGCGGTGATGATCAACAAGTCCAAGAAGGGCCTGTTCGAGATCGACGAGCGGATCGACCTGATCCGCCAGGTCACCGCCGAGTACGGCAACGTGATCGTGGAGGCCTTCCACGGCCTCCTCGTCGACTACTGCAAGGAACGCGACATCCCGGCCATCGTCAAGGGCCTGCGCGCGGTCAGCGACTTCGACTACGAGCTGCAGATGGCCCAGATGAACAACGGGCTCTCCGGCGTGGAGACCCTGTTCGTGCCGACCAACCCCACCTACAGCTTCCTGTCCTCCTCGCTCGTCAAGGAGGTGGCGACCTGGGGCGGCGACGTGTCCCACCTGGTGCCGCCGGTGGTCCTGGAGGCCCTGAACGGGCGCTTGCGCCGGGGCTGATGGGGCTACAGTCGTCCCGTCCGTCTCCAACACTGGCAGGAAGTGGCGAGCAACACGGTGGACGTGCAGAAGAAGCTCGACGAGATCGTCGCCGCGGTCTCCGGCGCCCGGTCCATGCCCATGTCGGCCTCGTGCGTGGTCAACCGCGCCGAACTGCTCGCGATGCTGGACGAGGTGCGCCAGGCCCTGCCCGGCTCCCTGGCGCAGGCGCAGGAGCTGATCGGCGACCGTGAGCAGATGGTGGAGCAGGCCCGCCAGGAAGCCGAGCGGATCATCGGGCAGGCGCACGCCGAGCGCGGCTCCCTGGTCTCCGACACCGAGATCGCCCGCCGCTCCCAGGCCGAGGCGGACCGCATCCTCGCCGAGGCCCGCCAGGAGGCCGAGGAGATCCGCGCCGAGGCCGACGACTACGTCGACTCCAAGCTCGCCAACTTCGAGGTCGTCCTCACCAAGACCCTCGGCTCGGTCGGCCGCGGCCGCCAGAAGCTGCTCGGCACCGGCCCCGGCCTGGACGAGCAGGGGTACGTGGACCCGGAGGAAGACGACGCCCCGGAACGCAGCCACGACCCGGAGACCCTGCGCCGCGACGCCGACGCGTACGTGGACACCAAGCTGGGCGCCTTCGAGGCGGTCCTCGCCAAGACCCTGGAGGCCGTCGGCCGCGGCCGCCAGAAGCTGCACGGCCGCATCGCCACCGACGACCTCGGCGCCCTCGCCGACGACCAGGGCACCGTGCAGCACTCCAGCGACGCCGACTACCTGGCCGACCTGGCCGCCCTGGCGGAGCAGGACGCCCAGGCGGCGGCCGGCCGCTCCCAGCAGTACGACCAGCAGCCGGCATACGGGTACCAGCAGCAGGACGCCTACGCCGGCTACCAGCAGCAGTACGGCGGCCAGCAGGACCCGTACGGCTACCAGCAGGCCGACCCGTATGCCGCCTTCCAGGGCTACGACGCCCAGCAGCCCGCCTACGACCCGAACCAGGCCCCGCAGGCCCCCCAGCCCCAGCAGGCCTCGCAGGCCCAGGCGGGATACGCCCTCGACGAGACCAGCCTGTTCGACACCAGCATGATCACTCCCGAGCAGCTGCGGGCGTACGAACAGGGCCGCGGGCAGTGAGAAACCGGCCGATTGGGCCGTAGCCGAAAGGTCCAGTATCCTGGCTGTTCGGTCGCGCGTACATCCGCGATCAACGCTGCCCGCACACCGAAGGGCGGCGTCCCTCCGAGTTCACGGATCGAAAGCAGGAATGGCCTCCAACGCCCGCCTCGACCACCGCAACCCTCTCGTGTTCGACACGCACGAGCTGGGCCGGCGGCCTGGCGCGCTGCAGCGCCTGACCCGCACGGTCGACGCTCCCAGGGACCTGGGTATCCAGGGTGTCATCGGAGTGCCGGAAGGCGCCCCGGTGGAACTCGAACTCCGGCTCGAGTCGGTCATGGAAGGGGTGCTCGTCACAGGCACCGCCCGTGCACAGGCCGAGGGGGAGTGCGTAAGGTGTCTGGAGCCGCTTCAGCTCGATGTGGAAGCGGACTTCCAGGAGATGTTCTCGTACCCTGACGCCGACGACCGGGGCCGCACGCACCACGCGGAACCCGGCGACGACGCCGAGGACGACGAGGACAGGCTCTTCATCGAGGACGGCCTGTTCGACCTCGAGTCAGTGCTGCGTGATGCGGTGGTGCTCGCACTGCCGATGCAGCCGGTGTGCCAGGAAGACTGCCCGGGACTGTGCGCCGAATGCGGAGCACGCCTCGCGGACGACCCGGACCACCACCATGACGCCGTCGACATCCGTTGGGCGGCACTGCAGGGACTCGCCGACACCATGACGGACGGCGAGAAGGACGAGATGAGCGGCGACGCGACTCGATCAGCGCGCGTCGACGAGAAGCAGGAGAAGTAGCCGTGGCTGTTCCGAAGCGGAAGATGTCGCGCAGCAACACGCGCCACCGCCGGTCGCAGTGGAAGGCTGCGGTCCCCACCCTGGTTGCGTGCGAGCGCTGCCACGAGCCCAAGCTGCAGCACATCGCGTGCCCGTCTTGCGGCACCTACAACAAGCGCCAGGTCCTCGAGGTCTGAGCGGCTGGTGAGAGGCACCGTGTCCACTGCCAAGAAGGCGGATGACGCCAAGGCGGACCCATCCGCCAAGAAGAAGGCGGACAACACAGCCTCGTCCCACACGCTTCTGGAAGGGCGGCTCGGCTACCAGGTCGAGTCCGCCCTTCTGGTGCGAGCGCTGACCCACCGTTCCTACGCATACGAGAACGGCGGTCTGCCGACCAACGAGCGACTGGAGTTCCTCGGGGACTCCGTACTCGGCCTCGTGGTCACGGACACGCTGTACAACACCCACCCCGACCTGCCCGAAGGCCAGCTGGCCAAGTTGCGGGCCGCGGTGGTCAACTCGCGTGCGCTGGCGGAAGTCGGCCGCGGTCTCGACCTTGGCTCCTTCATCCGGCTCGGCCGCGGTGAGGAAGGCACGGGAGGCCGGGACAAGGCGTCCATCCTCGCCGACACCCTGGAAGCGGTGATCGGCGCGGTCTATCTCGACCAGGGCCTCGACGCGGCCTCCGAACTGGTGCACCGCCTGTTCGACCCGCTGATCGAGAAGTCCTCCAACCTCGGAGCCGGCCTGGACTGGAAGACGTCCTTGCAGGAGCTCACCGCGACCGAGGGGCTCGGCGTTCCCGAGTACCTGGTCACGGAGACCGGCCCCGACCACGAGAAGACCTTCACCGCTGCCGCCCGCGTCGGAGGCGTCTCGTACGGCACCGGCACCGGCCGCAGCAAGAAGGAGGCGGAGCAGCAGGCCGCCGAGTCCGCCTGGCGGTCCATCCGGGCCGCGGCGGACCAGCGCGCCGCGGCGGCGGCCGAGACGGTGGCCGAGCAGGCCGTCGAGGAAGCCGCCGGGGAGGCCGCCGGGGACGGGGAGAGCCCGTCGTCGGTCTCCGCCTGACCCGCACCACAGCGAACAGCACATCCCGAGCGCCCGTTCCCGTCCCGGGACGGGCGCTCGGCTCGTACACCGGTCTGCCGGTCTGCCCACGGGGGATCCCATGCCCGAGTTGCCCGAGGTCGAGGTCGTCCGGCGCGGCCTGGAACGGTGGGTCGCCCACCGGGTCGTCGCCGACGCCGAGGTACTGCACCCGCGCGCTGTGCGCCGTCACGTGGCCGGCGCCGACGACTTCACGCACCGCCTCAAGGGCCACCGCGTCGGCGTGCCCAGCCGCCGCGGCAAGTACCTGTGGCTGCCCCTGGAGGACACCCGCCAGGCGGTGCTGGCGCACCTCGGCATGAGCGGCCAGCTGCTGGTCCAGCCGCACGAGGCGCCGGACGAGAAGCACCTCCGGGTACGGGTCCGCTTCGCCGACGGCCTGGACACCGAACTCCGCTTCGTCGACCAGCGCACCTTCGGCGGCCTTTCGCTGCACGACACCGACGACGACGGCCTGCCCGACGTCATCGCGCACATCGCCCGCGACCCCCTGGACCCGCTGTTCGACGACGAGGCCTTCCACCGGGCCCTGCGCCACAAGCGGACCACGATCAAACGGGCCCTGCTCGACCAGTCGCTGATCAGCGGGGTCGGCAACATCTACGCGGACGAGGCCCTGTGGCGCGCCCGCATCCACTTCGAACGCCCCACCGCGGCCTTCACCCGCCCGCGCACCGCCGAACTCCTCGGCCACATCCGGGACGTGATGAACGAGGCACTGGCGGTCGGCGGCACCAGCTTCGACAGCCTCTACGTCAACGTCAACGGCGAGTCGGGCTACTTCGACCGCTCGCTCGACGCGTACGGCCGCGAGGGGCTGCCCTGCAGGCGCTGCGGCACTCCGATGCGCCGCCGCCCCTGGATGAACCGGTCCAGCTACTTCTGCCCGCGCTGTCAGCGGGCGCCGCGCGTCTCGTCGTAGCGCCGGCGGGCCTCGAGCACCTCGTCCATGCGGCCCTCCACGAAGTGGATCAGCCCCAGCAGGCGCTCGGCGACCTCCCGGCCGAGCGGGGTGAGTTCGTAGTCCACCCGGGGCGGGTTCGTCGGCTGGGCCTCGCGGTGCACCAGGCCGTCGCGCTCCAGCGCGTGCAGCGTCTGGGACAGCATCTTCTCGCTCACCCCGTCGACCCTGCGGCGCAGCGCGTTGAAGCGCAGCGAACCGTCGTGCAGCGCGCCGAGGATGAGCCCGCCCCAACGGCCCGTGACGTGCTCCAGCGTGCCGCGCGACGGGCAGGCCCTGGCGAACACGTCGTACGGGAGGTCCCGCGCCGGCACGCGCTCCTCGGTGCTGTCCATGACGCCAGCGTACTCGCCCGCAGCGCTGCCCGACGGCTTGCGCTGCGCAGGAGACAGCGCCCTCCGGCCGTCCGGGCCGGGGAGTCCGTTCAGTCCGCCGATATGGGGCAGTCTTCGGCGGGAACGCCGGTGAGCTCGCACGCGGCGGCGTCCTCCTCGCCCTGGGGCGGGTGTTGCCGCAGATAGGCCGCTGTCGCACGGGTCCCGGCGTCGAAGCATGCCGGGTTCTGCTCCACGATCATGCTGAGGATCTTGACCTGCGCCGATTCCATGTTCGGATTGACGGAATTGAGGTATTTCTCGTCGTGGGCTTCCCGCTGCTTCTGCTTCCGCAACTGGCCGGCCCGTCCGGTGAACTCCTTGTCGGCCTGAGCGCAAGCGGTGGAGCGGTCGGACGCGCCGTCGTGCCGGGTCGCCCCGAGGGCGTACCCGGCTGCGGCGACGGCGATTGCTCCCGCGCTGACCAGCGCGATCATCGAACCCTTCATGGCCGGGAATCGTATCGGCACACGTGGGCCCCGGCGGACCGCGGACGGTCCGCCGGTCACGGCGGCGCCGGTCTCCTCAGTAGCCGAAGTCCTGCGTCCACCAAGGGCCGCCCGAGCCGAAGTGCACTCCGACGCCCAGCGTCTTGAAGTCGCAGTTCAGGATGTTCGCGCGGTGGCCGGGGCTGTTCATCCAGGCCTCCATCACCGCGGCCGGGTCCGTCTGGCCGCGGGCGATGTTCTCGCCGCCGAGGTTGTCTATGCCGAGCTTCGCCGCCCGGTCCCAGGGCGTCGCGCCGCTGGGGTCGGTGTGGTCGAAGAAGTCGTCCTCGGCCATGGCGTCGCTGAAGTCGCCGGCCAGCTCTGCCAGCGAGCTGTTGGCGGCCAGCGCGCTGCAGCCCACCTTGGCGCGCTCGTCGTTGACCAGCCTGAGCACCTCGGCCTCGGCGGCCGTCGCCGTCGACACCGTCACCGCGGGGGCGGCGGTCTCCGCGGGCTTCGCGGTCTGCTTCTTCGAGGGCGTCGTCTTCGGCTTCTTGGTCTTGCCCGGCTCCGGCTTCGGCTTCGGCCGCTTCGTCGTCGGGGCCTCGCTCGGCGCCGCCGTCGACGTGGACGCCGCCGGCGACGAGGGCGACACGGTGCGGTCGGTGCCGCGGCTCGTCGAGGAGCCGGCGGCGCGGCTGTCCGCGCTGCCGGAGGTGCCGCCCTGCTCGCTCGCCGAGTTGGTCGGCGAGCCCGCGGCCTGCACCTTGTCGCCGCTGCTGCTGCCGCCGCCGAGCTTGTAGTTGTCGAGCCCCGGCACCGCGCCGGTGGCCACCGCCACGGTGCCCAGGGCGACCGCCGCCGAGACGCCGAGCAGACCGGTGCGCACCGGCGTCACGGCCCGCCTCCTGCGCCGGCGGTGGTTCCCGCCGCGCCGCGTGCCGCCGTCGGGCCTGAACCCGTGCTCCGGGAAGACGGTGGCGAAGTCGTCCTCGCTGGCGAAGAGGTACGCGGCGCTCCGCGCCGACGCCTCGGCGTACGCCTCGGTGTCCAGGAACGGCGCGGTGCCCATGCCGGGCGACGCGTCGGCGCCGTGGGTCTGCGGCGGGTCGTAGCTGTACGAGTACTGCGGGGGGTCATAGCTGCCCGGGTAGGAGCCGCCTGTTTCTGTTACCCCCGTGGCGCGGCCCGTGGCGGCGCGGCCGGCGGCGGAGCGTCGGTGGCGTCCCATGTTCTGGCCTTCCTCGTCCTGGCGGTCAGCCCGGCTCGCACGGAGCGTGCGGGTGACGCCGCTCACTCGAAGGAGTGAGTTTTATATGAGATTCATTGGATCGGGACGGTACCGCATGGCGTGCGGGGAGGAAGTGCCCAGGGAGACATCAGCCCGTTAGGTTGCAGCCATGAGCGACGATGTGCGACTGGTCGCCTGGGTGCGAGGACGCGTCCAGGGTGTGGGTTTTCGCTGGTTCACGCGGGCCAAGGCCCTCGAGATCGGCAGCCTGAGTGGTTTTGCTCTCAATTTGGGGGACGGGCGGGTCCAGGTGGTCGCGGAGGGCCCGCGGGAGCACTGCGAGGGACTGCTCGACTGGCTCCAGGGCGACGACACGCCCGGACGCGTCGACGGCGTCACCGAGATCTGGGACACACCCCGCGGAGGCTACGACGGCTTCGCCGTCCGCTGAGCCGGCCCGGTGCCGGCCGGCGGCCGGAGACCGGGACATGCCACCGGCACCTGCCCGGACCGGGACTGACCTGGTGGTTGCCAAGAACGGCTCGTCATGGCAGGCTCCGCACCTGAGGATGATCTCCCCGCCCCCAGAGGCCCCGCAGGGATCGCGGCGCTGCCCCTTCCGGCCGCGCGACCCAGGGTTGCCCGCCGATACGGGGCGTGATCGTGTTGACCGTCAAACTTTTTGGTGAGACGCTGAAAGTACCCCGCGCACCCTGGCTGTTTGGCATGGTTGAACGGCAGTGCGAACTCAACAGTGTCAAGCACCGCGGGTGCGAATCCCTCACGACCCACACCGCATCGGTCGGTCACTCATTGTGGAGGACCATCCATCATGGCAAAGGCGCTTCTCGGTTACGTCGGCGGCTCCGACCCGCGACTCCTCGCCGAGATGCGACGGCTCCAGCAGCGCGTACAGGACCTGGAATCCGAGCTGGGACGGATCCAGGCCGAGAACGAGGCGCTGACGGCTGCCGCTTCTCACGACAGGATCATGGAGAGCATCGACGCACACCAGGCGGAGCCTGCGCTCACCTGATCACTGCAGCACACAATGACAGCAGTGGTTGGGGTGCTCGTACCAACCGCTGGGTTGTCAGATTTGCAAGGGACGCCTCGGCGTCCCTTCTTTCTTGAGCCCCCGCGCTCTTTCTCGTCCCCCGCGCATCCTTTCACCGTCTTAACTTCTGGTGTGCCCTGCGCCATCGTGGGTGAAACCGCGAGGGTGCCGTCGTTCACGGTGTGAGACGGCACCCGGAAGGTAAAGTCCAGCGGCGTGCACCTCAAGGCCCTGACCCTCCGCGGGTTCAAGTCGTTCGCCTCGGCGACCACGCTCCGGTTCGAGCCGGGGATCACGTGCGTCGTCGGGCCGAACGGCTCGGGCAAGTCCAACGTGGTGGACGCCCTCAGCTGGGTCATGGGCGAACAGGGCGCCAAGTCGCTGCGCGGCGGCAAGATGGAGGACGTCATCTTCGCCGGCACCACCGGCCGCCCCCCGCTCGGCCGGGCCGAGGTCTCCCTGACCATCGACAACTCCGACGGCGCCCTCCCGATCGAGTACTCCGAGGTCACCATCACGCGGATCATGTTCCGCAACGGCGGCAGCGAGTACCAGATCAACGGCGACACCTGCCGTCTGCTCGACATCCAGGAACTGCTCTCCGACTCCGGCATCGGCCGCGAGATGCACGTCATCGTCGGCCAGGGCCAGCTCGACTCCGTCCTGCACGCCGACCCCATGGGCCGCCGCGCCTTCATCGAGGAGGCGGCCGGCGTCCTCAAGCACCGTAAGCGCAAGGAGAAGGCGCTGCGCAAGCTGGACGCGATGCAGGCCAACCTCGCGCGCGTGCAGGACCTGACCGACGAGCTCAGACGGCAGCTCAAGCCCCTGGGCCGGCAGGCGGCGGTCGCGCGACGGGCGGCCGTCATCCAGGCCGACCTGCGCGACGCCCGGCTGCGCCTGCTCGCCGACGACCTCGTACGGCTGCGGGAGGCGCTGAAGGCGGAGATCGCCGACGAGGCCGCCCTCAAGGAACGCAAGGAAGCCGCCGAGCGGGAGCTGGGCAAGGCCCTCCGGACCGAGGCCCTCCTGGAGGACGAGGTGCGGAAGCTCACCCCGCGCCTGCAAGCCGCCCAGCAGACCTGGTACGAGCTCTCCCAGCTCGCCGAGCGGGTGCGCGGCACGATCTCGCTGGCCGACGCGCGCGTCAAGAGCGCCACCTCCGCGTCCCCCGAGGAGCGGCGCGGCCGCGACCCGGAGGACATGGAGCGCGAGGCCGCCCGCGTCCGCGAGCAGGAGGCCGAACTCGAAGCGGCCCTGGAGGCCGCCGAGCGCGCCCTGGAGGACACCGTCGCCCACCGCGCCGACCTGGAACGGGAGCTCGCCCTCGAGGAACGCCGCCTGAAGGACGTGGCGCGCGCCATCGCCGACCGGCGCGAGGGCCTCGCCCGGCTCAGCGGGCAGGTGGGCGCGGCCCGCTCGCGGGCCGCCGCCGCACAGGCCGAGATCGACCGGCTGGCCGCCGCCCGAGACGAGGCGCAGGAGCGGGCCGCGGCCGCCCAGGAGGAGTACGAGGCCCTGCGGGCCGAGGTCGACGGCCTCGACGCCGACGACGCCGAACTCGCCGAACGGCACGAGGTGGCGAAGCGGGCGCTGGCCGAGGCGGAGGCCGCGCTGACCGCCGCCCGGGAGGCCGCCACCGTGGCGGAACGCCGGCGCGCGGCGACCCAGGCCCGCCACGAGGCGCTCGCCACCGGCCTGCGCCGCAAGGACGGCACGGGGGCCCTGCTCGCCGCGAAGGACCGCCTCACCGGGCTCCTGGGCCCGGCGGCCGAGCTGCTGACGGTGACCCCCGGACATGAGGTCCCGCTGGCCGCCGCCCTCGGCGCAGCCGCGGACGCCGTCGCGGTGACCACCACATCCGCGGCCGCCGACGCCATCCGCCTGCTGCGCAAGCAGGACGCGGGCCGGGCGACGCTGCTGCTGGCGGGCGCCCCGGACGAACCGGAGGATGCCGCGCCGGGACCGCCGGCACACCTCAGCGGCGGCGCCGCGCCCTTCGCCGCCGACCTCGTCCGCGGCCCCGCCGAGCTCATGCCGGCGGTACGCCGTCTGCTGCGCGGCATCGTCGTCGTCGGCACCCTGGCAGACGCCGAGGATCTCGTCCACGCGCGCCCCGCTCTGACCGCGGTGACCGCCGAGGGCGACCTGCTGGGCGCGCACCTGGCGCACGGCGGGTCCGCGGGGGCGCCCAGCCTGCTGGAGGTGCAGGCGTCCGTCGACGAGGCCGCCGCCGAGCTGGCCGAACTCGCCGTGCGCTGCGAGGAGCTCGCCGAGGCGCAGCATGCGGCGGCCGAGCGGCGCCGGGAGTGCGCCGCGCTCGTCGAGGAACTGGGCGAGCGCCGACGGGCCGCCGACCGGGAGAAATCCGCTGTCGCCCAGCAGCTCGGCCGGCTCGCGGGGCAGGCCAGGGGAGCGGCGGGGGAGGCCGAGCGGTCCGTGGCGGCCGCCGCCCGCGCCCAGGTGGCCCTCGACAAGGCCCTGCGAGAGGTCGAGGAACTCGCCGAGCGCCTCGCCGTCGCCGAGGAGATGCCGGCCGAGGAGGAACCCGACACGTCGGTACGGGACCGTCTCGCCGCCGACGGCGCAAACGCCCGCCAGACCGAGATGGAGGCCCGCCTCCAGGTACGCACCCACGAGGAACGCGTCAAGGGGCTCGCCGGACGCGCCGACTCCCTGGACCGGGCCGCCCGCGCCGAACGCGAGGCACGCGCGCGGGCCGAGCAGCGGCGCGCCCGGCTGAGGCACGAGGCGGCCGTCGCCGGGGCCGTCGCCCACGGCGCCCGTCAGCTCCTCGCGCACGTCGAGGTCTCCCTCGCCCGCGCCGACCAGGAGCGGGCCGCCGCCGAGGCCGCCAAGGCCCGGCGCGAGGAGGAACTCGCCGCCGCCCGCACCACCGGCCGGGACCTCAAGGCCGAACTCGACAAGCTGACGGACTCGGTCCACCGGGGCGAGGTGCTCGGCGCCGAGAAACGGCTGCGGATCGAGCAGCTGGAGACCAGGGCGCTGGAGGAACTCGGCGTCGAACCGGCGGGGCTGGTGTCCGAGTACGGCCCCCACCAGCCGGTCCCGCCCTCGCTGCCCGCCGAGGGCGAGCGGCTGCCCGAGGACCCGGAGCACCCGCGCAACCGGCCCAGGCCGTTCGTCAGGGCCGAGCAGGAGAAGCGGCTCAAGGCCGCCGAACGCGCCTACCAGCAGCTGGGCAAGGTCAACCCGCTCGCCCTGGAGGAGTTCGCGGCCCTGGAGGAACGCCACAAGTTCCTCAGCGAACAGCTCGAGGACCTCAAGAAGACCCGCGCCGACCTGCTTCAGGTGGTCAAGGAGGTCGACGAACGCGTCGAGCAGGTCTTCACCGAGGCCTACCGGGACACGGCCCGGGAGTTCGAGGGCGTCTTCGGCAGGCTGTTCCCGGGCGGCGAGGGGCGGCTGGTCCTGACCGATCCGGACAACATGCTCACCACCGGCGTGGACGTCGAGGCGCGCCCGCCCGGCAAGAAGGTCAAGCGGCTGAGCCTGCTCTCGGGCGGCGAACGGTCGCTGACGGCCGTCGCGATGCTCGTGTCCATCTTCAAGGCCCGGCCGAGCCCGTTCTATGTCATGGACGAGGTCGAGGCCGCCCTCGACGACACCAACCTGCAGCGGCTGATCCGCATCATGCAGGAGCTGCAGGAGACCTCGCAGCTGATCGTGATCACCCACCAGAAGCGCACCATGGAGGTCGCCGACGCGCTGTACGGCGTCTCCATGCAGGGCGACGGGGTGTCGAAGGTCATCAGCCAGCGACTCCGCTGACCGGGAGCACCGCCCCGTCCAGTTCAAGGAATGAACGCGCGGCCCTCCGTATCCTCTCTGGCGTCACACATGCCCGATTATCGACTTCGGAACTTGAAGGAATAATCTCTGTTGCGTTGCTATTGCCTTCAGGTGTCAGTGGCGTGTGGTGGATGCGCCACGGGGCATTCGTAAGGGGCTGACCCCCACCCGGCGACGTTGCCGGTGGCCCGAGGAGTGGAACGTGACCAGCACGACGCAGACGCAGCAGTCAGGAGCCAGGACGGCTCACCCCGATCATCTCGGGCACGTCATATTCATCGCGGCGGCGGCCGCGATGGGCGGTTTCCTCTTCGGCTACGACAGCTCCGTGATCAACGGCGCCGTCGAGGCCGTCCGGGACCGCTACGACGTCGGCTCCGCGGCCCTGGCCCAGGTCATCGCCGTCGCCCTGATCGGCTGCGCAATCGGCGCCGCGACCGCCGGCCGCATGGCCGACCGCATCGGCCGCATCCGCTGCATGCAGATCGCCGCCGTGCTGTTCACCGTCAGCGCCGTCGGCTCGGCACTTCCGTTCGCCCTGTGGGACCTCGCGTTCTGGCGCGTCGTCGGCGGCTTCGCCATCGGCATGGCCTCCGTGATCGGCCCCGCCTACATCGCCGAGGTCGCCCCGCCCGCCTACCGCGGCCGGCTCGGCTCCTTCCAGCAAGCCGCGATCGTCGTCGGCATCGCCGTCTCCCAGCTGGTCAACTGGGGCCTGCTGAACGCCGCCGGCGGCGACCAGCGAGGCAGCCTGATGGGCCTGGAGGCCTGGCAGGTCATGCTCGGCGTCATGGTCGTCCCCGCCGCCCTCTACGGCCTGCTCTCCTTCGCGATCCCCGAGTCCCCGCGCTTCCTGATCTCCGTCGGCAAGCACGACCGCGCCCGCGGGATCCTGGCGGAGGTCGAGGGCAAGGACGTCGACCTCGACGCCCGTATCGCCGAGATCGAGCTCGCGATGAAGAGGGAGGACAAGTCCACCTTCAAGGACCTGCTCGGCGGCTCCTTCTTCTTCAGGCCGATCGTCTGGATCGGCATCGGCCTGTCGGTCTTCCAGCAGTTCGTCGGCATCAACGTCGCGTTCTACTACTCCTCGACGCTGTGGCAGTCGGTCGGCGTCGACCCGACGGACTCGTTCTTCTACTCGTTCACGACGTCGATCATCAACATCGTCGGCACCGTCATCGCCATGATCTTCGTCGACCGCGTCGGCCGTAAGCCGCTGGCCCTGATCGGTTCCGTCGGCATGGCCGTCGGCCTTGGGCTGGAGGCCTGGGCCTTCTCCCACCACCTGGTCGACGGCAGGCTCCCGGCCGCCCAGGGCTGGACCGCCCTGATCGCCGCGCACGTCTTCGTCCTGTTCTTCGCCCTGTCCTGGGGCGTGGTGGTCTGGGTCTTCCTCGGCGAGATGTTCCCGAACCGGATCCGCGCTGCCGCCCTGGGCGTGGCCGCCTCCGCGCAGTGGCTCGCCAACTGGGCCATCACCGCGACCTTCCCGTCGCTGGCCGACTGGAACCTGTCCGCGACCTACGTGATCTACACGGCCTTCGCCGCGCTCTCCATCCCCTTCGTCCTCAAGTACGTCAAGGAGACCAAGGGCAAGGCACTGGAGGAGATGGGCTGACCCCATCCGGCTCCCGAAGAACCCCCGTGGGCGTACCGCTCCGGCTCACGCACCGAGCCGGGGCAGTACGTCCTCGCAGAAGAGCTGGAGGCCGCGCCACCCCTCTTCCACCGGCATCCCGCCCACCAGCGGGTGCAGCACCAGGCTGTCCAGGCCCTGCGCCACGCACTCGTCCGGCGTGAGGACCCGGTACACGCCCTCCGCACGCAGCTGGTCCACGGTCGTCGCCGCCGACCGCACCGCCGACCGGATGGAGCCGGACTGCCAGGAGGCGTAGGTCCGCGCCTCGTGCAGGAAGTGCTCGCCGTACGCCGCCCAGACCCGGTCGGGATCCTCGGCCACGTGCAGCAGCGGGGTCTCGGCCGCAGGCATCATGGTCCAGCCCTCGGTGCCGTACTCGGTCAGCCGCTCCTTGTAGTACGCCTCCAGCTCCGGCAGGTGCGCGCTGGGGAAGAAGGGCAGGCCGAGCCGCGCGGCACGGCGGGCGGCGGCCTTCGAGGAGCCGCCGACCAGCAGCAGCGGGTGCGGCACGGAGCAGGGGCGCGGGGTGACCCGCACCTTACGGCCCCGGTGGACGAACTCCTCGCCGGTCCAGGCCTTCAGCAGGGTCTCCAGCAGCTCGTCCTGCAGCCTGCCGCGCTGCCCCCAGTCGACGCCGGACCGCGCGTACTCCTCGGGGCGGTAGCCGATCCCGGCGACCGTCACCAGCCGCCCGCCGCTCAGCAGGTCCAGCACCGCGATCTCCTCGGCCAGGCGCAGCGGGTCGTACAGCGGGCCGATGGCGGCCGACACCGTGACCGCGATCCGCCGGGTCGCCCCGAACACCGCGCCCGCGAAGGTGAACGGCGACGGCAGCCAGTTGTCGGCGACGCCGTGGTGCTCCTCGGTCTGCACGGTGTCGATCCCGCGGTCGTCGGCGTACGCGGCCATCTCCAGCGCCGCCCGGTAGCGGGCGGCGAGGGAGGCGGGGGCGGCGCCGGGTTCGACGAGGTTGAAGCGTACGACCGTGACGGGCATGGCGGTCCCCTCGGCCGGGGCGGTCGGGTGTCGGTGCCGGGACCTTAGCTGACGCATCGTCAGTTTTCCAGCTTCACGGCACGCCTCCGTTCGGCCGCCGGGCGACGGCCCGCCTGGGGACAGGTCGCGCATACTGGAGCCGTTATGGAATTCGTCATCCTTGCTGTAGTCATCGCCGTGGTCGTGTTCGGCGTGATCGGCGGGCTCATCGTCGGCAGCCGGCGCAAGAAGTCGCTGCCCCCGCCGCCGCCCGCCGCTCCCGACATCACCGCCCCACCGGCCGAGCCGCACGTCGGCGAAGAGGCCGAGACGCCGCGCGAGGAACCTCGCCGGACCATAGAGGAGGTGGATCTTCCGGGCGGCCCGGCTCCGGTCGTCGTCGAGGAACCGCTCGCCGCCGCAGAGGCGCCCGCGATCGAGATCCCGGAGCCCACCGCAGGGCGCCTGATCCGCCTGCGCGCCCGCCTCTCCCGCTCCCAGAACGCCCTCGGCAAGGGGCTGCTCACGCTGCTGTCGCGCGAGCACCTCGACGAGGACACCTGGGAGGAGATCGAGGACACGCTGCTCACCGCCGACGTCGGTGTGACCCCCACCCAGGAGCTGGTGGACGGCCTGCGCGGGCGCGTGAAGGTCCTCGGCACCCGCACCCCCGAGGAGCTGCGCGGACTGCTGCGCGAGGAGCTGCTCAAGCTGGTCGGCACCGACCTGGACCGCACGGTCAGGACCGAGCCCGCGACCAGCAAGCCCGGCATCGTGATGGTCGTCGGCGTCAACGGCACCGGCAAGACCACCACCACCGGCAAGCTCGCCCGCGTCCTGGTGGCCGACGGCCGCAGCGTGGTGCTGGGCGCCGCCGACACCTTCCGCGCGGCCGCCGCCGACCAGCTGCAGACCTGGGGCGAGCGCGTGGGCGCCTACACCGTGCGCGGGCCGGAGGGCGGCGACCCCGCCTCCGTCGCCTTCGACGCGGTGAAGGAGGGCAAGGAGATGGGCGCCGACGTCGTGCTCATCGACACCGCCGGGCGGCTGCACACCAAGACCGGTCTCATGGACGAGCTCGGCAAGGTCAAGCGCGTGGTCGAGAAGCACGCGCCGCTGGACGAGGTGCTGCTCGTGCTGGACGCGACGACCGGGCAGAACGGCCTGGTCCAGGCCCGCGTGTTCGCGGAGGTCGTCGACATCACCGGCATCGTGCTCACCAAGCTCGACGGCACGGCCAAGGGCGGCATCGTGGTCGCGGTGCAGCGCGAGCTGGGCGTGCCGGTGAAGCTGGTCGGCCTGGGCGAGGGCGCGGACGACCTGGCGCCGTTCGAGCCGGAGGCGTTCGTGGATGCGCTCATCGGAGACTGAGCCGGAAGTACGCGCGAAGAAGCGCCCGCCCCCCGAGGTGCAGTCGGGGAGCGGGCGCTTCGCTGTGCGGGCCTCCTGGAGCTGAGCGCGGGCCCTGGGGACGGGCCTTGGGCGCGGGCCCTGGGTACGGGGCCTGGGCGCGGGCGCCGATCGCGCGCCCTATGCGCGCGCCCGGTGGGCCACGTACGCCAGCGTGCCCAGCAGCAGGCGGGCCGGGGGCGGCTTCGAGGCGGTGTCCAGGGCGGGGGAGCGCAACCAGCGGACCGGGCCGAGGCCCGCCCGGTCGGAGGGCGGGGCGGTGATGTACGCGCCGGGGCCGAGGCCGCGCAGGTCGAGGGCGGCCGGGTCGTCCCAGCCCATGCGGTACAGCAGCCCGCGCAGCCCGGCGGCGCCGCCGGGCGCGACGAAGAAGTGGGCGCGGCCCTCGGGGGTCACGGTGACCGGGCCGACGGGCAGGCCCATGCGCTCCAGCCGGACCAGGGCGTGACGCCCGGCCGGCTCGGCCACCTCGATCACGTCGAACGCGCGGCCCACCGGCAGCATCACGGCGGCGCCGGGGAACTCCGCCCACGCCCTGGTCGCCTCGTCGAGCGTGGCGCCGGCCGGGATCGGAGGCGCGAACTCCAGCGGGTGCGCGCCCGGCACGCGGCAGTCCGGCCGGCCGCACGAGCACGCGCCCCCCGCCGTCCGCGCGCCCGGCACCACGTCCCAGCCCCACAGCCCCGTGAACTCGGCGACGGCGGTGCACTCCGAGGAGCGGCCGCGCCGACGCACGCCGGAGCGGATCTCCCGGATCCCGCCGATCGTGAAGTCCATGCCCCCTCCAACGGTCCGACGCGCCGGTGGTTACGGCGCGGAAGCGGAACGTGACTCTCTGTTTCGGACTCCCCGGCTTCGCACGGTTCATTGCGGCGCATTGATGCGCCGTGGGTGGTGATCCCGGCGGCGCGCGCCCCTGAGTGCAACGCTCCACCCGCGTTCGGTCGTCCTGTGTCAAGTGAATCGTGCGGAGGCTGCTGTGGATTCATTCGAAGGGGTGGCGAATGGTGGCGTTTCCGTGTTCGCCATGGCTGGACGGGTGATCGTAGGATTACGGTGAGTGCACGAGTCCTGGGGGCACATGCACTCGCGGGTATGCCGGAGGCAAGGCGGCTCCCCGTTCGACGGGTGAGAACCACCGGACGGGCGACCGTCCCCACCGGCATTCTGGTAGGGCTTGGCGCACTCAGCGGCAAGTGGTCTCAGGAATGGGGGCGTTCCAGTGAGCGGCAACGGAGGAAGCGGGACGACCGCGGCCGGCGCGGAGAAGCGCCCCAACGAGCTGCTCATGTCGTGGTTCGTCCGCAGCGGCTGGTCGAAGGGCGAGCTGGCCCGTCAGGTCAACCGCAGAGCCCGGCAGCTCGGGGCCAACCACATCTCCACGGACACCTCGCGCGTGCGGCGCTGGCTGGACGGTGAGAACCCCCGCGAGCCCATCCCGAGGATCCTGTCCGAGCTGTTCTCCGAACGCTTCGGCCTCGTCGTCTCCGTCGAGGACCTCGGCCTGCGCGCCACCCGCCAGTCGCCGTCCGTGTCCGGCGTCGACCTGCCCTGGACGGGCCCGCAGACAGTAGCCCTGATCAGCGAGTTCTCGCGCAGCGACCTGATGCTGGCGCGGCGCGGCTTCCTCGGGAGCTCGCTGGTCCTGTCCGCGGGCCCGGCCCTCATCGAGCCCATGCAGCGCTGGCTCGTACCCACCCCCCAGGGCCCCCATGCCTCCCAGATCCCGCAGCCCGACCCCGAGCCCACGCCGGCGAGCCGCCGCCCGGGCCGGCTGTCCAAGCCGGAGCTGGACCTGCTGGAGTCCACCACGGTGATGTTCCGGCGGTGGGACGCCCAGTGCGGCGGCGGCCTGCGCCGCAAGGCGGTCGTCGGCCAGCTGCACGAGGTGACCGACCTGCTGCAGGAAGCCCAGCCCGAGGCCACCACCCGCCGGCTGTTCAAGGTCGCCGCCGAGCTGGCCGAGCTGGCCGGCTGGATGTCGTACGACGTCGGGCTCCAGCCGACCGCGCAGAAGTACTTCGTGCTCGCCCTGCACGCCGCCAAGGAGGCGGGCGACAAGCCGCTCGGCTCCTACATCCTCTCCAGCATGAGCCGTCAGATGATCCACGTCGGGCGGCCCGACGACGCCCTGGAACTGATCCACCTCGCGCAGTACGGCAGCCGGGACTGCGCGAGCCCGCGCACCCAGGCGATGCTGTATGCGATGGAGGCCCGCGCCTACGCCAACATGGGCCAGCCCGGCAAGTGCAAGCGGGCGGTCCGGATGGCCGAGGACACCTTCACCGAGGCCGGCGAGTGGGACGAGCCCGACCCGGACTGGATCCGCTTCTTCTCCGAGGCGGAGCTGTACGCCGAGAACAGCCACTCCTTCCGCGACCTCGCCTATGTCGCCGGCCGCAGCCCCGCGTACGCCTCCCTGGCCGAACCCCTGATGCGGCGGGCCGTCGAGCTGTTCGCCGGCGACACCGAGCACCAGAGGTCGTACGCGCTGAACCTGGTCGGCCTGGCCACGGTGCACCTGCTGCGGCGCGAGCCGGAGCAGAGCACGATCCTGGTCGAGCGGGCCCTGCGGACCGCCAAGCAGGTCCGCTCCGAACGGGTCAACACCCGCATCCGCAAGACCGTCGCCGCGGCCGTACGCGATTACGGCGACGTCGCCGAGGTCGTCGACCTCACCGAGAAGCTCGCGATCGAGCTGCCGGAGACCGCCGAGGCGGTCTGATCCCCCCGACCCCGGCCGCGGCCGGCCCTCCCGAACTGCCCGACTCGGCTCCCCCATGCCAGGTCCATCGGAAGGCCGCCCGCGGCCGGATCCTTGCCCTCGCGGAAGATTGCGCCACGATAACGATCGCCCGACGGGACATCCGGGGGTTCATCGACGCGTAACACGCAAGGCGCCTTCGTCACTGCGGCGAAACAACGAGGGGCGTCCATGGAAACGGTGCTGCGCCAATCTCATGGCTCATAACCGGCCCACCCCTCACATCCGCTCAGGCTTCGCCCGCACGCGGCCGTACCAACGACGAGGAGACGCCGATGGCACCAGCCATCACGCTTGCCGCAGACAAACTGTCTGCCGCCAACACGGGCTTCATGCTCATCTGTTCCGCCCTGGTGCTGATCATGACTCCGGGCCTCGCCTTCTTCTACGGAGGCATGGTCCGCGTCAAGAGCACCCTCAACATGCTGATGATGAGCTTCATCAGCATGGGCATCGTCACCATCCTGTGGGTGCTCTACGGCTTCTCCATGGCGTTCGGCACGGACCACGGTTCGCTCATCGGCTGGGAGTCCGACTTCGTCGGATGGACCGGCATCGACAAGGCGGACATCTGGTCCGGCTACACCATCCCGGTCTTCGTCTTCGCCGTCTTCCAGATGATGTTCGCGATCATCACGCCCGCGCTGATCAGCGGTGCGATCGCGGACCGCGTGAAGTTCACCGCCTGGTCGATCTTCCTCGTGCTGTGGGCGACGATCGTGTACTTCCCGGTCGCGCACTGGGTCTGGGGCACCGGCGGCTGGGCCTTCGAACTCGGCGTGATCGACTTCGCCGGCGGTACGGCGGTGCACATCAACGCCGGCGCGGCGGCACTCGGCGTGATCCTCGTCATCGGCAAGCGCGTCGGATTCAAGAAGGACCCGATGCGCCCGCACAGCCTCCCGCTGGTCATGCTCGGCGCCGGCCTGCTGTGGTTCGGCTGGTTCGGCTTCAACGCCGGCTCGTGGCTCGGCAACGACGACGGCGTCGGCCCGCTGATGTTCGTCAACACGCAGATCGCCACCGCCGCCGCCATGCTGGGCTGGCTGCTGTACGAGAAGATCCGCCACGGCGCGTTCACCACCCTGGGCGCCGCCTCCGGCGCGGTCGCCGGTCTGGTCGCCATCACCCCCTCCGGCGGCGCGGTCACCCCGGTCGGCGCGATCGCGGTCGGCGTCATCGCCGGCGTGCTGTGCGCCATGGCCGTCGGCCTGAAGTACAAGTTCGGCTACGACGACTCGCTGGACGTCGTCGGCGTCCACATGGTCGGCGGTATCGCCGGCTCCCTGCTGATCGGCTTCTTCGCCAGCGGCAAGGGCCAGTCCGACGTCAAGGGCCTCTTCTACGGCGGCGGCCTGGACCAGTTCTGGAAGCAGTGCGCCGGTGTCTTCGCCGTCCTCGCCTACTCCCTGGTCGCCTCCGCGATCCTCGCCTTCCTGCTCGACCGGACGATCGGCATGCGGGTCAGTGAGGACGAGGAGATCTCCGGCATCGACCAGGCCGAGCACGCCGAGACCGCATACGACTTCAGCGGCGCCGGCGGCGGTGCCGCCCGGACCGCCCCGGCCCCGGTCGCCGGCACCGCGAGCGAGAAGGTGGACGCATGAAGCTCATCACCGCTGTCGTCAAGCCCCACCGGCTCGACGAGATCAAGGAAGCCCTGCAGGCCTTCGGGGTCCACGGACTCACGGTCACCGAGGCGAGCGGTTACGGTCGTCAGAGGGGCCACACCGAGGTCTACCGCGGCGCCGAGTACACGGTCGACCTGGTGCCCAAGATCCGCATCGAGGTCCTGGCCGAGGACGACGACGCCGAACAGCTGATCGACGTCATCGTCAAGGCGGCGCGGACCGGCAAGATCGGTGACGGCAAGGTCTGGTCCCTGCCGGTCGAGACGGCCGTCCGGGTCCGCACCGGCGAGCGCGGCCCGGACGCGCTCTGAACGGAAAGAAAGACAGGAGTCGCTGGGTGACGAGTACGGACGTACACAAGCAAGCAGATGACTCGGGACCCAGCGGCTACGCGGCGGCCCGGCTGCGCCTCCTCACCGAGGGGGCGCGGTCCGGGCCGCCGCGCCGTACGGCCCTCTCCGAGCTGACGGACGACTGGCTGTCGGGCCTGTTCGGCGCGGCGGCCGCGCGGCCGCGCGGGGTCTCCCTCGTCGCCGTCGGCGGCTACGGGCGCGGTGAGCTCTCGCCACGCAGCGACCTCGACCTGCTCCTGCTGCACGACGGCGGCGACACCAAGGCCGTCGCCGCCCTCGCCGACCGCCTCTGGTACCCCGTCTGGGACCTGGGCCTCGCCCTCGACCACTCCGTACGGACCCCCGCGGAGGCCCGCAGGACGGCCGGCGAGGACCTGAAGGTCCAGCTCGGCCTCCTGGACGCCCGCCACATCGCCGGCGACCTCGGCCTGACCACCGGTCTGCGCACGGCCGTCCTCGCCGACTGGCGCAACCAGGCGCCGCGGCGCCTGCCGGAACTGCGGGAGCTGTGCGCCGAACGGGCCGAACGCCAGGGCGAGCTGCAGTACCTGCTCGAACCCGACCTCAAGGAGGCCCGCGGCGGCCTCCGCGACGCCACCGCGCTGCGCGCCGTCGCCGCCTCCTGGCTGGCCGACGCCCCCCGCGAGGGCCTCGACGACGCCCGGCGCCGCCTCCTCGACGTCCGCGACGCCCTCCACCTGGCCACCGGCCGCGCCACCGACCGGCTCGCGCTGCAGGAGCAGGACCAGGTCGCCGCCGAGCTCGGCCTGCTGGACGCCGACACGCTGCTGCGGCAGGTCTACGAGGCGGCACGCGTCATCTCGTACGCCAGCGACGTCACCTGGCGCGAGGTGGGGCGCGTGCTCAGGTCGCGCGCCGTGCGGCCGCGCCTGCGCGCCCTCCTCGGCGGCGGCAAGCCGGCCACCGAGCGCTCCCCGCTGGCGGAGGGCGTGGTGGAACAGGACGGCGAGGTGGTGCTCGCCCGCGCCGCGCGCCCCGAACGCGACCCGGTGCTGCCGCTGCGCGCCGCGGCCGCCGCCGCGCAGGCCGGACTCCCGCTCTCCCTGCACGCCGTACGGCGCCTCGCGGCCACCGCGCGCCCCCTGCCCACGCCCTGGCCCGCCGAGGCGCGCGAGCAGCTGGTCACCCTGCTGGGCTCCGGACAGCCCACCGTCCCGGTCTGGGAGGCGCTGGAGGCCGAGGGCCTGATCACCCGCCTGCTGCCGGACTGGGAACGGGTGCGCTGCCGCCCCCAGCGCAACGCCGTGCACCTCTGGACCGTCGACCGGCACCTGATCGAGACCGCCGTGCGCGCCTCCGAGTTCACCCGCCGCGTCAGCCGCCCCGACCTCCTCCTGGTCGCCGCGCTGCTGCACGACATCGGCAAGGGCTGGCCCGGCGACCACTCGGTGGCCGGCGAGATCATCGCCAAGGACGTCGCCGCCCGCATCGGCTTCGACCACGCGGACGTCACCGTCCTCGCCACCCTCGTACGCCACCACCTGCTGCTGGTCGACACCGCCACCCGGCGAGACCTGGACGACCCGGACACCGTCCGCTCGGTCGCCGAGGCGGTCGGCACGCAGAGCACCCTGGAGCTGCTGCACGCCCTCACCGAGGCGGACGCGCTGGCCACCGGCCCGGCCGCCTGGTCGTCCTGGCGCGGCTCCCTCGTCGCCGACCTGGTCAGGCGGGTCTCGGCGGTGCTCGCCGGGGACCTCCTCGACGAGCCCGCGGCCGCCGCGCCCACCGCCGAGCAGGAACGTCTCGCCATCGAGGCGATAGCGACCGGCAGCCCGGTGCTGTCGCTGCGCGCCCAGACCGAGCCGCCGGCGCAGGACGAGCCCGCCGTGCCGGGCGAGCCGGAGCCGCTCGGCGTCGAACTGCTCATCGCCGTCCCCGACCAGCCGGGCGTGCTGCCCGCCGTCGCCGGCGTGCTGGCGCTGCACCGGCTCACCGTCCGCACCGCCGAGCTGCGGGCGCTGGAGCTGCCGGAAGGAGTCGAGGGCTCCGTGCTGCTGCTGGACTGGCGGGTCGCCGCCGAGTACGGCTCGCTGCCCCAGGCCGCCCGGCTGCGCGCCGACCTGGTCCGCGCGCTCGACGGCTCCCTCGACATCACGGGACGCCTCGCCGAGCGGGACGCCGCCTACCCGCGCCGCCGGGGCGTCGTGGCGCCGCCGCCCCGGGTGACCGTGGCGCCGGCCGCGTCCCGGCTCGCCACGGTGATCGAGGTCCGCGCCCAGGACGCCCCGGGGCTGCTGTTCCGGATCGGGCAGTCGCTGGAGGACGCGGCCGTCCGCGTGCGCAGCGCGCACGCGAGCACGCTCGGCGCCAACGCCGTCGACGCCTTCTATGTGACGACGCCCACGGGCTCACCGCTGCCGGCGCAGGAGGCGGAGGCGGTGGCGCGGAAGCTGGAGGACATGCTGCGGGGGTGACTTCCCGGTCGTGCGCTCGTTGGCGGTTGGCAGCAGTACAGCTCCCCGCCGTCGCGGGGATGATCCGGTGGCGGAGAGCCGATCGGAGACCGTCTCCAACTGTTCCCCGCCGCTGCGGGGATACGCCCCCGTCCACTGGTGTACAGCGGGCGGGGGCGATTTGCCTGCCGAGCCGGATACCCTGGAGGGCAGCCCAGCTCCGCCCCCGACCCCCGAGGACCGACGCCGCCGTGTTCGACACTCTCTCCGACCGCTTGTCAGCGACTTTCAAGGGCCTGCGCGGCAAAGGACGGCTTTCCGAGGCGGACATCGACGCCACGGCACGCGAGATCCGCATCGCACTCCTCGAAGCGGACGTGGCCCTGCCGGTCGTCCGCACGTTCATCAAGAACGTCAAGGAGCGCGCGCTCGGCGCCGAGGTCTCCAAGGCGCTCAACCCCGCGCAGCAGGTCCTCAAGATCGTCAACGACGAGCTCGTCCGCGTGCTCGGCGGCGAGACCCGGCGCCTGCGCTTCGCCAAGCAGCCGCCGACGGTGATCATGCTGGCGGGTCTGCAGGGTGCCGGTAAGACCACCCTCGCGGGCAAGCTCGGCCGGTGGCTGAAGGAGCAGGGCCACTCGCCGCTGCTGGTCGCCTGCGACCTCCAGCGCCCCAACGCCGTCAACCAGCTCAGCGTGGTCGCCGAGCGGGCCGGCGTCGCCGTCTACGCGCCGGAGCCGGGCAACGGCGTGGGCGACCCGGTCAAGGTCGCGAGCGACTCCATCGACTACGCGAAGTCCAAGGTCCACGACATCGTGATCGTGGACACCGCCGGCCGCCTGGGCATCGACCAGGAGATGATGCAGCAGGCCGCGGACATCCGCGACGCCGTCCGCCCCGACGAGATCCTGTTCGTCGTCGACGCGATGATCGGCCAGGACGCGGTCAACACTGCCGAGGCCTTCCGCGACGGCGTCGGCTTCGACGGCGTGGTGCTCTCCAAGCTCGACGGCGACGCCCGCGGTGGTGCGGCCCTGTCGATCCGCGAGATCACCGGCAAGCCGATCATGTTCGCGTCGAACGGCGAGAAGCTCGACGACTTCGACGCGTTCCACCCGGACCGGATGGCCTCCCGCATCCTCGACATGGGTGACCTGCTCACCCTGATCGAGCAGGCGGAGAAGACCTTCAGCCAGGAAGAGGCCGCCAAGATGGCCTCCAAGCTGGCGTCCAAGAAGGGCCAGGACTTCACCCTCGACGACTTCCTGGCCCAGATGGAGCAGGTCAGGAAGATGGGCTCCATCTCCAAGCTGCTCGGCATGCTCCCGGGCATGGGCCAGATCAAGGACCAGATCAACAACCTCGACGAGCGGGACGTCGACCGCACGGCCGCGATCATCAAGTCGATGACCCCGATCGAGCGCCAGGACCCCACGATCATCAACGGCTCGCGCCGCGCCCGCATCGCCAAGGGCTCCGGCGTCGAGGTGAGCGCGGTCAAGAACCTCGTCGAGCGGTTCTTCGAGGCCCGCAAGATGATGTCCCGCATGGCCCAGGGCGGCGGCATGCCGGGCATGCCGGGGATGCCGGGCATGGGCGGCGGCCCCGGCCGCAGCAAGAAGCAGCCGAAGAAGACCAAGGGCAAGCAGCGCTCCGGCAACCCGATGAAGCGCAAGCAGCAGGAGCAGGAGGAGGCCGCTCGCCGTGCCGCCGCCGCGCAGGGCGGCAGCGCCTTCGGCCTGCCGGGCCAGCAGCCCGGCCAGGAGTTCGAGCTGCCGGACGAGTTCAAGAAGTTCATGGGCTGACCGCCCGCCGCACGCATGACCGGGGGCGCCTCCCGGATCCGGAAGGCGCCCCCGGTCATGCGTGTCTGTGTCCTCTTCCCTCTGCTTCTTTCTTCGTTCTTTCTTCCGTGCTTCTTTCACCGTCCCTTTCCGGCCGATCTGCCGGGCCGGGCGGTCACGGGACGCGGGCGATCAGGTACCGGAACACGTTCGGCATCCACACCGTGCCGTCGCCGCGCAGATGCGGGTGCAGCGCCTCGGTCAGCTCCTTGTCCACCTGCGCCTGGTCGGTGGCGGTGATCGCCGCGTCGAACAGGCCGGTGGACAGCAGGCCCTTCAGTGCGCTGCCCACATCGGCGTACCCGAACGGGCAGGACACCCGCCCGGAGCCGTCCGGCCGCAGCCCGGCCCGCTCGGCGACCTCCTCCAGGTCGTCCCGGAGGGCGGGGCGCCAGCTGCCCGCGCCGCGCAGCGGTTCCGCCAGCTCGGCGGCCACCCGCAGCACGGACGACGTGGCGCATCGCTCCGGCGGACCCCAGCCGGCGAGCACCACGGCCGCCCCACGCTCGGCGAGCGGTTTCGCCGCCCGCAGCGTCTCGCCGAGCCCCTCGGAGTCGCCCGCGAGGCACCCGATCGGCGCGAAGGCGGTCACCAGGTTGTACGCGGGCGTCTCCGCGTCGGCCGCGTCCCCGGGTGAGCCTTCGACGAAGCGGGTGCGCGGCCGCGGGCGGGTGTCCGGGCGGGTGTCCCAGCCGTCCGGCAGCAGCCGCCGGCGGGCGAGGGCCAGCAGCGCGGGAGAGGAATCGACACCGGTGACGGCCGTGGCGCCTCTCGACGCGGCCAGCAGCAGGGCCAGCCCGGAGCCGCAGCCGAGGCCCAGCAGCCGGGTGCCGGCGCCCACTCCGAGCCGCTCGTAGACGGTTTCGTAGAGCGGTACCAGCATCCGCTCCTGGATCTCCGACCAGTCACGCGCGCGTGCACACAGGTCCACGCGGGGTGCGGCGCCCGCGTGGGGCGAGTGCTGCCGCACGAGCGTAGGTGTCATCTGAAGTGCCCCAATCCGCCGAGTCTTGCAGCTGATCCCGTTTCCGTGGCCCCCGTGGCATGCGCTCGCGTTCCCCCGTATGCCAGGTAACTCCGCACCCGCAGCCGCGTCCAGGGTTCTCGGCGCCCCGCTTGCGCCCTGCGCGCGCCAGTGGCGAGATTTCACCTCCCGGTAATCCGGGCCCGTACGATCGCGCCATGGCAAAGGCACCCGTTCTCACGCCGCAGGCGGACGACTTCCCGCGCTGGTACCAGGATCTGATCAACAAGGCGGAGCTGGCCGACAACGGACCGGTGCGCGGCACCATGGTCATCCGACCGTACGGCTACGGGCTGTGGGAGCGGATGCAGGCCGAGATGGACGCCCGCATCAAGGCCACCGGCACCCAGAACGCGTACTTCCCGCTGCTGATCCCGCAGTCGTACCTCACCAAGGAGGCCGATCACGTCGAGGGCTTCGCGCCCGAGCTCGCCGTGGTCACGCACGGCGGCGGCAAGGAGCTGGAGGAGCCCGCAGTCGTCCGGCCCACCTCCGAGATGATCGTCAACGACTACTTCTCGAAGTGGGTGCAGAGCTACCGCGACCTGCCGCTGCTGATCAACCAGTGGGCCAACGTGGTGCGCTGGGAACTCCGGCCGCGTCTGTTCCTGCGCACGACGGAGTTCCTGTGGCAGGAGGGCCACACCGCGCACGCCACCTTCGAGGAGGCCCGCGACTTCGCCGCGCACATCCACCGCCGGGTCTACGAGGACTTCATGGTGAACGTCCTCGCGATGGACGTCGTCCCGGGCCGCAAGACGGCCCGGGAGCGCTTCGCCGGCGCCGTCAACACCCTGACCCTCGAAGGCATGATGGGCGACGGCAAGGCCCTGCAGATGGCCACCAGCCACGAGCTGGGCCAGAACTTCGCCAAGGCCTTCGACACCCGGTACCTGTCGAAGGACGGCCGGCAGGAACTGGTCTGGCAGACCTCCTGGGGCTCGACCACCCGCATGATCGGCGCCCTGGTGATGATGCACGGCGACGACGACGGCCTGCGGGTCCCGCCGCGCCTCGCCCCGACCCAGGTCGTCGTGGTGGCGGTCAAGGACGACGACGCGGTGGTCGCCGCGGTCCGCGGGATCGGCGACCGGCTGCGCGCGGCCGGCCTGCGGGTGACGGTGGACGACCGCACGGACACCCCCTTCGGGCGCCGTGCCGTCGACTGGGAGCTCAAGGGCGTTCCGGTGCGCGTCGAGGTCGGCCCGCGTGACCTGGCGGCCGGCACCGCGATGCTGGTCCGCCGGATCCCGGGCGGCAAGGAGCCGGTCGCGCTGGACTCGCTCGCCGCCCTGCTCCCGGCGATCCTCGAAGAGGACCAGGCGCTGCTGCTGGCGCAGTCCCGCGAGCGCCGCGAGTCCCGCACGGCGGAGGTGTCGACTCTCCCTGAGGCCGTCGAGGCCGCCGGCGCCGGCGGCTGGGCGCGCATCCCGTGGGCGGCCCTCGGCGAGGAGGGCGAGGCCGCGCTGGCCGAGCACGGGGTGACCGTACGGTGTCTGGTCGCCGAGGACGGGTCGGTTCCGGCGGCCGACGACGCACCCGGTAACGTCGCGGTCGTCGCACGCGCTTACTGAGACAGCGCCCTCCGTCCCCCGGGCGACCGAAACGCCTCTTGCGCATCCACGGATCGCGGCCGCACCGGCGCGTGGACACCGTCCGGCAGCCGGTGCGTACCGGGGACTACGCACCAGCTTGGTAGGAGCTGCGCGGCTTCTCCGCAGATCAGCGCACCCGCCCTCGTCAGGACGCATCAGCGGCAACTGACGGGTAAGTGCAAATTATTTGGGATGCCCCGGAATCGGAACACAGCGGCACCCCCGCTCGTTGTCATTACGTGAGCACGACACAGACACCACCTGTTCTCGCCGCAGAGCTGGCAGAGGCGTGGGCCGACATTCAGCGGTACCACCCCGAACTGCCCGATCTGGCGGCGCCCGAGTCCCTGATCGGAGAGTCGTCGTCCGCGTGCGGTCACGAGCTCTCCTTCGAGCGGCTGCTGCATGAGGCAGTCCATGGCATCGCCGCCGCGCGCGGCGTGCGCGACACCTCCCGCGCCGGCCGCTACCACAACCGCAGATTCCTCGCCATCGCCGAGGAGCTGGGCCTGGACCACCCCGAGGAACCGCACCCCAGCAGCGGCTTCTCGCTGGTCACGCTCAGCCCCGAGGCCAAGAGCCGCTACCGCCCGACGATCGAGCGGCTGCAGCGGGCTCTGAAGGCCCACACGGCCGCCACCTCCGCCGACACCTCCCGCACCTTCCGCGGCCCGGCGGCCCGCCACGGCTCCTCCGGGGGCGGCGTGCGGGTCAAGGCCGTCTGCGACTGCGGGCGCAACGTACGGGTCGTCCCGTCGGTGCTGGCCCAGGCGCCGATCGTGTGCGGCGGGTGCGGCAAGCCGTTCCGGATCCCCGAGGTCGCGGGAGCGGCGTAACCGCCCGGCGTCGTACCGGCATCTCGTGGCTGCCGGTGCGGCGTGCGGCCCGAGGGCGCCGCCGTCCTCGGCTCCCCCTCGCCACGCCGACCGCGCATCCGGCGACCCCGCCTCCGCGCCGGATGCCGATCAGGCGTGCCCGGGACGGCCCGGGCCGCCCCCGGAGGAAGGGACCCGCCGGGTATGGCACAATGGCTAGCTGTACTCGACAGCCGCACAGGACCCCTCTCTCCTCCGGCTGACGCGTCCATCGGGCACTCGGGTACCGCAACCCCACGCGGCCGTCTCGCCGTGCCCAACCACGTCAAATCCAGGAGAACCCACTCCCGTGGCAGTCAAGATCAAGCTGAAGCGTCTGGGCAAGATCCGTTCGCCTCACTACCGCATCGTCGTCGCCGACTCCCGTACCCGTCGTGACGGTCGTGCGATCGAGGAGATCGGCCTGTACCACCCGGTGCAGAACCCCTCGCGCATCGAGGTCGACGCCGAGCGCGTGGCGTACTGGCTCTCCGTCGGCGCCCAGCCGACCGAGCCCGTTCTCGCCATCCTGAAGAAGACCGGCGACTGGCAGAAGTTCAAGGGCGAGCCCGCCCCGGCTCCGCTGCTGCAGCCGGCCGAGAAGGCCACGCGTCCGTCGTTCGAGGCCCTCGGTGGCGAAGACGAGGGCAAGGGTGAGGCCATCACCCAGAAGAAGAAGGCTGAGAAGAAGGACGAGGCAGCCGCTGCGTCCTCTTCGTCTGAGTCGACCGAGGCCTGAGCATGCTCGAGGAGGCTCTCGAGCACCTCGTGAAGGGCATCGTCGACAACCCTGACGATGTGCAGGTCGCCTCGCGCAACCTGCGCCGCGGGCGCGTGCTCGAGGTCCGGGTACACCCGGACGACCTCGGCAAGGTGATCGGCCGCAACGGCCGCACCGCACGCGCTCTGCGCACCGTCGTGGGCGCCATCGGCGGCCGCGGTGTCCGCGTCGACCTCGTCGACGTCGACCACATCCGCTGACGCCGAAACGCAGCACGCAGCACCGGCTCGGGCCGGGGAGGGCCAGTGAGCCGTCCCCGGCCCGTAGCCGTATGACAGGAGACCCATACAAGTGCAGCTGGTAGTCGCGCGGATCGGCCGCGCCCACGGCATCAAGGGCGAGGTCACCGTCGAGGTCCGTACCGACGAGCCGGAGCTGCGGCTCGCGCCCGGCGCCGTCCTGTTCACGGATCCCGCCTCGGTGGGACCGCTCACCATCGAGACCGGCCGCGTCCACAGCGGCCGCCTGCTCCTGCGCTTCGAGGGCGTCGCCGACCGCAACGCCGCCGAGGCCCTGCGCAACACCCTCCTGATCGCCGAGATCGACCCGGAGGAGCTGCCCGAGGAGGAGGACGAGTACTACGACCACCAGCTCATCGACCTCGACGTGGTGACGAAGGACGGCGTGGAGGTGGGCCGGATCACCGAGATCTCGCACCTGCCCTCGCAGGACCTGTTCATCGTGGAGCGGCCCGACGGCAGCGAGGTGATGATCCCGTTCGTCCAGGAGATCGTCACCGAGATCGACCTCGAGGAGCAGAAGGCCGTCGTCGACCCGCCCCCCGGGCTGATCGACGACCGGGCGGAGACCGCCTCCAGCAGGGACGAGGACGCAT
This sequence comes from Streptomyces sp. NPDC031340, assembly GCF_055569945.1. Taxonomy (NCBI): domain Bacteria; kingdom Bacillati; phylum Actinomycetota; class Actinomycetes; order Kitasatosporales; family Streptomycetaceae; genus Streptomyces; species Streptomyces sp. NPDC031340. Next base: position 74,056 of record NZ_JBVIIE010000014.1, read on the forward strand.
GAGACTCGACGTCGTCACGATCTTCCCCGAGTACCTCGAACCGCTGAACGTCTCCCTGGTCGGCAAGGCACGCGCGCGGGGACAGCTGGACGTGCACGTCCACGACCTGCGCTCCTGGACCTACGACCGCCACAACACTGTCGACGACACCCCGTACGGCGGCGGCCCCGGCATGGTCATGAAGACCGAGCCCTGGGGGGACGCCCTCGACGAGATCCTCGCCGACGGCTACGAGACGGGCTCCCGCGCGCCCGCCCTGATCGTCCCCACCCCCAGCGGCCGGCCCTTCACCCAGGAACTCGCCGTCGAACTCTCCGAGCGCCCCTGGCTGGTCTTCACACCGGCGCGTTACGAGGGCATCGACCGCCGGGTCGTAGACGAGTACGCGACCCGCGTGCCCGTCTACGAGGTGTCCATCGGCGACTACGTCCTCGCGGGCGGCGAGGCGGCCGTCCTCGTGGTCACCGAGGCGGTGGCCCGGCTGCTGCCCGGCGTTCTCGGCAACGCCGAGTCCCACCGCGACGACTCCTTCGCCCCCGGCGCCATGGCCAGCCTCCTCGAAGGTCCCGTCTACACCAAGCCGCCCGAGTGGCGCGGCCGCGCGATACCCGACGTGCTGCTCAGCGGCCACCACGGCAAGATCGCGCGCTGGCGCCGTGACGAGGCCCTGCGGCGCACCACGGCCAACCGCCCCGACCTCATCGAACGGTGCGAGCCGAAGGCCTTCGACAAGAAGGACCGCGAGATGCTCTCGATCCTGGGCTGGTCACCCGACCCGGCGGGGGAGCCGTACGGCCGATTTTGGCGCAGGCCCCAGGGCGTGGAAGAATAGGCCGCTGCTGTGCGCCGTCCGGTGTGGCGCCCCTGCCACAGGGGGACACGACGCCCGCCCCGACCGCGCACGGCCCCGTTCCGAAAACCCCGTTCCCGTTGATGACCTGTGGCATCAGCGAAGAAAGCAGACGAAATGTCTCACCTGCTCGACACCGTCGACTCCGCGTCGCTGCGCAGCGACATCCCGGCCTTCCGCCCCGGTGACACCGTCAACGTCCACGTCCGCGTCATCGAGGGCAACCGCTCCCGTGTGCAGCAGTTCAAGGGCGTGGTGATCCGCCGCCAGGGTTCCGGCGTGCGCGAGACCTTCACCGTCCGCAAGGTCTCCTTCTCCGTCGGCGTCGAGCGCACCTTCCCGGTGCACACCCCGATCGTGGAGAAGATCGAGCTCGTCACCCGCGGTGACGTGCGTCGCGCCAAGCTGTACTACCTGCGCGAGCTGCGCGGCAAGGCGGCGAAGATCAAGGAGAAGCGCGACAACTGAGCGCTTCCCGGTGGTCTCAGCGGGGGCGGATAGCATCTGACCCCGATGGACACCGAAGCACAGTCGACGGAGCGCGACCGCTCCCCGCACCCTTCCGATTCCGAGGAGACCTCGGACACCGGAGGGCGCGAGGGGCGGTCGCGTTCGTCGTGGGCGGCGCGGATCACCGACTGGCTGCCCGGCGGGCGGATCACCCTGACCCTGCTGGCCTGCCTGGCGTTCCTGCTGCTCCTCAGCACGTTCGTGGTGCAACCTTTCCAGATTCCAAGCCCATCCATGGAACAGGGATTGAGGATCGGGGACCGCGTTCTCGTAAATAAGTTGGCGTACCGTTTCGGTGCCGAGCCGCGGCGGGGCGATGTGGTCGTGTTCGACGGAACCGGGTATTTCGGGGATGCCGACTACATCAAGCGCGTTGTGGGTGTGGGGGGAGACCACGTGGTCTGCTGCGACGAGGAGGGCAGGATCGAGGTGAACGGCCGGCCGGTCGACGAGTCGACCTTCCTGTACCCCGGTGACAGTCCGTCCACGGTGCCCTTCGACGTCGTCGTGCCGAACGGCACCCTCTTCGTCCTCGGCGACCACCGCAGCGACTCCGCCGACTCCCGCGACCACCTGGGCTCGCCCGGCGGCGGCATGATCCCGGTCGGCCGGGTCGTCGGCCGGGCGGACTGGATCGTGTGGCCGTCCGCCCACTGGGTCCGGCTGCACCGCCCCAGCGCCTACGCGCGCGTGCCCGCGCCGGGCGGTGCCCATGGGTAACCGCGGCAAACCGCGCCGCACGGGGCCGACCAGCCCTTTCGGCACCGAGGACCTGCTGCCCACCGGCTCCCGCCGTACCTCCGCCCCGTCCGTCGGCGGCCGTAGCCGCGCCGAGCGGCGCAAACTGCAGCGCAAGGTGAAACGAAAGCGCAGGCGCGGCGCGGTCAAGGAGATACCGCTGCTCGTCGGCGTCGCCGTCCTCATCGCACTGGTCCTGAAGACCTTCCTGGTCCAGGCGTTCGTGATCCCGTCCGGCTCCATGGAGCAGACGATCCGCATCGGCGACCGCGTCCTGGTCGACAAGTTCACGCCATGGTTCGGCTCCAAGCCCGAGCGCGGGGACGTCGTCGTCTTCAAGGACCCCGGCGGCTGGCTCCAGGACGAGCAGACCACGACGAAGAAGAACGACCCCGTCGTCGTCAAGCAGGTCAAGGAAGGGCTGACCTTCATCGGCCTGCTGCCGTCCGCTGACGACAAGGACCTCATCAAGCGGGTCGTCGGCGTGGGCGGCGACCACGTCAAGTGCTGCGACAGCCAGGGACGCGTCACCGTCAACGGCGTGCCGCTGAACGAGGGCGCCTACCTGTACCCCGGGAACACCCCGTCCGACCAGCAGTTCGACATCACCGTCCCGCAGGGGCGGCTGTGGGTGATGGGCGACCACCGGGCCAATTCGGCGGACTCCCGGGCGCACCAGAACACCGACTACGGCGGCACGGTCTCCGAGGACTCGGTGGTGGGCCGGGCCATGGTCATCGCCTGGCCGTTCGGTCACTGGACCACCTTGAAAGAACCTAAAACTTTCGCCTCGGTGTCCGACTCAGTGTCGGGGACGACCGCGTCCTCGCGGCTGTCGCATAGGGTTGCCTCCGAGGAACCGAACGGAACGATCCGACTCCCGAGCCCTGCGGAACTCCCGCTCGTTATGGGAGTAGTGGGCCTGCACCGCGCATGGAGCAGGCAGCGGCCGAGAGTAAGGAGTTGGCGTGGGGGATGTGGCGGTTGGCGCACGGTCCGGGCACGACGGCGAGGAGCACCGCGGACGCCCCGCGGAATCAGCCGCCCCGGCCGCGGACGGCGCCGTGACCTCCGGGAGTGACGCCGGGGCGGCCGGGGACGGCCCCACGGACGAGCACGCCCGCGAGCAGAACCCCGGGCCGCGGGACGACGGACCGGGCGACTCGACCCCCAAGCAGCGCAAGCAGCGTTCCTTCTGGAAGGAACTGCCCATCCTGATCGGCATCGCGCTGGTGCTGGCGCTGCTGATCAAGACCTTCCTGGTGCAGGCGTTCTCGATCCCGTCCGACTCGATGCAGAACACCCTCCAGCAGGGTGACCGGGTCCTCGTCGACAAGCTGACGCCCTGGTTCGGTTCCGAGCCCGAGCGCGGCGAGGTCGTCGTCTTCCACGACCCCGACAACTGGCTGGCGGGCGAGCCCACGCCCAACCCGAACGCGCTGCAGAAGGTGCTCAGTTGGATCGGCCTGATGCCGTCCGCCGAGGAGAAGGACCTCATCAAGCGCGTCATCGGCGTCGGCGGCGACACGATCTCCTGCAAGGGCAGCGGCCCGGTGAAGGTCAACGGCAAGGCGCTGAACGAGACGTCGTTCGTCTACGCGGGCAACACGCCCTGCAGCGTCGACGACCAGGGCGGCCAGTTCACGGTGAAGGTCCCCAAGGGCTACATCTGGGTCATGGGCGACCACCGGCAGAACTCGCGTGACTCCCGCTACAACCGGGACGACAAGCACAACGGCATGGTCCCGGTGAGCAAGGTCGTCGGACGTGCCGTCGTCATCGCCTGGCCGATCAACCGCTGGGACACCCTCCCGGTCCCGGACACCTTCGACCAGCCGGGCCTGAACGACCGGTCGTCGGCGTCCGCCGCCCTGACGGCGGCCCCGGACGCGCTGGCGCTGGCCGGTGCGGTGCCGGTGGTGCTGTGGCGGCGCCGGCGCGGTGTGGCGGCCGAGAACGGCTGAGGCCCGCCGGGGGCGCGCCCGGGCAGCGGTGCGGGCCGCCGTGTGAAACGCCGGTGGAGCATGTGACCGTGCTCGCTCCGGAAGGGCTGACCGGGTCAGGTACCGCCGGGTAGGGTGCGGACCCATGGGTGGCGAGAGCACGACGCGTACGGCCCCGCGCAGCGGCGGCACAGGCACCGGCCCGGTGGGCGGCAGGACCGGACAGCGACTGTCCGGACTGGCCGTCGCGCTGGGCATTGTGCTGTTCCTCGGAGGGTTCGCCTGGGGAGCGGTGGTCTACCGCCCGTACACGGTGCCCACCAGTTCGATGTCGCCGACGATCGACGCCGGGGACCGGGTGCTGGCGCAGCGGGTCGACGGCGGCGAGGTCCGCCGGGGCGACGTCGTCGTCTTCAAGGACAAGAGCTGGGTCACCAACGCCGCCGTGGTCAAGCGCGTGGTCGCGGTCGGCGGCGACCGGGTGTCCTGCTGCACGGACGGCAAGCTGACCGTCAACGGCAAGCAGATCGACGAGCCGTACCTGCCCGAGGGCAGCCTGGCCGAGATCAAGAACTTCCCCAGCGTCACCGTCCCCAAGGGCCGGCTGTTCCTGCTCGGCGACGAGCGGCAGGGTTCCCTCGACTCCACCGCCCACCTCACGGACGCGGCCAACGGCACGGTCGCGCGCGGTGCCGTGACGGCCCGCGTGGACGCCGTCGTCTGGCCGATGGACGGCATGCTGAAGAAGCCGACCGGGTTCGAGGCGCTCGGCGCGCTGTCCTCGCCGGGTCCGCTGCGCACGATCGTCACCCTGATCGTCGTCGGCGCGGTGCTCGTGCTCGGCGGCGGCGCGTACGGGCCCGTCGCCGACCGGCTGGGGGGCCGTCGCTCCCGTACCGGAACGGAGCCCGTGGGTGCCCGCTGAGGAACCCGGCCCGGACGGGCTGCGCAGGGTGGCACGCGTGGTCCTGCTCGATCCGCACGACCGGATCCTGCTGCTGCACGGCCACGAGCCGGACGATCCGGCCGACGACTGGTGGTTCACGCCCGGCGGCGGTCTGGAGGGCGCCGAGACTCGTGAGGAGGCCGCCCTCAGGGAACTCGCCGAGGAGACCGGCATCACGGAGGTGGAACTCGGTCCGGTGCTGTGGCGGCGGACGTGCTCGTTCCCGTTCGCGGGCCGCCGCTGGGACCAGGACGAGTGGTACTACCTGGCCCGTACGAGCCAGACCGTGACCGAGGCCGCGGGCCTCACGGAGCTGGAACGGCGCAGCGTCGCCGGAGCGCGCTGGTGGACGTGTCAGGAACTGACCCGGGCACATGAGACGGTGTATCCGACCAGACTCGCCGAGCTGCTGAGCAGGCTGCTCGACGAAGGTCCCCCGGCCGGGCCCGTGACCCTGGACACCGAAATCGTCTAGGGGCTGGCGGGACTGGCGCACAATGGTGGGATCGCACGGCTGAAGGGGAACATGCCATGAGCGCCGAGGACCTCGAGAAGTACGAGACCGAGATGGAGCTGAAGCTCTACCGGGAGTACCGCGATGTCGTCGGTCTGTTCAAATACGTGATCGAGACCGAGCGGCGTTTCTACCTGACCAACGACTACGAGATGCAGGTGCACTCGGTCCAGGGAGAGGTGTTCTTCGAGGTGTCGATGGCGGATGCCTGGGTGTGGGACATGTACCGGCCGGCTCGTTTCGTGAAGCAGGTCCGCGTACTCACGTTCAAGGACGTGAACATCGAGGAGCTGAACAAGAGCGACCTGGAGCTCCCCGGCGGGTGACGGAGTTGTCCACAACCGGTGAGTAGTCCACCGGGCCGAGCACGGTCGGGCCGGATGCGTGACGGTTGGCGCCGGAGGTGGTGCCGACATGAACGCACGAGGCGCGCTCGGCAGGTACGGCGAGGAACTCGCCGCGCGGCGGCTGGCCGAGGCCGGGATGACCGTTCTGGGACGCAACTGGTGGTGCGGCCGGACGGGTGAGATCGACATCGTCGCCCGGGACGGCGACGTCCTGGTGATCTGCGAGGTCAAGACCCGCCGGGCGGGCTCCTTCCAGCATCCGATGGCCGCCGTCACCCCGGTCAAGGCCGACCGGCTGCGCGGGCTGGCGGAGCGCTGGGCGCAGGAGCACGGAGGCGCTCCACCGGGAGGCGTCCGCATCGACCTGATCGGCGTCCTGCTCCCCGACCGCGGCGCCGCCGTGGTCGAGCACGCGCGGGGGGTGGCGTGATGGGGTTCGCCCGCACGTGCTCGGTGGCGCTGGTCGGCGTCGAGGGCGTGCTGGTCGAGGTCCAGGCCGATCTGGAACCGGGCGTGGCGGCGTTCACGCTGGTGGGGCTGCCGGACAAGAGCCTGTCGGAGAGCCGGGACCGGGTACGGGCGGCCGTGGTCAACTCGGGCGGCGAGTGGCCACAGAAGAAGCTGACGGTCGGACTCAGCCCGGCTTCGGTGCCCAAGGCCGGCAGCGGCTTCGACCTCGCCGTGGCGTGCGCGGTGCTCGGCGCGGCCGAGCGGATCGACCCGCGGGTGCTCGCCGACATCGTGATGATCGGGGAACTGGGGCTGGACGGACGGGTGCGTCCGGTGCGGGGCATCCTTCCGGCGGTGCTCGCCGCGGCCGACGCCGGCTACGAGCAGGTCGTCGTGCCGGAGTGCGCCGCCGCCGAGGCGTCCCTGGTGCCCGGCGTGTCCGTGCTCGGAGTGCGCACCCTGCGGCAGCTGATCGCCGTCCTGGCCGACGAACCCGTGCCCGAGGAGGAACCGGACGAGCAGGGGCGCCCGGACCCGCTCCTCGCGGGCCTGCGCGTGCCGGGCGCCGGCGCGGCCACCGGGAGGCACACCGCGGGCGCCGCACCGCACGAGCAGGGCCACGACTTGGCCGACGTGGTGGGACAACTCTCGGCGAGGACGGCGGTGGAGGTGGCCGCGGCGGGCCGCCACCACCTGTTCCTCGAAGGTCCGCCGGGCGCCGGCAAGACGATGCTGGCGGAGCGGCTGCCCGCCGTGTTGCCCCCGCTCACCCGCCAGGAGTCCCTGGAGGTCACCGCGGTGCACTCGGTGGCCGGGCTGCTGCCGCCGGGCAAACCCCTGATCGACGTGGCCCCCTACTGCGCCCCGCACCACTCGGCGACGATGCAGTCCCTGGTGGGAGGCGGCCCCAACACCGCCCGGCCCGGCGCCGTGTCACTGTCCCACCGGGGCGTCCTGTTTTTGGACGAGACACCCGAATTCAGCAGCAAGGCCCTCGACGCGCTGCGGCAGCCCCTGGAGGCCGGGCATGTGGTGATCGCCCGCAGCGCCGGTGTGGTGCGGTTCCCGGCGAAGTTCCTCATGGTGCTCGCCGCCAATCCCTGCCCGTGCGGCCGCTTCTCGCGGACCGACGACTTCTGCGAGTGTCCGCCCTCGGTGATCCGCCGCTACCAGGCCCGGCTGTCCGGACCGCTGCTCGACCGCGTCGACCTGCGGGTCGAGGTCGACCGCGTCACCCGCGCCGAGCTCACCGGGCGCGGTGCCCGGGGCGAGAGCACGGCGACGGTCGCCGACCGGGTGCGGGCGGCCAGGGAGCGGGCCGCGGCCCGGCTCGCGGGCACCCCGTGGCGCACCAACGGCGAGGTGCCCGGCCGGGAACTGCGCGGCCGCTGGCGGGCCGCGGCGGGCGCGATGGACGAGGCGGAACGCCACCTGGAGCGGGGCGTCCTGACCGCACGCGGCATCGACCGGGTACTGCGGGTCGCCTGGACCGTCGCCGACCTGTCCGGCCACGACCGGCCCGACGCGGCGGACGTCGCCCTGGCACTGCAACTGCGCACCGGCGTGCCACGCGGGGTGCCGATGGCGATCGGGGCGCTGACATGAACACCGGCACCAGCACCGGCGGCGCCGGCAGCCCGACCGGCCGCGACCGGGCCCCGGACAGCGACAACCGCGACCTCGACCGGAACCGGGACAGCGACGTGCGGCAAAGCGACCACTGCGAACGCGACATGCGGAGCGACGACCGGGACAGCGACGACCGCGACCGTGAGCTGCTCGCCCGTGTCTTCCTCGCCCGTGTCGCCGAGCCGGGCGACGAGGCCGTGGGGCGCTGGGTGCGGGAGTACGGGGTCCGCGAGGTCGCCCGGCGCCTGGCGGGGGACCGTGCGCCGCTGCCGGGGATCAGCCGGCGGCGGTGGGACGGGCTGCGGGCCCGGGCCGAGCGTGCCGACGCCCGGCAGGACCTGGCCCTGGCCGCTGACGTGGGAGCGCGGTTCGTGGCGCCCGGCGACGTGGAGTGGCCGGGGCAGCTCGACGACCTGGGGGACGCGCGGCCCCTGGGCCTGTGGGTCCGGGGGCGGCCCAGCCTGCGGATGTGGGCGCTCAGATCGGTCGCCGTCGTGGGCGCCCGCGCCTGCACCGAGTACGGCGCGCACATGGCCGCCGACCTCGCCGCGGGCCTCGCCGAACGCGGCTGGGTGGTGGTCTCCGGCGGTGCCTACGGAGTCGACGGCGCCGCCCACCGGGGCGCGCTCGGGGCCGGCGGCGCCACCGTCGCCGTCCTCGCCTGCGGGGTCGACCGGCCCTACCCCCGCGGTCACACCGCGCTGATCACCAGGATCGCGGAGCAGGGACTCGTGGTCGGGGAGCTGCCGCCCGGTGATCATCCGACGCCGAGCAGGTTCATCGTGCGCAACAGGGTGATCGCCGCGCTGACCCGGGGCACCGTGGTCGTCGAGGCCGCCTGCCGGAGCGGCTCGCTGGCCACGGCGCGGGCCGCGCAGCGCCTGGGCCGCCACACGATGGGCGTCCCGGGGCCGGCGACCAGCAGCCTCTCCGCGGGCGTGCACGAACTGCTGCGCTCCGAGGCTGTCCTGGTCACCGACGTCGCGGAGGTCGTCGAACTGGTCGGCGACATGGGAGAACTGGCGCCCGCACGCCACGGCCCGGTTCTGCCCCGCGATCTCCTCGAACCCGCGGCCCGCCGTGTCCTCGCCGCGCTGCCCGGCCACGGCGCCGCGCTGCCCGGCGAGATCGCGCGCGGCGCGCAGACCACGCAGGACGACGCCGTCGCGAGACTGTACGAACTCCGGTCACTCGGTTACGTCGAACGACATGGCGATGGCTGGAAGTTGACACGCCAGGCGATGATCTCGGTCCGCGCGGACCGCGACCGGTGCTGACCGAGCGTGTTCGGCCGTCCGGGGGAGGCCGGACACCTGTGGAAATTCCCGCAGTTGGCACCCTGCTGTCATCACCCAGAGCGATCGGCGCGACCCCGCGGACGCCTCACGGAACGTATCTGCGGAGGCGCGGCACTCCGCCCTTCGCGCACCGCGACGCCGCAGTCACGCTACGCTCACGAGGATTCCGGCGCAGACCGGCCATGGCAGGCAATCTCGACACTCGACACCCAAGCGACAGCTCCCCCAGGCATCCCCACTTCACGGCAGAACGGCACAAGGCGACGAATGCCCCAGCACACCTCCGGGTCCGACCGGGCGGCGATCCCCCCAGCCGCCCGCGACGGTGGCAGCGTGCGGCCGCCCGCTCCCTCGACGCTCGACGAGCTGTGGCGGTCGTACAAGGCGACGGGAGACGAGCGGCTGCGGGAGCAGCTGATCCTGCACTACTCGCCCCTGGTGAAGTACGTGGCGGGCCGGGTGAGCGTCGGTCTGCCGCCCAACGTGGAACAGGCCGACTTCGTCTCCTCCGGGGTCTTCGGGCTCATCGACGCGATCGAGAAGTTCGACGTCGACCGGGAGACCAAGTTCGAGACGTACGCGATCACCCGCATCAGGGGCGCGATGATCGACGAACTGCGGGCGCTCGACTGGATCCCGCGGTCGGTACGGCAGAAGGCGCGCAACGTGGAGCGGGCCTACGCCGCGCTGGAGGCACGGCTCAGGCGCACCCCGAGCGAGGGGGAGGTGGCCGCCGAACTGGGCGTCACCGTGGAGGAACTCCATTCGGTGTTCAGCCAGTTGTCGCTGGCCAACGTGGTGGCCCTGGAGGAGCTGCTGCACGTCGGGGGAGAGGGCGGGGACGGGCTCAGCGTCATGGACACGCTGGAGGACACCGCCGCCGCCGACCCCGTGGAGGTCGCCGAGGACCGGGAGCTCAGACGGTTTCTGGCGCGGGCGATCAACACGCTGCCCGAACGCGAGAAGACCGTCGTCACGCTCTACTACTACGAGGGGCTCACGCTCGCCGAGATCGGCAACGTGCTTGGCGTCACCGAGAGCCGGGTCAGCCAGATCCACACCAAGTCGGTGCTGCAGCTGCGGGCGAAGCTGGCGGGCTTCGGCCGCTGAACGACGCGTCACTCCCGCCAGCGGCGGCGCGTCCGTAAAGTGGTCGCCGTGCCAAGGATTCGAGCGGCCTCCGTGGCCGAGCACAGGTCGATGCAGCGAGCCGCCCTGCTGGACGCGGCCCGGTCCCTGTTGTCCGCGGGCGGGACGGAGGCGCTGACCTTCCCGGCCCTCGCCGAGCGCACGGGCCTCGCGCGGTCGTCGGTGTACGAGTACTTTCGCTCGCGCGCCGCGGTCGTCGAGGAGCTGTGCGAGGTCGACTTCCCCGTCTGGGCGGCGGAGGTCTCGGCGGCGATGGACCTCGAGCGCACGCCCGAGGCCAAGGTCGAGGCGTATGTGCGCAGGCAGCTGGCGCTGGTGGGCGACCGGCGGCACCGGGCCGTGGTCGCGATCTCGGCGAGCGAACTCGACGCCGGCGCCCGGGAGAAGATCCGGGCCGCGCACGGCGGCCTGGTCGCGCTGATCGTCGAGGCCCTCGGCGAGATGGGGCATGCCGAGCCGCGGCTGGCCGCGATGCTGCTCCAGGGCGTCGTGGACGCGGCCGTACGGCGGATCGAGCTGGGGGCGGCCGAGGACCCGGCGGCGATCACGGAGGCGGCCGTGGCGATGGCCCTGCGAGGCGTACGCGGCTGACCCCGCACCAGCCGTACACGGTCGCCGCAGAAGAAGGTACCCGGTCCGGACGTCGGCGTGGCCCGGTCATGCCCTCGCCACTGGTCGCGGCCGTGGCGGCGGCTCAGCCACCTCCCGGCAGCAGGACAGCTTCGCGGCGTGCGGAACCCGGCGTGCGGCACTGAGCACCGTCGTGGCGCGCAGCGGCTACGGCCCGCCCGGCGGCAGCGGCAGCGGCAGCGCCCCGGCCCGGGTTACGGCAGCGGCAGTGGCTGCGCCCCGCCCGGGGCTACGGCAGCGGTACGCCCAGTACCGGCAGCAGGCGGGACGGTCCCCGGCCCAGCAGCCATGGCGGCAGCAGTGACAGCGGGTCGAGGTAGGTTCCGCCCCGGAGCAGCCCCCAGTGCACGCACGTCACCGCGCAGTGCGCCGCCGGCTCCACCGTGCCCACCACCTCGCCCCCCGCCACGTCGTCACCCGTCCGCACCGACGCCCGCACCGGCTCGTACGTCGTCCGCAGTCCGGTGCCGGTCAGCGCCACCGAGACCACGCCCCGGCCCGCCACCCGGCCCGCGAAGGACACCCGGCCCCCCGCCACCGCCCGTACCGGCGTCCCGGCCGGCGCCGCCAGGTCCACGCCCCGGTGCCCCGGGCCGTACACCGTGGCCGGGGGTTCCCAGCCGCGCAGCACCGCCGGCCGGCCGCCCACCGGCCAGACCCGGGCGGCGGCGGGCACCGGAGGATCCGACCCGGTCGGCGTAACCGGGGCGTCCGCCCACGCCCAGGGCGCCAGGACGGCCGACACCACCCCCAGCAGCACCGCGCCCGCCCGGCCCGCGTCTCGTTTCGCTCGCATGCCGGAACCGTCCCGCATCCCTGCCCGCCGGGGCCGGAACCTGTGGACGACCGCCCGGTTGTGGACAGCGGCGTCACCCGGCACCTCGCCGGTCCCGTACACTTCTTCTGGCGATCCGGGTCACCGGGTCGACTTCGCACGCCCCGACACCTGGTGATCACAAGCCGGAGTCAGCGCCCCTCGGTCCTTTGCGGCACGGCGCACGCGGGCGTCAGGCGCGGGAGCCGTCCGGCTTCCGCGGCACAACCGAGAAAATCAAGGAGATACGGCCATGGCCGTCGTCACGATGCGGGAGCTGCTGGAGAGCGGCGTCCACTTCGGTCACCAGACCCGTCGCTGGAACCCGAAGATGAAGCGCTTCATCTTCACCGAGCGCAACGGCATCTACATCATCGACCTGCTCCAGTCGCTGTCGTACATCGACCGCGCCTACGAGTTCGTCAAGGAGACCGTCGCCCACGGCGGCACGGTCATGTTCGTCGGCACGAAGAAGCAGGCGCAGGAGGCCATCGCCGAGCAGGCCACCCGCGTCGGCATGCCCTTCGTCAACCAGCGCTGGCTGGGCGGCATGCTCACCAACTTCTCCACCGTCTACAAGCGCCTGCAGCGCCTGAAGGAGCTGGAGCAGATCGACTTCGAGGACGTCGCGTCCTCCGGTCTGACCAAGAAGGAGCTCCTGGTCCTCTCGCGTGAGAAGGCCAAGCTGGAGAAGACCCTCGGCGGTATCCGCGAGATGCAGAAGGTGCCCAGCGCCGTCTGGATCGTGGACACCAAGAAGGAGCACATCGCGGTCGGCGAGGCCCGGAAGCTCAACATCCCGGTCGTCGCGATCCTCGACACCAACTGCGACCCCGACGAGGTCGACTACAAGATCCCGGGCAACGACGACGCCATCCGCTCCGTCACCCTGCTCACCCGTGTGATCGCCGACGCCGTCGCCGAGGGCCTCATCGCCCGTTCCGGCGTCGCCACCGGTGACAAGGGCGAGAAGGCCGCGGGCGAGCCGCTCGCCGAGTGGGAGCGCGACCTGCTCGAGGGCGAGAAGAAGGCGGACGAGGCCGAGAAGCCGGCCGAGGCCGCCGCTGAGGCTCCGGCTGCCGAGGCCCCCGCCGCGGAGGCCGCGGAGGCCGCCGAGGCTCCCGCCGCGGAAGCTGCCGAGGCTCCCGCCGCCGAGGCCGAGCAGGCCTGACCCGTCAGCGTCCGTGGTGACGGCGGGAGCGGTACCGCATCAGGTACGCCTCCGGGGCGGTGAAGACCGCCCCCGGCGTGGTGCGGACCGCCCCCGCCGTTCACCCGTGGATCAGCGGAGCGTCAACGGCATCCGTCTTGATGAGTGCCGCGAACCCCGCAGATCTTCGATCTTCCAGACTTCGAGAAAGATTCAGACTCATGGCGAACTACACCGCCGCCGACGTCAAGAAGCTTCGTGAGCTCACCGGCGCCGGCATGATGGACTGCAAGAAGGCGCTGGACGAGGCCGAAGGCAACGTCGACAAGGCCGTCGAGGCGCTGCGCATCAAGGGCCAGAAGGGCGTCGCCAAGCGCGAGGGCCGCTCCGCCGAGAACGGCGCCGTGGTCTCCATCATCGCCGACGACAACTCCTCCGGCGTCCTGGTCGAGCTGAAGTGCGAGACGGACTTCGTCGCCAAGGGCGACAAGTTCCAGGCCGTGGCCAAGGCCATCGCCGAGCACGTGGCCAAGACCTCCCCGGCCGACATCGAGGCCCTGCTCGCCTCCGAGATCGAGGCCGGCAAGACCGTCCAGGCGTTCGTCGACGAGGCCAACGCCAACCTCGGTGAGAAGATCGTCCTGGACCGCTTCGCGCAGTTCACGGACGGCTACGTGACGGCGTACATGCACCGCACGATGCCTGACCTGCCCCCGCAGATCGGTGTCCTCGTCGAGTTCGACAAGGAGAACGCCGAGGTCGCCAAGGGCGTCGCCCAGCACATCGCCGCCTTCGCGCCGAAGTACCTCTCCAAGGAGGACGTCCCGGCCGACGTCGTCGAGTCCGAGCGCCGCATCGCCGAGGAGACCACCCGCGCCGAGGGCAAGCCCGAGGCCGCGATCGGCAAGATCGTCGAGGGTCGCCTCAACGGCTTCTTCAAGGACGCCACGCTGCTCGGCCAGCCGTACGCGCTCGACAACAAGAAGTCCGTCCAGAAGGTCCTGGACGAGGCCGGTGTCACCCTGAAGCGCTTCACGCGCATCAAGGTCGGCATCTGAGTCCGTGCCGCGACGGGTACTCGATCCCTATAGGGTCGGTAGCAGTCGTCCGCGTACGCCGTCGGGTACGCGTGCGTGACGGACAGCAGAACTGACGAGGAGGCCATTGCCGAGCAAGGGTTGCGAACCACCCCCACCGGCAGTGGCCTTCTTCGTATGTGCAACACGTGAAAGAGGCGGATCTCGATGACCACCAAGCCCCAGAAGAGCGACGACGGCAAAGTACGCGGCCGGTTTCTGCTGAAGCTGTCCGGAGAGGCCTTCTCCGGCGGCGGGGGCCTGGGCGTCGACCCCGACGTGGTGCACAAGATCGCCCGCGAGATCGCGGCCGTCGTGCGCGACGGCGCGGAGATCGCGGTCGTCATCGGCGGCGGTAACTTCTTCCGCGGCGCCGAACTCCAGCAGCGCGGCATGGACCGGGCCCGCTCGGACTACATGGGCATGCTCGGCACGGTGATGAACTGCCTCGCCCTCCAGGACTTCCTGGAGAAGGAGGGCATCGACAGCCGGGTGCAGACCGCCATCACCATGGGCCAGGTCGCCGAGCCGTACATCCCGCTGCGCGCCGTGCGCCACCTGGAGAAGGGCCGCGTGGTCATCTTCGGCGCCGGCATGGGCATGCCGTACTTCTCCACCGACACCACCGCCGCCCAGCGCGCCCTGGAGATCGACGCCGAGGCGCTGCTGATGGGCAAGAACGGCGTGGACGGGGTCTACGACTCCGACCCGAAGACCAACCCGGACGCCGTCAAGTTCGACTCCCTCGGCTACGGCGAGGTCATCACGCGCGAGCTCAAGGTCGCCGACGCCACCGCCATCACGCTGTGCCGCGACAACAAGCTCCCCATCCTCGTCTTCGAGCTCCTGGCGGAGGGCAATATCGCCCGCGCCGTCAAGGGTGAGAAGATCGGCACGCTGGTGGGTGACCAAGGCAGCCAGGGCTGAGGAGCCTGACCGGGGGATGGACAATGTCCCGCCGGTCGGGAACCGTTCAGAAGAAGACGCGACGAAGCCGGCCGCCGCCCCCACCAAGGACGCAGCCGGGCCTACTCAAGACACGCAGGAGCAAGTGGTGATCGAAGAGACCCTCCTCGAGGCCGAGGAGAAGATGGAGAAGGCCGTCGTGGTCGCCAAGGAGGACTTCGCCGCGATCCGCACCGGCCGTGCGCACCCGGCGATGTTCAACAAGATCGTGGCCGACTACTACGGTGCGCCGACGCCGATCAACCAGCTGGCTTCGTTCTCCGTGCCGGAGCCGCGCATGGCGGTCGTGACGCCGTTCGACAAGACCGCGCTGCGCAACATCGAGCAGGCGATCCGCGACTCCGACCTGGGCGTCAACCCCAGCAACGACGGCAACATCATCCGCGTGGTGTTCCCCGAGCTGACCGAGGAGCGCCGCCGCGACTACATCAAGGTCGCCAAGCACAAGGCGGAGGACGCGCGCGTGTCCATCCGCTCCGTGCGCCGCAAGGCCAAGGACGCCATCGACAAGCTGATCAAGGACGGCGAGATCGGCGAGGACGAGGGCCGGCGCGCGGAGAAGGAGCTCGACGACACCACGCACAAGTACGTCGCCCAGGTGGACGAGCTCCTCAAGCACAAGGAAGCAGAGCTGCTCGAGGTCTGATGAACGACTCTTCCTGGGGGGCGCCGCCACAAGCCGGGTACTGGGGGCCCTCTGAGCAGGGACCTGCCCAGGGGGCCGCCCCGGCGGGGCCCGCGTACGATGCGCCTGAGACGCAGCAGACCCGCCCCATGCCCATCGTGCCCGACCTGCCCGCCCATGGCGGACACCAGGATGACGACCGGGGGGCCGCTCGGCTGAGCGGCCCTTTGTTCCGCGACGACACCACGTCGGCGCAGCCGCGAGCGGCGGCGCCGCAGAATCCGGAGCCCATGCCCGACGCCCCTCAGCCCGCACCCCGGCGGCAGAAGAAGAGCGCGGGGCGCGACCTGAGCGCGGCGATAGGCGTCGGCGTCGGGCTCGGCGTGGTGATCATCGCGTCGCTGTTCGTCGTCAAGGCCGCCTTCGTGGGTGTGATCGCGGCCGCCGTCGTGGTGGGCCTGTGGGAACTGACGAGCCGGCTGGCGGAACGCAAGCAGATCAAGGCGCCGCTGGTGCCGCTCGCGGTCGGCGGCGCGGCGATGGTCGTCGCCGGGTACCTGTGGGGCGCCGAGGGCGCGTGGGTGGCGATGGCGCTGACCTCGCTGGCGGTCCTGGTCTGGCGCATGGCCCAGCCGCCGGAGGGCTATCTCAAGGACGTCACGGCGGGCGTGTTCGCCGCGTTCTACGTGCCGTTCCTGGCGTCGTTCGTCGCGCTGCTGCTGACCGCCGCCGACGGGCCGTGGCGCGTCCTGACGTTCCTGGTGCTGACCGTCGTCAGCGACACCGGCGCGTACGCCGTCGGCTGGCGTTTCGGCACGCACAAGCTGGCCCCGCGGATCAGTCCCGGCAAGACCCGCGAGGGCCTGCTCGGAGCGGTGTCGTTCGCGATGGTGGCGGGCGCGCTGTGCATGCAGTTCCTGATCGACGACGGCACCTGGTGGCAGGGCCTGGTCCTGGGCCTCGCGGTCGCCGTCAGCGCGACCCTGGGCGACCTCGGCGAGTCGATGATCAAGCGGGACCTGGGCATCAAGGACATGGGCACGCTGCTGCCGGGGCACGGCGGCATCATGGACCGGCTGGACTCCCTGCTCCCGACGGCGCCGGTGGTGTGGCTGCTGATGGTGGCCTTCGTCGGGTCCGGCTGACGGGCGCCGGCCGGGTCCGCCTCACGGGGGACGCGTCGGGCTCGCCGTCGAGCGAGTCCGACCGCGCGCTCGCGGGACGGCCGGCGGTGGGCTCGGGCGCCGGGGTGCGCTGGATGGCCACCATGGCCACGTCGTCGGTGAGCGGTCCGTCCACGTACCGGCGGAGGTCGGCGCGGACCGCGGCCAACAGGGCTTCCGGGGGCAGATCGGTCCAGTTCCGCAACCGGTCGGCGAGCGGGTAGAAGTCGCCGGCCGGGTTCCGTGCCTCGGTCACGCCGTCGGTGTAGAGCACCAGGGTGGCGCCCGGCGGGAAGTCGGCGGTGTCCACCACCACCTCCCCGCCGTTGAGGTCCTCGAGGCCCAACGGCGGCACCGGTACCGTCGGCTCCAGCGCCGTGACCTTTCCGTCGTGCAGGAGCAGCGGCTCGGGATGCCCCAGATTCACCAGGCGCATCGGCCCCTTGTCGGGCAGCTCGCACACGACAGCGGTCACGAACGACTCCTCCGCGTACGCACCGGGACCGCAGGGAGACGCCTCGGCCGCGGCGGACAGCTCCCGGACGTCCTCGCGGAACCCCGCCGACAGCTCCCGCACCATCGTCGTGAGCGAACTGCCGTGCCGGACCGAGTGCCGGAAGCCGTTCAGCACCGAGCTGACCATGTCCAGCGAGGCCAGCCCCTTGCCCTGCACGTCGCCGAGCAGGAGCCGGGAACAGTCCCCGTGCCGGGCCATCGCGTACAGGTCCCCGCCGACGGCGGCCTCCTCGTCCGCCGACTCGTACAGCGAGGCCACGTCGAAGGACCCGACCCGGCGCGGCAGCGGATGCAGCAGCACCCGCTGGGTGACCTCCGCGACCCAGCGGGCCCGTGCCAGCTGGCGCTCCCTGTGCACCCGCACGGAGGCGGCGGCCACGGCGGCCACGATGATCAGGGCGGTGGTGATCATCTGGACCAGGAAGTTCTCGGTGCTCAGCTGCTGGTTGGACCAGGAGGCCAGGACCACGCACGGCAGCGTCACCGCGGACACTCCGACCACACCCGCCGGAGCACAGAGCGCCGCCGCGAACGTGGGCGCCGCCACCATCAGTGGTCCCAGACGGATGGCGGGCGTGTTGAGCACGTCGATCACCAGGAGAAACAAGGGGAAGAGCGAGATCGCCACCGCAGGGGGCACGAGCGCCCTCCGGGTGCCGGCGCGCGACCGCCTGCCGAGGATCTTTCGCATTATTACGCCCACCTCCGGCCCCCGCGCCTGGTTGTCATCATGTCCGCCATCACCACGAACCGTCACTTCAAGAAAACGGGCACCGCCCGCAGGAGAAAAGGGGCTGTTGGTCCCTTAAGTCGGGAAATGCCCCGCAGCACTTCCCTTTCTTCGCGCACGCGCCGTCCGGATGCATGGACCCCGCAGGGGTCACGCACCTCCGGACCGGACGGGGGGCCGACTCCGATCTGCGACACTGGTAGCACCATGCCCAAGCCCGGAGAACTCACTTTCGTCGCGCCCCGCGGAGCCAAGAAGCCGCCGCGGCACCTTGCCGATCTCACGCCTGCCGAGCGCAAGGAGGCGGTGGCCGAGATCGGGGAGAAGCCGTTCCGTGCCAAGCAGCTCTCGCAGCACTACTTCGCGCGGTACGCGCACGATCCGGCGGAGTGGACCGACATCCCCGCGGGGTCGCGGGACAGGCTGCGGGAGGCGCTGCTTCCCGAGCTGATGACGGTCGTCCGGCACCTGTCGACCGATCAGGGCACCACCCGCAAGACGCTGTGGCGGCTGTTCGACGGCACGCTCGTGGAGTCGGTGCTGATGCGCTACCCGGACCGGGTGACCATGTGCATCAGCTCGCAGGCGGGGTGCGGGATGAACTGCCCGTTCTGCGCGACCGGGCAGGCGGGGCTGGACCGGAACCTGTCGACCGCCGAGATCGTGCACCAGATCGTCGACGGGATGCGGGCGCTCAGGGACGGGGAGGTCCCCGGCGGGCCCGCCCGGCTGTCCAACATCGTCTTCATGGGCATGGGCGAGCCCCTCGCCAACTACAAGCGGGTCGTGCAGGCGGTCCGGGCGCTCACCGACCCCGCGCCGGACGGGCTCGGGCTTTCGCAGCGCGGGATCACCGTCTCCACGGTCGGTCTGGTGCCCGCCATCCACCGGTTCTCCGACGAGGGCTTCAAGTGCCGGCTCGCGATCTCGCTGCACGCCCCCGACGACGAACTGCGCGACACCCTCGTCCCGGTCAACACGCGGTGGAAGGTGCGCGAGGTGCTCGACGCCGGGTTCGAGTACGCGGAGAAGTCGGGACGCCGGCTGTCCATCGAGTACGCGCTGATCCGCGACATCAACGACCAGGCCTGGCGCGGCGACCGGCTCGGCCGGCTGCTCAAGGGCAGGCCGGTGCACGTCAACCTGATCCCGCTCAACCCGACGCCGGGCTCGAAGTGGACCGCCTCCCGGCCCGCGGACGAAAAGGCGTTCGTCGAGGCCATCGCGGCGCACGGGGTGCCGGTGACGATCCGGGACACCCGCGGGCAGGAGATCGACGGGGCGTGCGGTCAGCTGGCCGCCACCGAACGGTAGTGTGACCCCGTAAGGACTCGTAGGAAAACATCTTCATATTCCGACAGGGGAGCGCCACAGCGCTGAGAGTGCGGCAACCGGGCCGCAGACCCTCTGAACCTCGCCCAGGTCATTCTGGGTAGGAAGTTCGGTCTTCACTCGAGCTGTTGCGCCCTGCCCGGGCACCCCTCGCGGGTCCCGGGCAGGGCCGCGTCTCTTCCTGGTCAACCCCAGGAGGAATCCAGTGCACCACAAGACCCTCGTGGCCGTCGCCGCCGGGCTCGGTCTCGTCGCGCTGTCGGCGTGCGGATCGTCCGGCGGCTCCGGCGGTTCGGGCGCGACGGACTCCAAGACCGTCACCCTGGTCAGCCATGACTCGTGGGCCGTCTCCAAGAGCGTGCTGAAGGACTTCGAGAAGTCCTCCGGCTACCAGGTCAGGGTCCTCAAGGACGGCGACGCCGGCCAGGCCGTCAACAAGGCCGTCCTGACCAAGGACAACCCGCAGGGCGACGTCTTCTTCGGCGTGGACAACACCCTGCTCTCCCGGGCCCTCGACAACGGGCTGTTCCAGCCGTACCGGGCCAAGGGCTCCGACCAGGTCCTGCCCGATCACCGGGTCGACCAGGACAAGCACCGGGTCACGCCGGTCGACTACGGCGACATCTGCGTCAACTACGACAAGGCGTACTTCAGCAAGCACAAGCTGGCCCCGCCGGCGTCGTTCGGCGACCTGGTCAAGCCCGCGTACAAGAACCTCCTGGTCACCGAGAACGCCGCCACCTCCTCGCCGGGCCTGGGCTTCCTGCTCGGCACCGCCGCGGAGTACGGCGACGGGGGCTGGCAGGGTTACTGGAAGAAGCTCAAGTCCAACGGCGTGAAGGTCGTCGACGGCTGGGAGCAGGCCTACAACGAGGAGTTCTCCGGGTCGGCCGGCGGACGGAAGGCGGGCGGCGACCGTCCGCTCGTCGTGTCGTACGCCTCCTCGCCGCCCGCCGAGGTCGTCTTCGCCGACCCCAAGCCGACGACCGCGCCGACCGGGGTGTCGTACGGGACCTGCTTCCGGCAGACCGAGTACGCGGGGCTGCTGAGCAACGCGAAGAACCCTGCCGGGGGCAAGGCGTTCATCGACTTCCTGCTCACCCGGGAGTTCCAGCAGGACATGCCGCTGAACATGTTCGTCTACCCGGTGCGCAAGGGCGCGCAGGTGCCGCCGGAGTTCGTCGCGTACGGCAAGCCGGCCGCGGACCCGGAGACCCTGGCCCCCGGCAAGATCGCCGCCGACCGTGACCAGTGGGTCAAGTCGTGGACGTCGCTCGTACTGAAGTAGCGGTCCGCTCCGAGGCAGCGGTCCGCCGGACCCGTGCGGGGAACGCGGCGCGGCTCGCGCTGATGGCCGGGCCGGCCGCGTTCTTCGCGCTGTTCTTCGCCTACCCCGTCGCCGCGATCGTCGCCCGTGGGCTGAGGACGGACGGGGTGTGGCACGTCGGCCGGATCGCGGACGTGCTCGGGGAGGACGGCATCCGGCACGTGCTGTGGTTCACCACCTGGCAGGCGTTCGCCTCCACCGCGCTGACGCTGGCGGTCGCGCTCCCCGGCGCCTACGTCTTCGCCCGCCTCGACTTCCCCGGCAAGCAGGTGCTGCGGGCCGTGGTGACGGTGCCGTTCGTGCTGCCGACGGTCGTCGTCGGCACGGCGTTCCTCGCGCTGGTCGGGCGCGGCGGACTGCTCGACGCGTGGTGGGGGGTGCGGCTGGACACCACGGTGTGGGCGATCCTGCTCGCGCACGTCTTCTTCAACTACGCGGTCGTCGTCCGCACGGTGGGCGGGCTGTGGGCGCAGCTCGACCCCCGGCAGGAGGAGGCGGCGCGGATGCTCGGCGCCTCCCCGTTCGCGGCCTGGCGGCGGGTCACCCTGCCGGCGCTGGCGCCCGCGGTGGCCGCCGCCGCGCTGATGGTGTTCCTGTTCACCTTCACCTCCTTCGGCGTGGTGCAGATCCTGGGCGGTCCGGCCTTCTCCACCCTCGAAGTGGAGATCTACCGGCAGACGTCCGAGATCTTCGACCTGTCCACGGCCGCCGTCCTCACCGTCGTCCAGTTCGCGGCGGTGGGCGCGATCCTCGCCGTGCACGCCTGGACCGTACGGCGGCGGGAGACCGCGCTGCGGCTGGTGGACGCCACCGTGACCGCGCGGCGGCCGCGCGGCGCCGGGCAGTGGGGGCTGCTGGCCGGCGTCCTCGCCACGATCGCCGTCCTGCTCGTGCTGCCGCCGGCCGTCCTGGTGCAGCGCTCCCTCACCGCGCCCGGCTTCGGCTACTACCGCGCGCTGACCGGTCAGGCCGGCAACGTCTTCCTGGTCCCGCCGATCGACGCGGTCGGCAACTCCCTCCAGTACGCCCTCGCCGCCACCGCGATCGCCGTGCTGATCGGCGGCCTGGCCGCCGCCGCGCTGGCCCGCCGGGACGCCGGCCGGCTGGTCCGCGGCTTCGACGCGCTGCTGATGCTGCCGCTCGGGGTGTCCGCGGTGACCGTCGGGTTCGGGTTCCTGATCGCGCTCGACGAGCCGCCGCTGGACCTGCGCGGCTCGTGGATCCTGGTGCCGCTCGCGCAGGCCCTGGTCGGCGTCCCCTTCGTGGTGCGGACCATGCTGCCGGTGCTGCGGGCCGTGGACGCGCGGCTGCGGGAGGCGGCGGCCGTGCTCGGGGCGTCGCCGTGGCGGGTGTGGCGGGAGGTCGACCTGCCGATGGTGCGGCGGGCGCTGCTGGTCGCGGCCGGGTTCGCGTTCGCGGTGTCGCTGGGGGAGTTCGGGGCGACCGTGTTCATCGCGCGGCCGGACAACCCGACGCTGCCGGTCGCCGTGGCGCGGCTGCTGGGCCGGCCGGGCGACCTCAACTACGGGCAGGCGATGGCCCTGTCGACGATTCTCATGGTGGTGTGCGCGGCGGCGCTGCTGGTGCTGGAGCGCCTGCGCATCGAGAGGGCGGGGGAGTTGTAGATGCTGCTGAGCCTGCGGGGCGCGACCGTGCGGTTCGGGACGCGGGCCGTGCTCGACGCGGTCGACCTGGACGTCGCCGAGCACGAGACCGTGTGCGTGCTCGGGCCGAGCGGCAGCGGCAAGTCGACGCTGCTGCGGGCGGTGGCGGGGCTGCAGCCGCTGGACGCCGGGCGGGTGCTGCTCGGCGGACGGGACCAGGCGGGGGTGCCCGCGCACCGGCGCGGGGTCGGGCTGATGTTCCAGGACCATCAGCTGTTCCCGCAGCGGGACGTGGGCGGCAACGTCGCCTTCGGGCTGCGGATGCACGGCGTCGCGAAGCGGGAACAGTCGGACCGGGTAAGGGAGTTGCTCGACATGGTCGGGCTGCCGGGAGCCGCAGGGCGGGCCGTGGCCTCGCTCTCCGGCGGCGAGCAGCAGCGCGTGGCGCTGGCCCGTGCGCTCGCGCCCCGGCCGAGCCTGCTGATGCTCGACGAGCCGCTCGGCCAGCTCGACCGCTCGCTGCGGGAGCGCCTGGTCGTCGAACTGCGGGAGCTGTTCGGTGTGTTGGGCACGACCGTGCTCGCCGTGACGCACGACCAGGGCGAGGCCTTCGCGCTGGCGGACCGGGTCGTGGTGATGCGCGACGGGCGCATCGCGCAGTCCGGCACGCCGCTGGAGGTGTGGCAGCGGCCGGCGGACGCCTTCGTGGCGCGCTTCCTCGGCTTCGAGAACGTCGTCGAGGCCGCCGTGAGCGGTCAGGCCGCGGACACGCCGTGGGGCAAGGTCCCGGTGGGCGAGGGCGCTGCGCAGGGCACCCGGACCCTGCTGGTACGGCCCGCCGGGGTGCGCCTGGTGCCGGCCGACGAGGGGCTGCGCTGCACGGTCGCAGCCCGCACCTTCAAGGGCACCCACGTCGCCCTGCACCTTCAGCCGCGGGACGCCCCGCGCCTGGAGGCGGCGTGCGCGCTGCGGGAGGCGCCGGAGGCCGGGGCCACGGTGGGAGTGCGGTTCGACGCGGCGGAAGTCGTCGTGCTCGGGTGATCCGCGCGGGCCGTCGGGCCCGGAGGAGCACGTCCGGATGGACGACTGTGGCCCGCCCCCGGATACGGGGACGGGCCACAGCGGTGATACCTGGCGGGGCGTCAGCGGTTGCTGTCGGCTCCGCGGCGGCGCATGCCGAAGAACACGGCACCGCCGCCGATGACGACCAGCGCGCCCGCGATGCCGGCGATCAGGCCGGTGTTGGAGTTCGCACCGGTCTCGGCGAGGTTGGAGTCACCGGTGGCCGGGGACGGCTCGTTGTCGGCGGTGCCGGCCGGGGCGGTGCTGCTGCTCTCCGTGGCCGACGGGGTCGAAGTCGGGGTGGGGGACTCCTCGGCCGGGGTCGAGGCGGACTCCGACGGCGACGGGGTGGCCGGCGGCGTCGACTCGTCCTTCGAGCAACCCTCGGACGGAGTCGTCAGGTTCGGCTGGATGTCCTTGTCGACGATCGGGCGTTCGCCCTTGCCGGCGGTGACGTGGATCCGGTACTCGGCGTTCGGCTTCCAGTCCTCGTCGAAGGTGATGACGGTGCCTTCGCGGGAGCCCTTGACCTCCTGCTCACCGATCTTCTGCTCGTCGGCGCCGTTGTTCTCCAGGAACACGGTGATGACGGCCGGCACCCCGGAGGGGTCCTTGTCGGTGACGGTGATGACGCCCTTGGCGCCGTCGCACTTGGCTTCGGCCGAGAACTCACTGATGTTGCAGGCGAGAGCGTTGCCTGCGACACCCAGCGCGAGCGCGGTGGTCGCGGCGGCGACACCGAGGGCTCGCGCGGAACGACGGGCGGTACGGCGGGTTATGGACACGTTTTCCCTTCACGGGATGCACAACTGCGGGGGGTGGCGGAGACATGACGCCTCAACGGCTGAGGCTTCAGAATCCCCAGGAGGCTCACAGGTCTATAAGCGCTCCATAAGGAGTGTCAATCCGTAGGCCCATCCTACGCGTTGGCTTTACGCTTTTATTAATCGCAGAGACGTTTCAACGCCTCCGGAGCCTCCTCGATCCGGTCAACCAGGGCGATACGGGACTCCATCGAACGTTCCCGGGCGAGTGCCTGCAACAGGGGCCAGGCCGGCAGCCGCTCGGTCCAGTGGGCGCGGTCGACGAGCACCATCGGCGTCGGTTCGCCGCGGGACTCGTAGTAGTTGGGGGTCGCGTTGTCGAAGATCTCCTGCACGGTCCCCGCGGCGCCCGGCAGGAAGACCACACCCGCGTTGCAGCGGGCCAGCAGCCCGTCCTCGCGGGTGGCGTTGGCGAAGTACTTGGCGATGTGCGCGGCGAAGGGGTTCGGCGGCTCGTGGCCGTAGAACCAGGTCGGGATGCCGATCGAGTGGTTGCCCTTCGGCCAGCGGGTGCGCACCTCGAAGGCGCAGCGGGCCCAGTCGGTGATCGAGGGCGTGAAGGACGGCACCTTGCCGAGCAGCGCGCAGGCGTCGTCCAGCATGCCGTCCTCGTAAGGCGCCGCGTACGCGCCCAGGTTCGCCGCCTCCATCGCACCCGGGCCGCCGCCCGTCGCGACGGTGAACCCGAGGCGGCTCAGCTCGCGGCCCAGCCGGGCGGCACCGGCGTACTCCCGTGTCCCGCGCGCCATGGCGTGGCCGCCCATCACGCCCACCACCCGGGCGCCGCGCAGGAGTTCGTCGAGGGCGTCGGAGACGGAGTCGTCGTGCACGGCGCGCAGCATCGAGGCGAAGATGTCTCCGTCGGCCCTGGTCTGCTGGAACCAGGCGTAGGACAGGGCGTCGGGCGTCCGCTCGTACCCCCGCTCCAGCGAGGCGAACAGTTCGTCGGCCGTGTAGAGGCGCCCGCGGTAGGGGTCGAAGGGCAGATCCGGGACCGGCGGGAAGACCAGGGCGCCGTCCGCGCGGACCTTCGCCTCGGCCTCCTGCCGCATCGGGCAGTCGAGGAAGACGGCCCCCGCCGCGTCGGTGGTGAGCAACTCCCGCGTGCGGTCCGTCAGATCGACGCCCTGGAAGCGGTGTCCGGCGAGAGTGCCGCGGGCCGCGACGGCCGCGTCGAAGTCCTCGAGCGTCTCTATCTCGTGTCGGTCGTGATGGGCCGCATGGGCCGGGCTCGTCTGCACCGGCCCATGCTAGGCACCCCCGTCCCTCAGCCCTGCACCGCCGCCGGGTCCATCCACACGACCTCCCAGGTGTGGCCGTCGAGGTCGTCGAAGGAGCGGCCGTACATGAAGCCGTGGTCCTGCGTCTCCCCGGCGATGCTGCCGCCCGCGGCGATCGCCCGGTCGACCAGCTCGTCGACCTTCTCGCGGCTCTCGGCGCTCAGGCACACCAGCACCTCGCTGGTCTTCCGGGAGTCGGCGATCTCCTTCTTGGTGAAGGTGGCGTAGTGCTGCTTGCTGAGCAGCATCGCGATGATCGTGTCGCTGATCACCACGGAGACGCAGTCGTCCGTGCTGAACTGCGGGTTGATGGTGTAGCCGAGCTCGGTGAAGAACTTCTTGGATGCCTCGACGTCGTCGGTGGCCAGGTTCACGAAGATCATCTGCTGGTACATGGGGCCTCTCCCGTAGGTGTCGTGCCGTTCGCAGGGGTGGACCGGGGGCCGTCGCGGAACTCATCGGCGTTCCCGGATTTTTTTCGCGGGACCTCTCAGCGGGCCGGCGGGAGCGCCGCCAGCTCGGCGACGGCCAGGGTCAGCGGGCCGAAGAGGGCGAGCAGGGCGCCGGTGCGCAGCGCCGCCGCGCCGCGCAGCAGCGTGGCCGGGGCGCCCAGGCGCAGGAGCGTGGCGGTGATCTCGGTGCGGGCGTGCCTGGCCTCGGCGGCCGCGGTGAGCAGCGTGGCGCAGGCGCAGCCGGCCACCAGGACGGTGCCGAGGGCGGTGAGGGGGCCGAAGACGAGCGGCCCGGTGCCGCCGTACAGGGCCGACATGGCGTACGAGCCCGAGACGACGGCGCAGACGATGCCGAGGGGGCGGCCGATGCGGGTGGCCTCCGCCATGAGGACCCGGCCGGCCAGGAGACGCAGCGCGCCGGGGCGGACGGCCTGCACGAGCAGGCCGGTGAGGTGAGTGAGGGCCGGGGCGGCGAGGGCGAGGCCGAGGGTGGTGAGGGCCCAGCCGGCGAGCACGGCGGGGGCCGAGCCGGTCACGGCGCCGGTGAGGGAGGCGGCGGTGTTCTCGTCCCGGCTCGCGTACGCCTCCACGGCCAGGCCCGCGGCGAGGGCCGCGACGCCCCAGGGCAGGCCGGTGGGCGGCTGCTTCGGGGCGGGGACGACGGCGTGGATGCCCGGTGCCGGTGACCCCGCCGCGCCGTCCGGCCCCTGCGGGGCGCCGTCGGCCTGCGGGCCGGCCGCTGCGTCGGCCGCCGTGTGAAGTTCCGCCCGGAGTCTCGCGTCGAGCTCGGCGTCGAGTCCCGCGTCGAGTTCCGGGGCGGTCGCCGTCGGCGCGGTGGGGCGGCCGGCGGCCGCAGGTCCCGCGGCCTGAGCACCACCGCCACGGCCACCGAGGCGATCCCCGGCACCAGCGCCAGCAGGGTCAGCGTGGCCGGCAGCGGCAACGGCCGGTCCGCGGCCAGGGACCGCGCCGCCGCGCCGTCGAAGGGCAGACCGGTGAGGTCGCCGCGCAGGTGCAGGAAGACCAGCAGCGCCAGCACCGAGCCGAGGGCGGTGGACAGGGCCGTGGTGGTCGCCGAGACCGCCATCAGGCGGGCCGGACCCAGACCGATCGCCGAGAGACCGGGGCGGGGCCGGGTGCCCGGGTCGGTGCGGGCCGCCGCGACCGCGAAGTGCACGGTCGCCGCCAGCGGTGTCAGGCACCAGGCGAGGCGCAGCAGCGAGGTGCCGGGCGTGTCCGGGTGGCCCAGCGCGTGGCCGAGGG
Source organism: Streptomyces sp. NPDC031340 (assembly GCF_055569945.1). Lineage (NCBI taxonomy): Bacteria > Bacillati > Actinomycetota > Actinomycetes > Kitasatosporales > Streptomycetaceae > Streptomyces > Streptomyces sp. NPDC031340. Next base: position 101,244 of record NZ_JBVIIE010000014.1, read on the forward strand.
TGCACAGCAGGAGGAAGCCCGTACCCGCCGAGGCCACCGCCACCAGCAGCCGGCGCAGCTGGACGGCCGGGTGGGCGCCGCGGGTCAGACGGAGAGCGAGCACGCGGCCCGGCCTTCCGCCTCGGTGACCGGCGGCAGGTGCACGGTCTTCACGCGCCGTCCGTCCAGCAGCGACACCGTGCGGTCGGCCTGGGCCGCGGTCCGCGGGTCGTCGGTGGCCAGCACCACGGTGATGCCGTGCGAGCGGGCGGCGGTGGTGAGCGTGCGCAGCACGTGCACGCGGTCGGCGCGGTGCAGGGGAGCGGTCGGCTCGTCGGCGAACAGCACCGTGGGCTCCGGGGCCAGCGACCGCGCGATGCACACGCGCTGCCGTTCCGCCTGGAGCAGCTCGTGCGGCCGTTTGCGCGCCTTGGCGCCGACGTCGAGGCGTTCCAGCCACTCCAGGGCGGCCGTCTTGGCGCGGCGGCGGCTCGTGCCGCGCAGCATCAGAGGCAGCGCGGTGTTCTCCCAGACGTTCAGCTCGGGCACCAGGACGGGAGCGGGGTCGATCCAGCCGAAGCGGTCCCGGCGCAGTCGCTCGCGGCTCAGGGCGCCCATGGTGTGCACGGGCGTGCTGTTGAACCACACCTCGCCGCGCTGCGCCGGAAGCAGGCCGCACAGGCAGCGCAGCAGGGTCGTCTTGCCGCTGCCCCGCGGGCCGCTGAGGGCGAGGATCTCGCCCTCCCGGACGCCGAGCGAGACACCGCTGAGCGCGGGCGAGCCGTCGTTGTGCTGGTAGTGCAGGGCGCGGGCCCAGAGCACGTCGTTGTCCGGCGGGGCCACCATGGGCGTACACCTCGGTTCAGATCCGTGATTGCCGTGCCAATCCCCCGTCCGGGGGAACGAAGACAGCGCCGATCGGTCACTGGCACGCTAGGCAGCTCGCGGTGGGAGGCCGGACAGCACGCGGCCCCGGGCGCCCGTTTCTCACTCGAACGGGCGGCACCGGGGCCGTAGATGATCTTCTTGGCGGACGATCAGAGCTTCGTCCACGCCTCCGTCAGCGTCGCGCGCAGGATCTGCTCGATCTCGTCGAACGTCTCCTGGTTGGAGATCAGCGGCGGGGCGAGCTGGATGACCGGGTCGCCACGGTCGTCGGCGCGGCAGTACAGGCCGTTGTCGAAGAGGGCCTTCGACAGGAAGCCGTACAGCACCCGCTCGGTCTCCTCGTCGTTGAAGGACTGCTTGGTGGCCTTGTCCTTCACGAGCTCGATGCCGTAGAAGAAGCCGTTGCCGCGGACGTCGCCGACGATCGGCAGGTCGTGCAGCTTCTGCAGGGTGGACAGGAACGCGCCCTCGTTGTCGAGCACGTGCTGGTTGAGGTTCTCGCGCTCGAACAGGTCGAGGTTGGCGAGGCCGACCGCGGCGGAGACCGGGTGGCCGCCGAAGGTGTAGCCGTGCAGGAAGGTGTTGTCGCCCTTGTAGAACGGCTCGGCCAGCCGGTCGGAGATGATGCACGCGCCGATCGGGGAGTAGCCCGACGTCATGCCCTTGGCGCAGGTGATCATGTCCGGGACGTAGTCGAACTTGTCGCAGGCGAACATCGTGCCCAGGCGGCCGAAGGCGCAGATGACCTCGTCCGACACCAGCAGCACGTCGTACTGGTCGCAGATCTCGCGCACCCGCTGGAAGTAGCCGGGCGGCGGCGGGAAGCAGCCGCCGGCGTTCTGCACCGGCTCCAGGAAGACCGCGGCGACGGTGTCCGGGCCCTCGAAGAGGATCTGCTGCTCGATCTGGTCGGCGGCCCAGCGGCCGAAGGCCTCCGGGTCGTCGCCGAAGAGCGGGGCGCGGTAGATGTTGGTGTTCGGGACCTTGTGCGCACCCGGCACGAGCGGCTCGAAGGGGGCCTTCAGGCCCGGCAGGCCGGTGATCGACAGGGCGCCCTGCGGGGTGCCGTGGTAGGCGACCGCGCGGGAGATGACCTTGTACTTGGTCGGCTTGCCGACGAGCTTGAAGTACTGCTTGGCGAGCTTCCACGCGGTCTCGACGGCCTCGCCGCCGCCGGTGGTGAAGAACACCTTGTTCAGGTCGCCCGGGGCGTGGTCGGCGAGGCGCTCGGCCAGCTCGACGGCCTTCGGGTGGGCGTAGGACCACACCGGGAAGAAGGCCAGTTCCTGGGCCTGCTTGAAGGCGGTCTCGGCGAGCTCCGTGCGGCCGTGACCGGCCTGCACCACGAACAGGCCCGCGAGACCGTCGAGGTAGCGCTTGCCCTTGTCGTCGTAGATGTAGGTGCCCTCGCCGCGCACGATGGTGGGCACGGGCGAGTTCTCGTACGAGGACATGCGGGTGAAGTGCATCCACAGGTGGTCGTACGCGGTGCGGCTGAGGTCCTTTGAGCTCACGGTTATCGGGTTCCCCACATATAGGTCTGCTTCTTGAGCTTGAGGTAGACGAAGCTCTCGGTGGAGCGCACGCCGGGCACGGCCCGGATGCGTTTGTTGATGACGTCCAGCAGGTGGTCGTCGTCCTCGCAGACGATCTCCGCGAGGATGTCGAACGAGCCCGCGGTCATCACCACGTACTCGACTTCCGACATGTCGGTCAGCGCGTCGGCGACGGACTCGACGTCGCCCTCGACGTTGACGCCGACCATCGCCTGCCGCCGGAAACCCACGGTGAGCGGGTCGGTGACGGCGACGATCTGCATCACGCCCTGATCGAGCAGCTTCTGGACGCGCTGGCGCACGGCCGCCTCGGACAGGCCGACGGCCTTGCCGATCGCGGCGTACGGCCGGCGGCCGTCCTCCTGGAGCTGCTCGACGATGGCGAGCGAGACGGCATCCAGATGGGGGGTGCCGTTCCTGGACTCGCGGGAGTCCCTCTGGTCTGCGCTTCGACTGGCCACCAGCTCACTGTGCACGACGTCTCGACAGTTCCGCAAGGGTGAAGCAATGAAATTCGTTGTTTACGTGTCTGAGACCTGCGGATTTCGCAGCGATGATGCGAGCGGGGGTGTTGAAAACGTCGGCCCGCCGATTAGTGTGTGGGTCTCAGCAATCGGACACCAGAAACCCGACAGGAGGCCGGCAGTGAGCACCGAGCTGCGTCGTCTGCGCAACTACATCGACGGTGAGTTCCGGGACGCCGCCGACGGACGGACCACCGAGGTGGTCAACCCCGCGACGGGCGAGGCGTACGCGACCGCCCCGCTGTCCGGTCAGGCGGACGTGGACGCCGCCATGGCGGCAGCCGCCGCGGCCTTCCCGGGCTGGCGCGACACGACCCCGGCCGAGCGCCAGAAGGCTCTGCTGAAGATCGCGGACGCGTTCGAGGAGCGCGCCGAGGAACTGATCGCGGCCGAGGTGGAGAACACGGGCAAGCCGATCGGGCTCACGCGGTCCGAGGAGATCCCGCCGATGGTCGACCAGATCCGCTTCTTCGCGGGCGCGGCCCGGATGCTCGAGGGCCGCTCGGCCGGCGAGTACATGGACGGGATGACCTCGATCATCCGCCGCGAGCCGGTCGGCGTCTGCGCGCAGGTGGCGCCGTGGAACTACCCGATGATGATGGCCGTGTGGAAGTTCGCCCCGGCGATCGCGGCGGGCAACACGGTCGTCCTGAAGCCGTCGGACACCACCCCGGCCTCGACCGTGGTGATCGCCGACATCCTCGGCTCGATCCTGCCCAAGGGCGTCTTCAACGTCGTCTGCGGCGACCGTGAGACCGGCCGCATGATGGTCGAGCACCCGACCCCGGCGATGGCCTCCATCACCGGCTCCGTGCGCGCCGGCATGCAGGTCGCCGAGTCCGCCTCCAAGGACGTCAAGCGCGTCCACCTGGAGCTGGGCGGCAAGGCGCCGGTCGTGGTGTTCGAGGACACCGATATCGCCAAGGCCGTCGAGGACATCTCGGTGGCGGGCTTCTTCAACGCCGGCCAGGACTGTACGGCGGCCACCCGGGTCCTCGTGCACGAGTCCATCCACGACGAGTTCGTCGCCGCGCTCGCCAAGGCCGCGTCCGAGACGAAGACCGGTCAGCCGGACGACGAGGACGTCCTCTTCGGCCCGCTGAACAACCCCAACCAGCTCAAGCAGGTCTCCGGCTTCATCGAGCGGCTGCCCGCCCACGCCAAGGTGGAGGCCGGCGGCCGGCAGGTCGGCGACAAGGGCTACTTCTACGCCCCGACCGTCGTCTCGGGCCTGAAGCAGGACGACGAGATCATCCAGAAGGAGGTCTTCGGCCCGGTCATCACCGTCCAGTCCTTCACGGACGAGGACCAGGCGGTGGAGTGGGCCAACGGCGTCGAGTACGCGCTGGCCTCCTCCGTGTGGACCAAGGACCACGGCCGCGCGATGCGCATGTCGAAGAAGCTGGACTTCGGCTGTGTGTGGATCAACACGCACATCCCGCTGGTCGCCGAGATGCCGCACGGTGGCTTCAAGAAGTCCGGCTACGGCAAGGACCTGTCGGCGTACGGCTTCGAGGACTACACGCGGATCAAGCACGTGATGACGTCGCTGGACGCGTAGTCGTCCGCGGGCGCGGGCCCCGGACCGGGATTCCCGGTCCGGGGCCCGCGCGCTTCGTACCCGGACGTGGTCACACGCCGGTGTCAGCGGCGTGGCATCGCGCGGAGGGCGGCGATGTCGAACTGCAGGCGCACCTTCTCGCTCACCATGGCGCCGCCCTCCGCCAGCCGCGAGTTGTAGGTCAGGCCCCATTCCGAACGGTTGATGGTGGTCGTTCCGTCGAAACCCACCCGTTCGTCGCCGAACGCGTCGATGACATGGCCCAGGTAGGTCAGCTCCAGGTCGACGGGGCGGGTGGTGCTCTTGACAGTGAGGTCGCCGGTCATGACGTAGACGTCGCCGCCGGCCGGACGGACCGCCGTACTGACGAAGCGCATCCGCGGATAGGTCGCCGCGTCCAGGAAGTCGCGGTGGACCAGGTGCGCGTCGCGTTGTTCCACGCCGGTGTCGACGGACGCGGTGTTCAGCACGATCTCGGCCCGCGAGCGGGAAGGGTCGCGGCCGTCGAAGTAGAGGCGGCTCTCGTACTCCATGAAGGCGCCGCGCACCGTCGTCACCATGGCGTGGCGGACGGAGAAGCCGATACGGCTGTGCGCCGGGTCGATCAGCCACTCCCCGGTCAGCGCGGCCAGGGCCGGGTCGGGCCCGTCGGGCCGGGTGAACGCCGCTGACCGGCCCGGGACTTGGGGTGCCGTGGGGGGAGCCGGGCGGCGCGGGGGCGCGGCGCGGGTGAACAGGTTCATGATTCACGTACTTACGTCATGACAAGAGCCGCCGCAAGACACCTTCAAGACCCGCGCACAGGGTCGGCACGATTTGCCCGCAGTCCCGCGGCCCGCGTGGCTTTGCCATCTCTTTACAACCCGTCCGGTCTCCGCCTCGTCTCTCCGCTCGATCCATGACCACCCCGCCGGACCACCGGCGGGCGGACCGACGAAAGAGAGCGATCCATGCGCCGAACCGGCTTCAGTGCCCTGGTACTCGCGTGCACCGCCGTCCTGGCGGGCGTGGTGCCCGCGTTCGCCGACGGGGCGACCGACGCGGCGACCTCCTCGCCCACGCCCCGCCCGGCCACCACCGCCCCCTCCACCCGGCCTACCGAGGCCCCCTCCACCCGGCCTACCGAGGCCCCCACCACGGCGCCGAGCGACGCCGAGCGCACGCGCAAGAGCCCGGCTCCGTCCCGGAGGGCCTCGGACCAGGTCACCGTCGTGCCCAGCGGGGCGCCGGACACCGGCCGGGTGCCCGCTTCCACGGAGTCCGGCGGCGCGGCCGGGCTGATCGGCGGGGGCGCCGCCGCGGCGGTCGTCGCGGGCGGCGGCGCGGTCCTCCTCGTACGGCGTCGGCGGGCGACGGGGGAGTGACCCCGCTGGCCAGGCGCGCCTTCCTCGCCTCGGCGGCGGCGGTGCTGCTCGCGGGCTGCGGCGGGCCCGGGACCGCGGCGGTCTCGCCGGAGCGGACCGAGGGGGCCGGACGAGCCGAGAGGACCGGGGAGTCCGCCGGGACCGGCGCCGACGGGGGCTCCGCCGCATCAGGGCACGCGCCCGCGCGTTCGGCTCCGGTGCGGCTGCGCATCCCCGCCATCGGGGTCGACACCCCCGTCCTGCGGCTGGGACTGGCCCCCGACGGCAGCGTGCAGGTCCCCCCGGTCACCGCGCACGACCGGGCGGGCTGGTACCGCCACTCGCCGGCGCCGGGGCAGACCGGCCCCTCGGTGATCCTCGGTCATGTCACCGTCGGCGCCTACGGGGACGGGGTGTTCCGGCACCTCGCGGAGGTGCGCCGCGGTGACCGGATCGCGGTGCGCCTGGCCGACGGCGGGACGGTGCGGTTCGCCGTCACCGCCGTACGCACCGTCGCCAAGGCGGACTTCCCGACCGATGAGGTCTACGGGAACGTGGACCGGCCGGAGTTGCGTCTCGTCACGTGCGGCGGACCGCGCAGCGGCGACGGTTACCGCGACAACGTGATCGTCTTCGCCGCACCGGCGTCGAGTGCTGCGGGAGAACGGTGACACGGTCCCGTGAGAGGGCGGCGTCCGAGCTGTTCGCCGCCCTCTATCCGCGCCTCGCCGGCTGGTGCCGCCGTCTCGTCGACGACGACGAGACGGCCCACGAGATCGCCTCGGAGGCGTTCACCCGGTTATGGGCCCGCTGGACGGCCGTGGCCGAGCCCCAGGGCTTCCTCTACGTGACCGCCGCCAACCTGGTCCGCGACCACTGGCGCAAGCTGGAGCGCGAGCGCCGGGCGGTGCGCCGGGCCACCGTCGAGGCCGCGGTGCGCCCGCCCGCCGAGCAGGCCGATCCGTCGGTGCGCCTGCTCGTGCAGTCCCTGCCGGACCGGCTGCGGGTGCCGATCCTGCTGCACTACTACGCTGACATGCCGATCCGGGAGGTGGCCGTGCTGACCGGGCGCAAGGAAGGGACCGTCAAGGCCGATCTGCACACGGCTCGCGAGCTGCTCCGCGCCCACCTGAGGAGAAGCCTTGATCACACACGCTGACGACGGTCCGGACTTCGACCCCGACGACCCGCTGACCGTCCTGCTGCGCCCCCCGGCCGGCCACCTCGGGCCGCCCCCGGGCCGCTACGAGGCGATCCGCCGCGGTGCGGCGCGTCGCCGACTGCTGCGTGCCGCGGCCGGAGCCGGCGCCGTCTGCGCCGTCGCCGTGCTCGTGGCGCTGCCGCTGCGGTCTTTCGGACCCGGGACGCCCGCGCCCCCCGCGGTCCCGCTCGCCCCGCCGCCCGCGAGCGGTCCGGTGACCGGGCCGAGCCCGTCGGACTCGCCCCGGCCGGCCGCGACCGACCCCACCACCCGCCCCAGGACCCTCGCCCCGACCCCGGCCGATGGGTCCGGCCGCACCCGCCGGGCCGGCCGCGGCGATCCGACCGGCCCGACCGCCCGGGCGTCCTCGGCGGCACCCTCGAAGGCATCGACGGGGGCGGCGACGGGCTCGACCCGCTCGACGGGGTCGCTCTCCTCGCGTACCGCCGCACCGTCGGCGTCCCGGAGCCGGTACTCCGTCCCCTCCTCCGCGTCCTTCACATCCTCCGCATCCTCCGCGGCGGAAGCGCGGGGATGAGCGAGGTGCGGAGCGACCCGCCCCGCGGACCGCGCGGCCTGGCCTGGGGGCGCTTTTGAACACGTTCAAACACGGGGCTACGCTGCCGTCATGAGCGACAGAGCCGCCCTGCTGAAGGGCATACGCGTCTGGTTGGTCCTCTTCATCGTCTGCCTGGTGCTCAGCGGCGCCACGGCCTTCCCCCTCGTCCACGAACTGCGCTGGACCGAGGACCTGTTGCGGTCGCTGTCGGTGTCCGACCACCTGCCCGCGCTCACCGACTGGATCGAGCGCGTGCGGCGCGGAGTCGACACCGCCGACGCCGAATACCCCTTCCTGCTCTACGGCACGGACTGGCTGGCCTTCGCCCACCTGGTGATCGCGGTCGCCTTCTACGGCCCCTACCGGGACCCCGTCCGCAACATCTGGGTCGTCGAGTTCGGGATGATCGCCTGCGCCGGGATCATCCCGCTGGCGCTGGTGTGCGGGCCGGTCCGCGGCATCCCCTTCTGGTGGTCCGTCATCGACATGTCGTTCGGCGTCTTCGGGGTGATCCCGCTGTACGTCGTACGCGAGAAGATCAAGCGGCTGGCGGCGCTCGCTCCGGACAGCGTTCCGGTGGCGGCTACTTGAGCGCGGCCAGGGCGATCCGCCGCGCGACCGGGTTCGTCGACTCGCCCTTGGCGTCGGTGGCGCCGACGCAGTAGATGAGGGTGCGGCTCAGGTCGCGGGTCGCGGCGAGCACGGTGCTGTAGCCGTACCGCGCCCCCGACTTGAGCCAGTAGACCCGGCCCCCGTACTCGAAGCGCTGCAGACCGGCGCTGTAGGTCGCCCCGTCGATGCCCGCCGGGACCGTGAACATCTCCCGCAACTGCGGTCCGGGCACGATCCGCCCCGTGAACAGCGCCGTGACCAGGCGTTCCAGATCCGCGGTCGTGGAGATCATGTCCCCGGCCGCCCAGCGGTCCGCCTGGTTCCACTCGGTCACGTCCACGAAGGCGGTCGTGCCGTCGGGCTTCCGCACCGCCTGGTAGCCGTGGTTGTGCGGGCCGCGGATGCGCGGGTCGGTGCCGGGGAAGTAGGTGTCGCGCAGGCCGGCGGGGCGCAGGACGAGCCGGGCGGCCTCGTCGGCGTACGCGCGGCCGGTCACCTTCTCCACGAGCAGGCCGAGGACCGTGTAGTTGACGTTCAGGTAGTGCTGCCGCTTGCCGGGGCGGAACTCCGGGCCCTTCGCCACCGCCGACGCGACGACCTGACGCGGCGTCATGATGTCGAAGCGGTGCGCGTACTGCTCCTCGAAGGAGTCCCCGAAGCCGTCACCGGCCGGGATGCCGCTGGTGTGGTTCAGCAACTGCCGTACGGTGACCGGCTCGAAGGCGTCGCCGAGCAGGCCGGGGAGGTAGCGCTGCACCGGCGCCGACAGGTCGATCCGGCCCTCGGCCGCCAGCCTGAGCACGACGGCCGCCGTCACCACCTTCGTCGTCGAGCCGGCCCGGAAGCGGGCGTCGGGGTCCGCCGCCCGGCCGCTCGCCAGATCGTGAACGCCCGCGCTGCCCCGCCAGGCGCCGTCGCTGCCGCCGACCCGCACCAGGGCCGCGGTCGCGTTCTCGTCCGGGAGCCCGGCGATCGCGGCGCGCAGCGCGTCGGCGTCGGGAGCGCCGGAGGACGCCGTGCCATGGCCGACGGCCGGTGCAGGTAACGGCGCGGCTGCTGCGGCCGATGCGGCGAGGGCGGAGGCGGCCGGCGGGCCGGCGGCCAGGGTGAGGACGAGACAGGCGGTGAGGGCGGAGCTGCGGCTGCGTGCGCGCATCGACTCTCCAGGGATCGTCGGAGGGGGCCGGAGGAGGCCGGAGGAAGTCCGTGATCATCCTCCGGCCGCACGCGCGCGCCCGGATCGTCGGCGAGGAGGGTGCCCGACCCCGGGGAAACTCCGACCAAGTGCCCACCGCTGCAAGGGTGTTGTCAGGGATCGCCCCCTAGGGCCTGTCGCGTCGCGCCCCGGCTACAGCGGGACGCGCAGGGGACTGAGCACGTCGACGCGGTTGGTGGTGATCGAGTCCACGCCGACGCCGATCAGCCGGCGCATGGAGCGGCGGGTGTCCGGGGTCCAGACGGACAGCAGGTAGCCGTCGCGGTGGACGCGGGCGGCGAGGGTGCGGTCGACCAGGGAGAAGCGGTAGTTGAGCCAGCGCGGGCGGATCGCCTCCAGCAGGACCGGCCGCGGGGGCGCCAGCGTGGTGCGGGTCAGGGCGATCTCCGCGGACGGGTCGGCCGCGCGGACGGCGAGCATGGCGGCCGCGCCGGCGCAGTAGTACACCCGCTCCCGTGCCCCGGCCTCGCGTACCACGTCCACCACCCGGCGGGCCGCCCGCACGTCCGGCTCGCCGGGCAGGTCCAGCATCACCCGGGTGCCGTCGGTCGCGGCCAGCGCCTCCGCCAGCGTCGGCACCCCGCCGTCCGTCAGCTCGCGCACCTCGTCGGCCTTCAGCGACCGCAGCGGCCGGTCCCGCTCCCACAGACGCTTCAGCGTCGCGTCGTGCAGCAGCACCGGCACGCCGTCCTTCGTCAGCCGTACGTCGATCTCGACGGCGTCCGCGCCCAGGCCGAGCGCGGAACGCAGCGAGCCGACGGTGTTCTCGCGGACGCGGTAGGGGTCGCCGCGGTGGGCCACGGCGGTCACGTTCTGCATGACCCCCATTGTGGCGGGATCAGGGGGCGAGCCACGCGGTGGTGTACGCGTCGATCTCGTCCCGGATCCGTGCCTTGCCCGCCTCGTCGAGGAAGGAGACGTCGACGGCGTTCTTCGCGAGGGCCGCGAGACCCCGCTCGTCGAGCTCCAGCAGGCGGGCGGCGACCGCGTACTCGTTGTTCAGGTCGGTGCCGAACATCGGCGGGTCGTCGGAGTTGATCGTCACCAGGACGCCCGCCTTCGCGAACTCCTTGATCGGGTGTTCGTCCAGGTCGCGCACCGCGCGGGTGGCGATGTTGGAGGTCGGGCACACCTCCAGCGGGATCCGCCGCTCGGCCAGGTGCGCGAGCAGTTCCGGGTCCTGGAAGGAGTTCGTGCCGTGCCCGATGCGCTCGGCCCGCAGGTGGGTCAGCGCGTCCCACACCGTCTGGGGGCCGGTGGTCTCGCCGGCGTGCGGCACCGACCGCAGCCCGGCGGCGATCGCCCGGTCGAAGTACGGCTTGAACTGCGGCCGAGGCACCCCTATCTCGGGCCCGCCGAGGCCGAAGGAGACCAGGCCCTCGGGGCGCAGCCGGTCGTCGGTGGCCAGCCGGGTCGTCTCCTCGGCGGCCTCCAGGCCGGCCTCGCCCGGGATGTCGAAGCACCAGCGCAGCACGGTCCCGAAGTCGGCCTCGGCCGCTTTGCGGGCGTCCTCGATCGCGTCCATGAACGCGCGTTCGTCGATGTTGCGCCGGGTCGAGGACCACGGGGTCACGGTCAGCTCGGCGTAGCGCACCTGCTGCCGGGCCATGTCGCGGGCCACCTCGTACGTCAGCAGCCGTACGTCCTCCGGCGTGCGGATCAGGTCGACGACGGACAGGTACACGTCGATGAAGTGGGCGAAGTCCGTGAAGGTGAAGTAGTCGGCCAGGGCCTCGGGGTCCGTGGGCACCTTCGAGTCGGGGTGCCGGGCGGCCAGTTCCGAGACGATCCGGGGGGAGGCGGAGCCGACGTGGTGGACGTGCAGTTCGGCCTTGGGCAGCCCGTTGATGAAGGCGTGCAGGTCGCGCGGGACGGCGGCGGACGTGTCGAGACGGTCGGTCAAGGGTTCCTCCCCGGGAACGGCGTCCCGCGGCGGTCGGCCGGGCGGAACGCGGGTGATCGGCTGATCGGTGACTCGGGGATCATCGTAGGCCGAGCCCACGCGTGGCCGGGCCGGGCCGTAGAGTGACGGGACGTCCGAGAGAGGGGACCCGCCGCATGTCCGACGACGCGCAGCCGCCGACGCCGGAGAACGGCGCCGTTCACTGGCCGGCCGCCCCCGGCGACGCGACCGGCCGGGTTCCCCTGGACAAGCCCGAGCCCGTGCCCGAGCTCGTGCCCGAGCCGGAGCCGAACCCGTGGGCGCCGCCCGCCGCCGACGCCCCGGCGGGCCCCGGTCGGCACACCGGCGCCGGGCAGTTCCCGGCGCCGCCCTCCGTGCACGACGAGCGGACGGTCGTCTCGATGCCCGGCACCGGCGGCACGCCGCTCCCCTCCCAGCCCTGGGCCGGCCCCTTCGCCCCGCCGACACCGCCGGCCCCGACGCCCCAGTCGCCCGGCGCCGTCCACCCGCACGCCGAGCCGGTCCCCCCGCCCCCCATCGCGCCCGACGGCCCCGGCCAGGTCCCCTACGGCTACCCCGGCGGCCACGGCTACGGCAGCCCGTCCGGCTACGGCTACCCGTCCGGCAGCCCGTCCGGCAGCCCGTCCGGCTACGGCTACCCGTCCGGCTACGGCGCCCCCGGCCATTACGGCTGGCCCGGCATGACGCCGATGCCCAGCAACGGCATGGGCATCGCCGCGATGGTGACCGGGATCGTCGGGGCCGTCGTCTTCTGTCTGTGGCCGATCGCCATCATCCTGGGCGTGCTCGCCCTGATCTTCGGCTTCATCGGCCGCGCCAAGGCCGCCCGGGGCGAGGCGACGAACCCGGGCCAGGCGCTGACCGGCATCATCTGCGGAGCCGTCGGCATCGTGCTCGGCCTGGCCGTGATCGCCTTGCTGATCGCCAACCCCTGACCCGCGCCCCGGACCCCTCTGATCACCGCCCCCTGATCACGCCGCCGGGGCGGCGGTGTCACCCGCCCCCGGCCAGCCGCTCCCGGGCCTCCATCAGGGCGAAGCCCAGCAGGTTCGCGCCGCGCCAGCGCTCGGGGTCCGTCGCCGCCTCGTCGGTCGCGGCGAGGCCGATGCCCCAGACCCGGTCCACCGGGCTCGCCTCCACCAGGACGCGGTCGCCGGTGTTCAGCAGGAACTCCCGCAGACCGGCGTGGGCGGCGAACTTGTGGACGCTGCCCTGCACCACGATGCCGAACCGCTCGCGCTCCCAGACGGCCTCGTCGAAGCCGCGCACGAGGCGCCCGGCCTTCTTCGCCTGCGAGGGGTGGCCCGCCGCCAGCACCTGCCGCTCCGCCTCCGCGTCGCCGAACAGCCGCGCCTTGCCCGCCATCATCCAGTGCTCGGCGGTCGTGTAGGTCACCGAGTCCACGGTGAACGGCGACGGCCACCACTGGCTCAGACAGCCCGGCCCCACCCGGCCGTCGGCTCTCGGCCGATGCCCCCAGAAGTGCAGATACTTGAGTCCGGCCCCCGCTCGGACCGCCTCGACCAGCGATTCCCTGGAGTCGATCTTCCCCGTCACCCGTTCCATGCACGCGAGTGTCGCAGCCACCACTGACACTCCGTCCTCCCTTTTCAGGGGCGACTCGACACCTGGTCGACAGATTCCGTCGCGTAACCGAAAGGCAACAACGGAATCACTTGTAGGAGTCCCTTTGCTCTGTCAGGATCGGCACTCAAATCGGACTGGAGCCACGCCACCCGCCCCATGAGCCGGGTGCCCCGGCGGAGGAGAGCGACATGCACAACCCGGGCATCGCCACCCCGGAACGATTCCCCGCCCAGGACCGTTTCGCGGGCGGCGCGCAGTACATCGCGGGCCGCCCGGCGAAGGGCACCTCGGGCCACACCTACGCGGTCGTCGACCCCGCGACCGGCGAGGACGTCTATACGTACGACCTGGCCGGCGCCGACGACGTGGACGCGGCGGTGGCCGCGGCGCGCGAGGCGTTCCCGGAATGGGCGGCCGCCACCCCGGGCGAGCGTTCCGACGCCCTGCACCGCCTGGCCGCCGTGCTCGCCGACCGGGCGGAGGAGTTCGCCCGCGCCGAGTCCCTGCAGTGCGGCAAGCCGCTGAAGCTGACCCGCGAGTTCGACGTGCCGGGGACGATCGACAACACCGCCTTCTTCGCCGGCGCCGCCCGCCACCTGCAGGGGCAGTCCGCCGGCGAGTACTCCGGCGACCACACGTCGTACGTGCGCCGCGAGCCCATCGGCGTCGTCGGCTCGATCGCGCCGTGGAACTACCCGCTGCAGATGGCGGCGTGGAAGATCCTCCCGGCGATCGCCGCCGGCAACACCATCGTGCTGAAGCCGGCCGAGCTGACCCCGCTGACCTCGCTGCTGTTCGCCGAGGCCGTCACCGCCGCCGGGATCCCCGACGGCGTCGTCAACATCGTCACCGGCACCGGACGGGAGGCCGGCGAGCGCCTGGTCGGCCACCCCGACGTGGCGATGACCTCCTTCACCGGCTCGACCGCCGTCGGCAAGCGGGTCGCCGAGATCGCCACCGCCACCGTCAAGCGCCTCCACCTGGAGCTGGGCGGCAAGGCACCGTTCGTGGTCTTCGACGACGCCGACCTGGACGCGGCCGTCAACGGCGCGGTCGCGGGCGCGCTCATCAACACCGGCCAGGACTGCACCGCCGCCACCCGCGCGTACGTGCAGCGGCCCCTGTACGAGGCGTTCGTCGAGCGGACGGCCGCCCTCATGGACACCGTCCGGCTCGGCGACCCCTTCGCGCCGGGCACCGATCTCGGTCCGCTGATCTCCCACCTCCAGCGCGACCGCGTCGCCGCGTTCGTCGACCGCGCGCGCTCCTACGCGCGCGTGGTGACCGGCGGCGAGGCCCCGCAGGGAGAGCTCACGAAGGGCGCGTATTATCGGCCCACCCTCATCGCCGACGCGCCCCAGGACAGCGAGGTCGTGCAGTCCGAAATCTTCGGCCCGGTACTGGTGGTCCTGCCCTTCGACACCGACGACGAAGGGATCAGGCTCGCCAACGACACCCCGTACGGGCTCGCGGCCTCCGCGTGGAGCCGTGACGTCTACCGGGCAGGCCGCGCCACCCGCGAGATCAAGGCGGGCTGCGTGTGGATCAACGATCACATCCCGATCATCAGCGAGATGCCGCACGGCGGCTACAAGGCGTCCGGCTTCGGCAAGGACATGTCTGCCTACTCCTTCGAGGAGTACACGCAGGTCAAGCACGTCATGTTCGACAACACGGCGGTGGCCCGGAAGGACTGGCACCGCACCGTCTTCGGGGACCGATAGCAGAATCGGCCGCCTGACCCGCGGCCCCTCACCCTCCCGAAAGGGCACCACGCGCATGGAGCAGTACGAGCCCGACCGCCTGTCCCCGGCCCAGGTGGCCGCCATGCGGCGCAGCTTCCGCAACGGCAGGGCCTCACTCACCCGCCGTTCGCTGCTGCGCGCCTCCGCGGGCGGCGCGCTCGCGGTCGGCGGACTCGGGGCACTCAGCGCCTGCGGGATCCCCGCGGCGGGCAACACCAAGGGCGGCGTCTCCGCGGAGGACCACTCGGCCGAGGAGAAGGTCGTCAACTTCTCCAACTGGACCGAGTACATCGACGTGGACGACAGCGAGAAGCACCACCCCACGCTCGACCGGTTCACCAAACGCACCGGCATCAAGGTCAAGTACACCGAGGACATCAACGACAACGTCGAGTTCTTCGGCAAGATCAAGCCGCAGCTGGCGGCCGGCCAGGACACCGGGCGCGACATCATCGTGCTCACCGACTGGCTCGCGGCCCGCCTGATCCGCCTCGGCTGGGTCCAGAAACTGGACCCGTCCAACCTGCCGCACGCCTACGCCAACCTGTCGCCGCAGTTCCGCAGCCCCGACTGGGACCCCGGCCGCGCCTACAGCTACGTCTGGCAGGGCATATCCACCGTCGTCGCGTTCAACAAGAAGGCGCTCGACGGCATCGAGGTCAAGTCGGTCTCCGACCTGCTCGACAACCCCAAGCTCAAGGGCCGCGTCGGCTTCCTGTCGGAGATGCGTGACAGCGTCGGCATGACCATGCTGGACATGGGCATCGACCCGGGCAAGTTCACCGCCGACGACTACGACAAGGTGATCGCCCGGCTGCAGAAGGCCGTCGACAAGGGGCAGATCCGCCGCTTCACCGGCAACGACTACACGTCCGACCTCACCAAGGGCGACCTGGCGGCCTGTGTGGCCTGGGGCGGTGACATCGTCCAGCTCAAGGCGGACAGCCCGGACGTCGACTTCGTCCTCCCGGACAGCGGCTACATGACGTCGACGGACAACATGCTGATCCCGAACAAGGCGCGTCACAAGACCAACGCCGAGCGGCTCATCGACTTCTACTACGAGCCCGAGCAGGCCGCGGCGCTCGCCGCCTACGTCAACTACGTGTCCCCGGTCGACGGTGTGAGGCCTTACCTCACCAAGATCGACAAGGGCGCGGCCGACAACCCGCTGATCCTTCCGGACAAGGCCACGGCCGCCAAGTCCCACGCCTTCCGCTCGCTGAGCTCGAAGGAAGAGACCGAGTTTGAACAGAAGTTCGCGAAGCTGACTGGGGCGTGATCACCGTGATGAACAAGAACGACACCGGCGGCGACGTCCGACTGACGGGCGTCAGCAAGACCTACGGCTCCTTCACCGCCGTCCACCCGCTCGACCTGACCGTGCCGCAGGGCTCCTTCTTCGCCCTGCTCGGCGCCTCCGGCTGCGGCAAGACCACCACCCTGCGCATGATCGCCGGCCTGGAGGAGCCCACCACGGGCACCGTCCACCTCGGCGACCAGGACGTGTCGCACCTGCCGCCCTACAAGCGGCCGGTCAACACGGTCTTCCAGTCCTACGCCCTCTTCCCGCACCTCGACATCTTCGAGAACGTCGCCTTCGGTCTGCGCCGGCGCGGCATCAAGTCGGTGAAGAAGCAGGTCGAGGAGATGCTGGAGCTCGTCCAGCTCGGCGAGCAGGCCCGCAAGAAGCCGCACCAGCTCTCCGGCGGCCAGCAGCAGCGTGTCGCGGTGGCCCGCGCGCTGATCAACCACCCCAAGGTGCTCCTGCTCGACGAGCCCCTCGGCGCCCTCGACCTGAAGCTGCGCCGCCAGATGCAGCTGGAGCTCAAGCGGATCCAGACCGAGGTCGGCATCACCTTCATCCACGTCACGCACGACCAGGAGGAGGCCATGACCATGGCCGACACCGTCGCCGTGATGAACGGGGGCCGCGTCGAGCAGCTCGGCTCGCCTGCCGACCTGTACGAGAACCCGCAGACCACCTTCGTCGCCAACTTCCTCGGCACCTCCAACCTCATCGAGGCCGAGGTCGACACCATCAGCGGCGACGACATCGTCCTGCGGGCCGGCGGCGGCAAGCTCGTGCTGCCCGGGACGCGCTGTTCGGCGCCCACCACGACCGGCGGCAAGGTGCTGGTCGGCGTACGCCCGGAGAAGATCTCCGTCGTCCCCGTCGAGGACGCCGGAGAGATACCCGTCGGCCGCAACCGGATCACCGGCACGATCGCCGACTCCAGCTTCATCGGCGTCTCCACGCAGTTCGTCGTCGACAGCCCGGTCTGCCCCGACTTCGAGGTCTACGTGCAGAACATCGACCGCGACCACCGGCTCGCGCCCGGCGCCGAGGTCGTCCTGCACTGGAACCCGGCCCACACCTTCGGCCTGGACGCTGCTCAGGACATCGACGCGGGCGTCGAGACGGTCGAGGAAGAGGCGGCCTGATGACGACGATCACCGAGGCGGAGGCGCCTCCGCCGCTCGCCCCCACCACCGCGAAGACGAAGCCGCCACGCAAGCGGGGCCGCCTGGTGCCGTACTGGCTGCTGCTGCCCGGCATCCTGTGGCTGCTGGTCTTCTTCGCGCTGCCGATGGTCTACCAGGCGTCCACGTCCGTGCAGACGGGCTCCCTGGAAAAGGGCTACCAGGTCACCTGGCACTTCGCGACCTACTGGGACGCGCTGTCCGAGTACTGGCCGCAGTTCCTGCGCTCGGTGCTGTACGCCGGCTCGGCGACGATCCTGTGCCTGATCCTCGGCTATCCGCTGGCCTACCTGATCGCGTTCCGCGCGGGCCGCTGGCGCAATCTGATCATGGTCCTGGTGATCGCGCCGTTCTTCACCAGCTTCCTGATCCGCACGCTCGCCTGGAAGACCATCCTCGCGGACAGCGGCCCGGTCGTCGGCGCCCTGGACTCGCTGCACATCCTGAGCGTCACCAACTGGCTCGGCATGACGGCCGGCGACCGGGTGCTCGCCACCCCGCTCGCGGTGGTGTGCGGTCTGACGTACAACTTCCTGCCGTTCATGATCCTGCCGCTCTACACCTCGCTGGAGCGCATCGACGGACGGCTGCACGAGGCGGCGGGCGACCTGTACGCGCGCCCGGCCACCACGTTCCGCAAGGTCACCTTCCCGCTGTCGATGCCGGGCGTGGTCTCCGGCACGCTGCTGACCTTCATCCCGGCGGCCGGTGACTACGTCAACGCCGACCTGCTCGGCTCGACCGACACCCGGATGGTCGGCAACGTCATCCAGACCCAGTTCCTGCGGATCCTGGACTACCCGACGGCGGCGGCGCTGTCGTTCATCCTGATGGCCGCGATCCTCGTCATGGTCACGTTCTACATCCGCAAGTCCGGCACGGAGGATCTGGTTTAAATGGCCTTCGTCAACTGGCTCAAGCGCCACCTCGTCGTCATCGCGGGACTGCTGACTCTCGGGTACCTGCTGCTGCCGAACGTCGTCGTGACGGTGTTCTCCTTCAACAAGCCGAAGGGGCGCTTCAACTACGAGTGGCAGCAGTTCTCCACGGACGCCTGGAAGGATCCGTGCGGCGTCGCCGACATGTGCGGCTCGCTGTCGCTCAGCCTCCAGCTCGCGCTCTGGGCGACGATCGGCGCCACCGTCCTCGGCACGATGATCGCCTTCGCACTGGTCCGCTACCGCTTCCGGGCGCGCGGCGCGGTGAACTCGCTGATCTTCCTGCCGATGGCGATGCCCGAGGTCGTCATGGCCGCCTCGCTGCTCACCCTGTTCCTCAACATGGGCGCCCAGCTGGGCTTCTGGACGATCCTGATCGCCCACATCATGTTCTGCCTGAGCTTCGTGGTGACGGCGGTGAAGGCGCGCGTGATGTCGATGGACCCGCGGCTGGAGCAGGCCGCGCAGGACCTGTACGCCGGTCCGGTGCAGACGTTCCTGCGGGTCACGCTGCCCATCGCCGCCCCCGGCATCGCGGCGGGCGCGCTGCTCGCCTTCGCGCTCTCCTTCGACGACTTCATCATCACCAATTTCAACGCCGGCTCGACCGTCACCTTCCCCATGTTCGTCTGGGGTTCGGCGCAGCGCGGAACGCCCGTCCAGATCAACGTCATCGGCACCGCCATGTTCCTCATCGCCGTGCTGCTCGTGCTGGTCTCGATGGTCGTCGGCAACCGCCGCAACAAGCAGAAGGCGTGACCCGCCGCAACCCTGTAGGGAGTTGAAAATCATGGCCCCAAGCGCCATGAGCCGTTGGACAAGAGCACTCTCCGACGCCCAGCCGGTCCCGTACTGGCTGGACGACCCCGGCAAGCCCCGTCCCGAGCCCGCCCTCACCGGCGCCGAGACCTGCGACCTGCTGGTCGTCGGCGGCGGGTACAGCGGACTGTGGACCGCGCTGATCGCCAAGGAGCGCGACCCCGGGCGGGACGTCGTCCTGCTGGAAGGCCGCGAGGTGGGCTGGGCCGCCTCCGGCCGCAACGGCGGCTTCTGCGCCGCCTCCCTCACCCACGGCCTGGCCAACGGGCTGACCCGCTGGCCGGACGAGATCCACAAGCTGGAGGAGCTGGGCGCCCGCAACCTCGACGAGATCGAGGCCGCGGTCGCCCGGTACGGGATCGACTGCGACTTCGAGCGCACCGGCGAGATCGACGTCGCCACCGAGACGTACCAGGCGTGGGAGCTGCGCGACTGGTACGAGGAGATGGAGCGCCGCGGCCTCGCCGACGGCGTCGAGTTCCTGGACGCCGAGGCGGTGCGCAGTCACGTCGACTCGCCCACCTTCCAGGCCGGCCTGCACGACCGCACCGGCGTGGCCATGGTCAACCCGGCCCGGCTCGCCTGGGGCCTGAAGCGGGCCTGCCTGCGGCTCGGCGTCCGCGTGCACGAGCACACGCCCGCGCTCGCCCTCAAGCCGTACGGCGCCGGCATGGCCGTACGCACCCCGTACGGTTCGGTGCGCGCCCGCAAGGTCGCGCTCGGCACGAACATCTTCCCGAGCCTGGTCCGGCGGGTGCGCCCGTACACCGTCCCGGTCTACGACTACGCGCTGATGACCGAGCCGCTGACCGACGAGCAGCTCGCGTCGGTCGGCTGGAAGAACCGCCAGGGCCTCGGGGACAGCGCCAACCAGTTCCACTACTTCCGGCTGTCCGCCGACAACCGCGTCCTGTGGGGCGGCTACGACGCGGTCTACCCCTACGGCGGCCGGGTGCGCGCCGAGTACGACGACCGCCCGGAGACCTACGCCAAGCTCGCCGAACACTTCTTCACCTGTTTCCCGCAACTGGAGGGCGTCCGCTTCACGCACGCCTGGGGCGGCGCGATCGACACCTGCTCGCGCTTCTCGGCGTTCTTCGGCACCGCGCACCAGGGGAAGGTGGCGTACGCCGCGGGCTACACGGGCCTCGGCGTGGGCGCGACCCGGTTCGGCGCCGAGGTGATGCTGGACCTGTTGGCGGGGGAGACGACCGAGCGCACCTCGCTGGAGATGGTCCGCAAGAAGCCGCTGCCCTTCCCGCCCGAGCCTTTCGCCTGGACCGGCATCGCGCTCACCAAGTGGTCCCTCGCCCGCGCCGACGCGCACGACGGCCGGCGCAACCTGTGGCTGCGGACCATGGACCGGCTGGGCCTCGGCTTCGACAGTTAGCGCTCTTGGCCTGTGGTCTCCCGCGCCCAGCGGGAGACCACCAGCGTCAGGCAGGTCAGCAGCACCGTGCCGAGGCACCAGCTCGCCAGGACGTCCAGCGGCCAGTGGTACCCGCGGCGGACCAGGCCGAAGGCGACGGCGAGATTGGCGGCGGCGCAGGCGACGACGACCACGCGGCGGGCGGTCACCGAGGCCAGCCAGGGCAGCAGCAGCACCGCCGCCGCGCCGTAGGCCACGGCGGCGGTCGCCGTGTGACCGGAGGGGAAGTAGCCGGTGCCCGGCGGCACGGCCGGGGTGCCCGGGCGGGCGGTGAACTCCTTGAGCGGCACCACCAGGGCCGGCACCAGCGCCATGAAGACGGCCGCGCCGAGCGGCGGCAGCCACCAGCGCCGGGCGCCCGCCCGACGGCCACGCCGGGCCACGTCGGCCAGCACGAGGGCGAGGACCGGCAGCGCCACCCCGACACCGCCGAGGTCGGACAGCAGTTCCGAGACGCGGTCCGGGTGCACCAGCACGCGGCTGACCCGCTCGTCCACGCGCACCAGCGGACCGTCGGCCACGACCTGCCAGGTGATCAGCGCGAAGAGGAGAGCGGGTAGCCCGAGAAGGAGGAAGGAGAGGAAGGAGGCCGGCCGCCCCGGAACAGGGGGGGTGGTTCCGGAGCGGCCGATCGGATCGGAAGGACGCCCACCCCGGGGGGTTTGGGGCGGGCGACTGTCCGATCGGTGAGGAGATCCGGAGCCGGAGGCCCCGGTTGTGTGCGCGAGGGCACGACCAGGTCGAAGCTGGGGAGGCCCCGGCCTGAGGTCGTCCGCAGTCCCCTGCGGACGGGGTGTTTCTCTCATCTGCGTAGAACCTACGGCAGGGCCGGGGGCGGCGACAGACGGAATCGCACCCCGACATCCACCTCGCACACGTTCTTCACACGCTCTGCCGTTGGCCGCCCCAGCCCTGGGATCAGCTGTGCGGGCGGGCGCTCAGATGCCCGCGAGAACCTGCCTTCGGGTGCCTGAGAGCCTGCTCTCAGGCACCCGCGAGAGCTCGCTCTCAGGCACCCGCGAGAGCTCGCTCTCAGACGCCCGCGAGACCCTGCTCGATGATGTCGAGGCCCTCGTTCAGCAGGTCCTCGCCGATCACCAGCGGGGGCAGGAAGCGCAGCACGTTGCCGTAGGTGCCACAGGTGAGGACCAGCAGGCCCTCGGCGTGGCAGGCCTTGGCGAGCGCGCCGGCCGCCTCGGGGTTCGGCTCCTTGGTCGCGCGGTCCTTGACCAGCTCGATGGCGATCATCGCGCCGCGGCCCCGGACGTCGCCGATGATGTCGAACTTCTCGGCCATGGCGGTGAGGCGGCCCTTCATGATCGCCTCGATGTTCTTCGCCTTGGCGTTGAGGTCCAGCTCCTTCATCGTCTCGATCGCGCCGATCGCGCCGGCGCACGCGACGGGGTTGCCGCCGTAGGTGCCGCCGAGGCCGCCCGCGTGCGCGGCGTCCATGATCTCGGCGCGGCCGGTCACGGCGGAGAGCGGCAGACCGCCCGCGATGCCCTTGGCCGTCGTGATCAGGTCGGGGACGATGCCCTCGTCCTCGCAGGCGAACCACTGGCCGGTGCGGCAGAAGCCGGACTGGATCTCGTCCGCGACGAAGACGATGCCGTTGTCGGAGGCGAACTGGCGGATCGCGGGCAGGAAGCCCTTGGCCGGCTCGATGAAGCCGCCCTCGCCGAGCACCGGCTCGATGATGATCGCGGCGACGTTCTGCGCGCCGATCTGCTTGGTGATCTGGTCGATGGCCTGCGCGGCGGCCTCGGGGCCGGCGTTCTGCGGACCGGTCGGCCAGCGGTAGGCGTAGGCGACCGGCACGCGGTAGACCTCGGGCGCGAACGGGCCGAAGCCCTGCTTGTACGGCATGTTCTTCGCCGTCAGCGCCATCGTCAGGTTGGTCCGGCCGTGGTAGCCGTGGTCGAAGACGACGACCGCCGGGCGCTTGGTGTACGCACGCGCGATCTTCACCGCGTTCTCGACGGCCTCGGCGCCGGAGTTGAACAGCGCGGACTTCTTGGCGTGGTCACCCGGCGTGAGCTCGGCGAGCGCCTCGGCGACCGCCACGTAGCCCTCGTACGGGGTGACCATGAAACAGGTGTGGGTGAAGTCGGCGAGCTGCGCGGACGCCCGGCGCACGACGGCCTCGGCGGACGCGCCGACGGTCGTCACCGCGATGCCCGAGCCGAAGTCGATGAACCGGTTGCCGTCGACGTCCTCGATGATGCCGCCGTCCGCGCGGGCGGCGAAGACGGGCAGCGTGGAGCCCACGCCCTGCGCCACCGTGGCGACCCGGCGGGCCTGCAGTTCCTGCGACTTCGGACCGGGGATGGCGGTGACGAGGCGGCGCTCCTGCGGAAGTGCGCTCATGGGGGCTCCTGTGGGGTTTTACGGCCTTACGAACTCTTTCCTCGCAGGCTAGGACGGGGAGCGGGGGGTGGGCATGCTCCATGTGGGCGTTGTCGGGACGGCGGATTGTCCGCCGTGGCCATAGCGAGTGGCCGATGGCGGGCCGCCGTGGCGAGTGGCCGTATACGGATGGCGATGGCGATGGCGAGCGGCCGTCGCGACGGCGGAGGCGGCGCGCGCCGCCGGTGGTCGCCCGACGGCCCCCGTGTACCCGCCTGCGGCGCCCGCGCACGCCCACGGCCGCGTTCCCGGACGCCCTGAACGAGCGGATGCGGCGCCCGCGCAAGCGCACCCGCACGGTCCGGTCCGGACCCGGCCGGTGCGCTCGGCCGCGCAATCGGTGAACTCCCCTTGCCGGGGCGTTAGATTGACCGCTGATGGTGCACCAAACGGCTGGTCGGGGAGCGAGGGCGATGGACAGCGACGGGACGCAGGACGCGCGGGGCACGCATGCGAACCCGGTGCCGCGCCCGGCAGGTCCGCCGGAGATTCCGGCGATGCCGCCGAGGCCCGCACGGCCACCGGGGACGCCACCCGCGCCGGAAGGGCCTCACCGCTCCTCCTCCACCCTTGCCGCCTGGCTCGATGCGGCAAGGCCGACCGCCCGGCCGGGGATCTGGCGGTACGGCTACCGTCCGAAGGAGACCCCCGAGCGGCTCGCTCCGATGACGGCCGCCGGCATGTTGATCCCGCTCGTCCTGGCGATGGGGGTGTGGTCCTTCTGGCGGCGCGGCGAGTTCCCGTACCAGGCTGTTCCATTGAGGATGTTCACGCCTGACGACTGGTGGTGGGGCGGCTCGGTGGTCGCGCCCAAGCCGGTCCCGGGGTGGACGATCGAGGAACCGGGGCGGGACGCCCTGATGATCTACGACGGTGTCTTCTTCGCCGTACTCGTTCTCGCGGTGGGCACACTCGGCAGCTGGCGCGCGATCGTCCGCCACTACATGAGCCGCCTGTCCCAGCCGGTACGCGCCCTGGTGGCCGCCCTCCTCGCCCTCGTCGCCCTCAGTTTCGTCTTCCCCGACGCCTTCCCGGGCGTCGGATGGTCCGCGGTGCCGGTCGTCGATCCGCTGCTCTCACTGACCGTGCTGGTCTCGGACGGCTACGGTCTGGTGAGTTCCTCGCTCTACACGGACCTGCTCTACGCGGTCGTCGCCCTGCTCGTGGTGTGGCCGTTCGCCCGCCTCGGCGACTGGTTGCCGTACGTGAAGGAGCGGTCGGCGACCGACCGGGCGAGTACCGCACCCAGCACTCCCGTGCTGGTTCGCCCGCGTTCCCGGTGGCCCGAACTCCGTGACGCCGGCCAGCACGAGGCCGCGGACCTGCTTACCGCCGAAGTCGTCGGCGAACGTATGAACGACGTCGACTGTGCCCGCATCGAGTACGCCTTCGGTGTCGCGCGGCGCAGTGCCACGCTGGACGCTTTCCGCGACACGGTCCTGCGCCAGGGCGGCGCCGCCTGGACGCATCCGTCCGGTGACCGGGACCTGCCACGCCGGACCGTCCCTCACGACCTGCTCGTCGCTCAGGTGCGTATCGGGCGGTGGGTGGCGGCCGAGCGGGCCCCGCAGCCCTACCACGATTCCGGGGTCGCCCTCGGTCCGGAAGAGCTCGGCACGTCACTGCTCGCCGTCGGCCCCTCCGGGTCCGGCAAGACCCGCACCCTCGTCGAACCCGTGACCGAGGCACTCGCGCTCCAAGCGCTCACCGGACGCTGTGCCGTGGTCGCGGTCTCCGCCGCCGGGAGTCCGCTCGGCGTGGACGAGGCGTTCGACGTGATCGTGCGGATCGGTGATCCGTCCTCGGTCCACGATCTCGACCCGTACGCCGAGTCCAACGACCCGGACGAGGCGGCCGCCATCCTCGCCGAAGCGCTGGTGGGCGATCTCGACACAGTCGGTGCGCAGAGTGCCGTGACAGCGCTGGCGCAGACACTCGGCCCCTTCCGGGCGGTGCACGGCCGCTTCCCCACCCTGCCGGAGTTGCGCGAGCTGCTGGAAGGCGAGGAAGGGACACTGGCTCGGCTGTTGGAGGCGCTTGCCGCGAGCGGAAACGAGGTCATGCGCCGCGAGCTCGACGCGCGCGTCCGGCTGGCCGGCACGCCGGGTGACGCGGGCCGGGCCCTCGCCGACCGGCTCTCGCTGCTGAACCGGCCGGTGTTCGCGGAATTCTTCGGCGGCGGCAGGGGCAGGCCGTTCTCACTGCGCGCGGTAGCGGATCACCCCCTGCGCGTGCGGATCGACCTGCCCGAGCGCGGCAACGAAGAAGCCGGCCGCATCATCACACGGCTGGTCCTCGCGCAGTTCCATGCCATCGCCCGGGAGCGTCGGCGCGGGCACTTCGCCTACCTCGTCCTGGACGATGCGACGGGCACGATCACCAAGGAGTCGGTACGCCACATCCAGCGGCTGCGTGCGCAGAACGCGGGCGTGCTGCTCGCACTGCGCACCATCGGTGACGTCCCCGAGGCGCTGCACGGCCCGCTGTACGGAGCGGTGGGCTGCCGCATGGCCTTCTGCGGCGTCACCACCTGGGACGGCAGCCGGTTCGCGCAGACCTGGGGCACCGAGTGGGTGGAGACCACGGAGGTCGCCAAGCACACCGTCTTCGCCGACCAGCCGATGACCCGGGCCGTCCACGCACTGCGCAAGCTGGTCACCGGCAAGGCGGTGACGACGGATGCCGTGACCGTGCGCCAGGTCGAGCGGGAGCGGTGGTCGGCGTCCGAACTGGCCCACGGGGTGCCGCCGGGGCACGCGGTGCTGTCGCTGACCACGGTGCAGGGCGAGCACGCGCCGCCGCTGCTGGTGGATCTGCGGGGCTGAATTCCGGCCGTGCGGAGAGGCCGGCCGACCGTACGAACGGGAGGCCGGTCGACCGTACGGTGAGGCAGAATCGGGACAGGTCGTTCATACACCACGGCCAAATGATCACAGGGATCATGCCGCTCACCCAGATCTGAAGGCGCCTCATGCCCCCGACGCTCGCCTCGCTCGTCCACCACTCGGCGCTGAAGCTGACCGTGCGGGCGGGCGAGGACCGCCTGGACGTGCCCGTCCGCTGGGCGCACGTCAGCGAGCTCGCCGACCCCGTCCCGTACATGGAGGGCGGGGAGCTGCTGCTGATCACCGCGCTGAAGCTGGACGCCGAGGACCGCGAGGCGATGCGGCGGTACGTGCGGCGGCTGGCCGGAGCCGGCGTCGTCGGCCTCGGCTTCGCCATCGGCGTCAACTACGACGAGATCCCCGAGGCCCTCGTCGACGCGGCGCGGGCCGAGGGGCTGCCGCTGCTGGAGGTGCCGCGCCGCACGCCCTTCATCGCCATCAGCAAGGCCGTCTCCGCGGCGATCGCGGCCGAACAGTACCGGGCGGTGACGGCCGGGTTCGCCGCGCAGCGCGAGCTGACGAAGCAGGCCCTGACGGACGGCCCGGAGGGGCTGCTCGCCGCGCTCGCCTCGCAGGTCGACGGCTGGGCGGCGCTGTACGACGCCTCGGGCGCCGTCGTGGCCGCCGCACCGGAGTGGGCGGGCCGCAGGGCGGCGCGGCTCAGGGCGGACGTGGAACGGCTGCGAGAGCGGCCCGCGCCCGCGTCCTCGGTGGTGGGCGGACCGGACCACGAGGACCGCGTCGAGCTGCACTCCCTGGGCACCGGTCGGCGCCCGCGGGCCGCGCTGGCGGTGGGCACCGCCGCGGCCCCCGGCACCGCCGAACGGTACGCCGTCCACTCGGCGATCGCGCTGCTGACCCTGACCACGGAACGCTCCCGCTCCCTGCACGCCGCCGAGCAGCGCATCGGCGCGGCGGTGCTGCGCATGCTGCTCGCGGGCGAGCCCGAGCACGCGCGCACCGTCGCCGGTGACCTGTACGGCGGACTGCTGGACGCCCCGTTCCGGATCATCGTCGCCGAGTGCGCCTCCGCGTCGGCCGCGCGGGCGGCCGCCGACCCGGCCGCCCGTCCCCCGGGCGCCCGGGGCGGCACCGCCGACGGCACGGACGGCGACCCGCCGGCCGCGCTCGCCGAGGCCGTGGAGTCGGCGGCGGCCCGCGCCGGGGAGGCCGTGCTGGTCGTGCCCGAGGGGGAGCGGCTGGTGGTGCTGGCCGCGGACGGGGGCGCGGCGGTCGCCGCCTGCGGCCGGTACGCGACGGCGCAGGAGACGGCGCGCGAACGGGCGGCGGGGACGGGGGACCGGCGGGCGGCGGGGACGGGGGACCGGACGGCCGACGGTCACGAACTGGTCGTGGGCCTGTCCGCCCCGGCCGGACCGACCGCGGCCACGGTGGCGTACAAGCAGGCCGAACAGGCGCTGTCGGTGGCACGGCGCCGGGGCCGGGTGTGCGTGGAGCACGAGCAACTGGCGGCCGGATCGCTGCTGCCACTGCTGGCCGACGACGCGGTGCGGGCGTTCGCCGACGGCCTGCTGCGCGCGCTGCGCGACCACGACGCGACCGGCCGCGGCGACCTGGTGGCCTCACTGCGTGCCTGGCTCTCCCGCCACGGCCAGTGGGACGCCGCAGCCGCCGACCTGGGCGTCCACCGCCACACCCTCCGCTACCGCATGCGCCGAGTGGAGGAGATCCTCGGCCGCAGCCTGGACGACCCGGACGTACGGATGGAACTGTGGCTGGCGCTGAAGGCGACTTCGGGCGACTGAGGGGCCGCGGCTTGAGGAGTGATCGTCCTCGCAATTGTCGTCATACGCGTATTACGATCCTGGTGTGGCAAAGACGCGGATCAGTATCAGCTTGGAGCAGGAGCAGGCCGAACGCATCAGACAGCACGCGGAACGGGCGGGCATGGACGTCTCGGCCTACCTGGTGCATGCCGCGACGCGTCAGATGGCCGAGAGCGATGCCATAGAGGAACAGTTCGCCGAAGTGGACGCGCTCATCGCCAAGGCGGAACGGGCAGCGGGCGGCCTGCCCACCGAACCCGCCGCGGAACCGGCCGCGGAACTGACGGAGCAGGAACGCCGCGAGGTCGAGGATGCCTTGGGCCTCGTCCGAGGCCATGACCGTCATGCGCGCCGTCCGGGACACGCGGCGTGAGCGCACGGGTGCCGGTCTACGACACCGGCATGCTCATCGCACTCGCCGACCGCAAGGCGAAGGCGATGGCTCTTCACGCGGGACTGCGCACCGTACCGCACCGGGCGCTGGTGCTCGGCCCGGTGCTCGCCCAGGTGTGGCGCCCCCAGCCGACGCTGGTGCACGCGCTGTCCGGGGTGCTGAAGGACTGCACTGTCCCTCAGGCGCGTACGTCGGAGCCGCCCGTGCGTGAGACGAAGGCGGGTCGTCCGGAGTGTCTGGCCTGCGCGACGGGCCCGGACCTCGCGGACTGGCGGCGCATCGGAACCGCTCTCGGGCGGGCGGCCCTGCCGACGAAGAAGCGGCCGGACGCGGTGGACGCCTGGGTGGCGCTGGCAGCGGCCAGGCACGGCAGTGCGGTGATCTTCACCACCGACCCGGGGGACATCCACGCCTACCTGACGGTCCTCGCACCTACGGACGTGCACGTGGTCGCGGTCTGACACCAGGTGTTCCCCGAGCGAGTGCTCTCCAAAGCGTCGGCGGGTCACGCCCCGAATCCCTCGAGACGGTCGCCGCGGCCCGCCGACCAGTCCAAAGGCGCCCCGCTGCGGAACACGGGATTCTCTGCGCACTCGGCCCAGACCGTCTTGCCGCCCGGCGGGTACGGGTCGATGCCCCAGCGGTCGGCGAGGGTGGCGACCAGGAGCAGGCCGCGCCCGGATTCGCCGTCCAGTACCTCCTCGGAGTCTGCGCATGGTGAGGGGAGTTGGTCTCCGCGTGCGTCGGTGACGGCGATGCGGAGGATGCCCGTCTCGGTGTCGAGGGTGAGGGCGAGGCGGAAGTCGCGTCCCCGGACGCTGCCGTGCAGGGCCGCGTTGGCGGCGAGTTCCGCGACGATCTGTTCGGCGCGTTCGATTACGTCGGGTGACATGTCCCAGGCGCGGAGCTGTTCGGCGGCGAGCAGGCGGGCGAGGCGGGCTCCGCGGCGCGTGGACGACAGGAGCTGGGCGAACGTGCGTACGGTGGCGGTGAATTGGGGTGCGGTTGTGCTCATGGGTCCACGGTGACCGGCGCGCGGGGGCGCTTTCCAGGGGGCCGGTCCGTACGTTGAGTCAGCGTACGGACACATTCTGTGGACGGTACGCCGCTTCGTCCGTCACTCTGGGTGTCGTCGCGCGCGGGGCGACGGACAGCGGGTGCACGGAAGCGGAGGTGGCCGCGTATGACGAGCGGCATCGACAGCGTAGGCAACGGCCACAGTGGCGGCAACGGCTGCGACGACGGTCATGACGGCGGCCCGGCCGACTGCGCGACGGACCGTGAGCCCGACCCCTCGGACAGTCTGCGCACCTGGGGTGCCTTCCAGCAGGCGCTGCGCGAGCACGCCGGTTACAGCAGAGCCGAGTTCGCGGACCTGGTGCGCTTCTCCAAGCACACCGTGGAGTCGGTGGAGCGGGGGCGGCGGATGCCCGACGTGGCGTTCGTCGAGCGCGCCGACGAGGTGCTGGGGAGCACCGGGGCGCTGCTGAAGTCGTCGAAGTACGTGACGCGGGGGCGGGCCGATGTGGGACTCGCGGCGTGGTTCCGGGAGTGGGCTCGGCTGGAGCGGGTGGCGGTGAGCCTGTGTACCTACGAGTGCAGGCTGGTGCCTGGGCTGTTGCAGTCGGAGTGGTATGCGCGGGCCCTCTTCGAGAACCGGCTTCCCCTGCTCAGGTCGAGGCGCGGCTGGAGCGGCAGATGGCGCTGAACGAGCGGTCGACGGTGCCGTACCACTTCATCGTGGAGGAGGCTGTCTTCCGGCGCAGGCTGGGTGGTCGCGAAGTGCTGCTGGGCCAGCTGGACCATGTGTTGGAGCTGACGGCACCCCGTCACGTGACGTTGCAGGTCATGCCGACGGAGGCCGAGTTCCACGCCTGCATGGATGGCCCGGTACAGCTCCTCGAGACGGCGGAAGGCCGACGGCTGGCGTACTCCGAAGGGCAGGAGAACGGTCGGCTGATCTCCGACCGGAAAGAGGTACGCCTCCTCTACCAGCGCTATGACACACTGCGCTCGCAGGCCCTGACCCCCCAAGACTCGCGGGGCCTCCTGGAGCGACTCCGAGGAGAGCTATGAGCACGACGGCACTCGCCTGGTTCAAGTCCAGCTACAGCGGTAGCTCTGGTGACAGTTGCATCGAGATCGCCGTCACCGAGCAGGCCATATGCGTACGGGACTCCAAGGACACGGCGCGCCCTCACTTCGCCGTCGGCCGTGCTGAGTGGTCGCGGTTCGTGGGGTTCGTGACGGAGGCGTAAGGGACACCGGTGCCGCGGGGCTCTGGCTGCGCCCAGGACAATCCGGCGCACCCCCCGCCCCCACTTCTCCACCCCGGACAAACGCTCCCTGGCCACCCCGCCCCTACCGTTATGGCGAAAGCCATGCACACATCCCCAACGCGGAAGGGCCGGGACTCGACTATGACTTCCACCCACGCCTTCTGGCTCGCCGGCCGCCAGGTCACCGGCGAGGACAGCTTCGACGTCACCTCGCCCTGGGACGGCCGGGTCGTCGGCAAGGTGAGCGTGCCGACCGACGCGCAGGTCGAGGAGGCCGTGGCCGCCGCGTACGCCGTACGGGACGAGTTCGCCGCCACCCCGGCCCACGCCCGCGCCGCCGCCCTCGACCACGTCAGCCGGCGGCTCGTCGAGCGCACCGAGGAGATCGCGCAGCTCATCTCCGCCGAGAACGGCAAGCCGATCAAGTGGGCCCGCGGCGAGGTCGGCCGCGCGGTGTCGGTGTTCCGGTTCGCCGCCGAGGAGGCCCGCCGCTTCAACGGCGGCGAGGCCCAGCGGCTCGACACCGACGCAGGCGGCCAGGGCCGGCTCGCCCTCACCCGCCGCTTCCCGAAGGGCGTCGTCCTCGGCATCGCGCCCTTCAACTTCCCGCTGAACCTGTGCGCCCACAAGATCGCTCCGGCGATCGCGGCCGGCGCGCCGATGATCCTCAAGCCGGCGCCCGCCACCCCGCTGTCCGCACTGATCCTCGGCGAGCTGCTCGCCGAGACGGAGCTGCCGGCCGGGTCGTGGAGCATCCTGCCGGTCGCCAACGACCGCATGCCCGCCCTGGTCCAGGACCCGCGCCTGCCCGTGATCTCCTTCACCGGCTCGGAGAAGGTCGGCTACGCGATCATGGACTCGGTGCCCCGCAAGCACTGCACCCTGGAGCTGGGCGGCAACGGCGCGGCCGTCGTGCTGGCCGACTGGGCGAGCGACGCCGACCTCGACTGGGCCGCGAACCGCATCGCCACCTTCTCCAACTACCAGGGCGGCCAGTCCTGCATCTCCGTGCAGCGCGTGATCGCCGACGCCTCGGTGTACGACCGTCTGCTGCCGCGCATCGTCGCCGCCGTCGAGGCCCAGGTCACCGGCGATCCGAGTGACGACAAGACGGACGTCGGCCCGCTCGTCAGCGAGGACGCGGCCAAGCGCGTCGAGTCCTGGGTGGACGAGGCGGTCGCCGCGGGGGCGCAGCTGCTCACCGGGGGCAAGCGCGACGGCGCCTCCTACGCGCCGACCGTCCTCGCCGACGTGCCGGCCGACGTGACGATCGCCTGCGAGGAGGTCTTCGGGCCCGTCCTGACCGTGCGCAAGGTGGACGGGGAGGCCGAGGCGTTCGCAGCCGTCAACGACTCCAAGTACGGCCTTCAGGCGGGCGTGTTCACGCACGACGTCCAGGTCGCCTTCCGCGCCCACCGCGCTCTCGAGGTCGGCGGCGTCGTCATCGGCGACGTCCCGTCCTACCGCGCCGACCAGATGCCGTACGGCGGCGCCAAGCAGTCCGGTGTGGGCCGCGAGGGCGTGAAGTACGCGATGGACGACTACACCTACGAGCGGGTGCTGGTGCTCACCGGTCTCGCGCTCTGAGCGATCTGATCCGTCCGATCGACCCGAAGGGGCCCGGCGCCGATGACTTCCGGTGCCGGGCCCCTTCTCGTCGGCCTGTTCCGGACCCTCAACCGGAGAAGCCGACGTGCGCGAGCCGCAGCGGGCCGCGCAGCCTGATGTGCACGTCGTGCACGCCCTGTACTCCATCGGCGGCGATCTCCGCGCCGACCGGGACGTAGTCGTACACGCTCTGCGTGGGCGTGCCCAGGGTCAGTTCGGCGAGTGCCGGGCCGCCGTCCAGGGAGAGTTCGAGCGTGCCCTCGCCCGCCAGGTCGGCGGTCACCGCCGTGATGCCGCCGTCGCCGAAGTCGCAGGCGCGGTAGATCAGTTCGCCCGTGGCGTCCTCGGCGTCCTTGGTCTCCTCGGTGTCCTGCGCGGGCGTCACCGCGTCGCCGGAGGTCTTCGTGCGGTCGACGATGACGATGCCGCTCTGCTCGTCGAAGTCCGCGGCCGCCAGGCCCCGTTCGAGGACGGGGCGCGGTGCGGCGGGCTCGCCGTCGAGGGTGACCGCCGTACGCAGGCGGATGTCCTCGCTGGAGGCGCCGGCCAGGATGTCGTAGGCGCCCGGCTCCACGCGCCACCCGCCGTGCGCGACGTCCCAGAACTCGAAGGCGCGCGTCGGGACTTCGAAGGAGAGGTCCGCCCGCTCGCCCGGCGCGAGCGTGATCCGGCGGTGTGCCACCAGTTCGCGGCGCGGGCGCGGCACCGACGGCTCGACCGCGCGGGTGTACAGCTGGGCCACCTCGTCGGCCGTGACGTCACCGGTGTTGGTGACCGTGAAGGAGACGTGCACCGTCTCGCCGTCGACCCGTACCGCCAGGCCGTCGTAGGCGAAGGAGGCGTACGACAGGCCGTGCCCGAACGGGAACAGCGGGGTCCCCTCGAAGTACAGGTACGTCTGCCGGGCGCCGACGATGTCGTAGTCCAGCAGGTCGGGCAGGTCGGCGTCGTCCTCGTACCAGGTCTGCGGGAGCCGGCCGGCCGGTGAGACGTCGCCGGCCAGGACCCGGGCCAGCGCGGTGCCCGCGGCCTGCCCGCCGTGCGCCGTCCACAGCACCGCGGGCAGGCCGGCGGTCTGGAACGCGTACGGGTACGCCGAGACCAGGGCCAGCACCGTGCGCTCGTTCGCGGTGCGGGCGGCCCGCAGCAGGCGCTCCTGGTGGAGGGGCAGGCGCAGGGTCGTGCGGTCCTCGGTCTCACGGCCGTTGATGTGCGGGTCGTTGCCCGCGACGACCACGACCACGTCGGCCCGTGCCGCCGCCGCGGCCACCGCGTCCTCGCCGCGCTCGACGACGACCAGTTCGAAGACCTCCGGGAGCTCCGGGATTTCCTGGTCCGCGTCGGCAACCTTCACGCCGTCGGCGGCGACAGAGACATGGCGACCCGTGCCGATGTGCCTGAGGAGGTGCCCGCTGCCGTGCGGTTCGAGTCGGAACGTCTCCTGTACGACCCAGCCGCCCGGCTGGTCGGCGGAGGCGCGCAGGTAGCCGTCGTCGGCGACCGAGAGGTAGCGGCCGTCGGGGGCGCGCAGGGTCAGCACGCCCTCGCCCCAGTCGACCAGCGCGAGTTCCGTGCCGGTGGCGTCGGTGGTGAGCGGCGGCAGGTCGGTGCGGCCCGCGAGCTGGGCGGGGTCCAGCGCGCCCTCGGCGCCGCGCACCTCGTCGTCGGCGTCGGCTTCGGGGACGCTCAGGAAGGCGCCCGCCGAGGTCTTCAGGCGGACCCGGTCCACGCCCTCCGCGTACTCCACGCGCTGGGTGCCGAACCGCTCGTACAGGCCCTCCAGCGGGGTGGAGCGGTGGATCAGCGTGCCGCTGTACCAGTCGAGCTTGCACTCGTCGGCGAGCAGGCCGACGACGGCGACGCGGGTTGTGGCGGGCAGCGGCAGCAGTCCGTCGTTCTTCAGCAGCACGATCGCCTGCTCGGCGGCCTCCTGGGCGAGCGCCCGGTGGGCCGGGGTGTCGAAGTCGGCGGCGCCGGCGTGCGGGTCGTGCTCCGGGTCGAACTCGCCGAGGCGGAAGCGGATCGCGAGCTGGCGGCGCACGGCCGTGTCGACGTCGGCCTCCGTCAGCAGGCCCCGGGCGAGGGCGCCGTGCACGCGGGCGGTGATCTTCGAGCCGTCCGTGCCGTGGTCGGTGAAGCTGTCGACGCCGGCCAGCAGCGCGGCGGCGGTGGCCTCCTCGTGCGTGTCGAAGTAGTGCTCGGAGTCGACCAGGTTGGAGGGCGCGCCCGCGTCCGAGCAGACCAGCAGTTCCTCGTCCGTCCAGCGGCGCAGGTGTTCGCCCAGGTAGGGGGAGACGTGGTTGGGGCGGCCGTTGACCAGGTTGTAGGCCGGCATCACCCCGGACACCGCGCCCGCCTCGACCGTCTCGCGGAAGGCGCGCAGGTCGTACTCGTGCAGCACGCGCGGGCGGACGGACGACGAGGTGACGTCCCGGCCCGTCTCGTTGTTGTGCGCCAGCCAGTGCTTGAGGACGGGGGCGGTGCGCCAGTACGCCGGATGGTCGCCGCGCAGGCCGTGGGTGTACGCGGTGGCGATGGCGGAGGTCAGTTTCGGGTCCTCGGAGTAACCCTCCTCGTTGCGGCCCCACAGGGGGTGGCGCAGCAGGTTCACCGTCGGCGCCCACACGTTGAGGCCGACGCGGTCGTCGCGGGCGCGCATCGCCCGGACCTCCTGGGACACCGCCTCGCCGATCTGCCGCACCAGGCCGGGGTTCCAGGTCGCGCCGAGGCCGACGGCCTGCGGGAACACCGTCGCCGGGCCCATCCAGGCCACGCCGTGCAGGGCCTCCTGGCCGGTGCGGAACGCCGCGACGCCCAGGCGGTCGACGGCGGGCGCGAACTGGTGCAGGAAGGAGACCTTCTCGTCGAGCGTGAGCCGCTGCAACAGGTCGTCGATGCGCTTCGCGAACGGCAACTGCGGATCGCGGAACGGCGGTACGGGCGGCGGGTGAGCGGTCACGTGTGGATCCCCTTGCGATGGAGCGGTGGAGCTCTTTCGAAGCGCTTCGATGCTGGTTCGACGACCGGGTGGGTGTCAAGACGCCCCGGGGCAGCAGATCCGGCTCCCGGGCGGTATCTCAAGCAGCGTATGCGCGTATGCACTTGCTGGATACATCCGAGGAATCTCGGGATCGACCCTTGTGTACCCCCTGTCGTTCACTTAACCTCGCAGCAACATCGAAGCGCTTCGACTGTTTCGATCCGAAGAGGGCCACACCGGGACGGTGTCCGGCCCTCCGGCGACGGACGGCGACCCGCTTCGGCTCAGCCAGTTTCACTCAAGACACCACAGCCGACGGCCACCGCCGGGTGTCCTGGTGCGCCATGAAGGGTTGACGCAATGACGCCGAACACCGCTTCCGCCTCCTCCGGGCCAAGCCGGAGAAGCTTCCTCGCCTCCACGGCGGTTGCCACCGCAGCGGTGGCGGGCGGGATGCCGCTGCTCGCCGCCTGCGGGGGGTCGGACAGCGGGTCACGCGAGGGCACCACGTCGGGCAAGGCGGCGGACAAGCTGCTGCCCGCGTACGTCGCCGCCAAGCTCGCCCAGCCGGACCTTCCCTCGAAGAACGGTTCGGCGGCCGGCTACACCGGCAAGGTCGACCTCTCGGCCCTCGAGACCTCCGTGCCGAAGAAGCTCGGCACCGGGGCCCCCATCAAGATCATGTCCCCCTTCTGGGGCTCTCCGCCCAAGGGCGACTGCGCCTACTACAAGGCGCTCGACTCCGCCGCGGGCACCAAGATCACCTGGCAGAACCAGGACGGCAACACCTACGGCCAGAAGCTCGGTGCCGTCCTCGCCTCCAGCTCCATACCCGACATGGTCGTGGTGCCGAGCTGGGAGCTGGTCGGCAAGATCGCGAACGCGGTCACCGCGAAGTTCATGGACCTCGGCCCCTACCTCGCGGGCGACAAGGTCAAGAAGTACCCGAACCTGGCCGCGATCCCCTCCGACTCCTGGCGCATGGGCATCTTCGGCGGCGCGCTGCGCGGCATCCCGATGCCCTCGGCCGCCGCCACCTTCATCGTGCCCTACTACCGCAAGGACATCTTCGACAAGAAGGGCTACACGGTCCCCAAGTCGCCCGACGAGTTCCTCAGCTGGGCCAAGGACGTCACCAGCGCCAAGGCGAAGGTGTACGCCTGCGGCGACATGTCCTGGACCGCCTTCAACATCTTCGGCGTGCGCGCCTCCGGCCCGCTCGGCTGGAACATCGGGTCCGACGGCAAGCTGACGTACCGCATCGAGCAGCCCGAGTACCTCGAGGCCCTGGAGTGGACCCGCAAGCTGTTCGACGCGGGCGTGGTGCACCCCGACGACAAGGCGCGCTCGGGCGACGCCGGCCAGCGGTTCACCGCCGGGCAGATCCTGGTCTTCAACAGCGACACCTCCGCGTGGTACGGGAAGACCGCCGAACAGGCCAAGGCCAACCCGGACTTCCAGATCGAGGGCATGGACATCTTCGGCGCCGACGGCGGCGACCCGAAGCTGTGGGCCTCCTCGCCCGCCACCATCTGGTCGCTGATCCGCAAGGGCGCCTCGAAGACGACGATCGAGAACGCCCTGGCCGCCGCCGACTTCTCGGCCGCCCCCTACGGCACCAAGGAGCGGATGCTCGTCGACTACGGCGTCGAGGGCACCCACTACACGGTCAAGGACGGCGTCCCGGTCAAGACCGACCAGGGCAACAGCGAGGTCATCAACGCCTGGGTGATGCTGGCGGCCCCGGCTCCCTACTTCGCCCACCCCGACTACCCCGACGTCGCCCGCAAGCAGGTCGAGTGGCAGCAGCGGATGGGCGCCTTCATGAAGAAGTCGTCCACGTACGGCATGAACATCGTCGAGCCGAGCCGCTTCGCCAACCTCTCCAGCCAGTTCGAGCAGATGGAGATCGACTACGTGCGCGGCAACAAGAAGCTGTCCGACGTGCAGGCCGCCATCTCCACCTGGAAGTCCTCCGGCGGCGAGAAGCTGCGCGACTGGTACAAGCAGCTCATCGACAAGAACGGCAGCGCCAACTGATGTCTCTCACCGCCGGGAGCAGGCCCGACGGGACTCGTCCCCCTGCGGCCGTCGAGGAACCGACGGCCGCGGTCACCGCGGCCGCGGCGAAGGGGCGGGTGCTGCCCCGCAAAGCGGGCACGGCCGGCCGGATCCCCTTGCGGGTCCGGTGGCGCCGGGACCGCGCGCTCGTCCTGATGACGCTGCCCGTCATCGTCCTGCTCCTGCTCTTCAACTACGTTCCGCTGCTCGGCAACGTCGTCGCCTTCCAGGACTACGACCCGTACGTCTCCAGCAACGGCGTCACGGCGATCTTCCACAGTCCCTGGGTCGGCGTGGAGCAGTTCTCCCGGATGCTGGACGACCCGCTGTTCTGGGACGCCGTCAAGAACACCATCGTGCTGTTCGTGCTCCAACTGGTGCTGTTCTTCCCGGTCCCGGTGGCCCTCGCGCTGGTCATCAACAGCGTGATCCGGCCCCGGGTCCGGGCCGTGGCGCAGGCGGTCATGTATCTGCCGCACTTCTTCTCGTGGGTCCTCGTGGTCACCGTGTTCCAGCAGATCTTCGGCGGCGCGGGCGTCATCGCCCAGACCCTCGAGGACCACGGGTGGAGCGGCTTCGACCTGATGACCAACGCGAGCCTGTTCAAGTACCTGGTCACCGCGCAGGCCGTGTGGAAGGACGCCGGCTGGGGGATCATCGTCTTCCTCGCCGCGCTGGCCGCCGTCAGCACCGATCTGTACGAGGCCGCCGCCATGGACGGCGCCGGGCGCTGGCGGCGCATGTGGCACGTGACGCTGCCCGCGCTGCGCCCGGTGATCGCCCTGCTGCTGGTGCTGCGGGTGGGCGACGCGCTGAGCGTCGGCTTCGAGCAGTTCCTGCTCCAGCGGGACGCGGTCGGCGTGGGAGCCAGTGAGGTCCTCGACACGTACGTGTGGAACATGGGTATCCAGAACGGCGACTTCAGCTACGCGGCCGCGGTGGGCCTCGTCAAGGGAGCCATCGGACTGTGTCTCGTCCTGGCCGCGAACAAGTTCGCGCACCTGCTGGGCGAGCAGGGGGTGTACCAGAAGTGAGCCTCAACACCCAGCTCATCCGCAGCCTCAAGGCTCCGGCCCGCCCCGTGTGGGAGGAGCCGCCGGGCAAGGCGGGTCTCACCGCGAAGGGCGCGTTCCTCGCCCTGTGCTGCCTGGGGGTGCTCGGGCCGCTGTGGATCGTGATCGTCACCAGCCTGTCCCCGAAGCCCGTGATCGACCGGGTCGGCGGTCTCGTCGTGATTCCGCAGGGCATCACCTTCATCAACTACAAGGAGCTGCTCAGCGGCGGCCAGGTCAGTCGGGCCATCATGGTCTCGGTCGGCGTGACGCTCGTCGGCACCCTGTTCTCGATGACGGTGTCGGTGCTCGCGGCCTACGGCCTGTCCCGGCGGGGCACTCTGGGCCACCGGGTGCTGCTGATGATCATGATGGCGACCATGTTCTTCGGGGTCGGCCTCATCCCGACGTACCTGCTCGTGCAGTCCCTGGGACTCACCGACACCTACCTGGCGCTGATCCTGCCGAGCGCGGTGAGCGTCTTCAACATCCTTGTGCTGCGTGCCTTCTTCATGGGGATCTCGCCGGAACTCACCGAGTCGGCCCGCATCGACGGCGCCAGTGACCTGCGCATCCTGCTCACCATCATCCTGCCGCTGTCGCGGGCGGTGCTGGCCGTCATCTCGCTGTTCTACGCCGTCGGGTACTGGAGCGCCTGGTTCAACGCCTCCATCTACCTCTCCGACCAGGACATGATGCCGCTGCAGAACGTGCTCATCCAGCTGGTCCAGAAGAACAGCGAGGCGCCGACCGGCCTCCAGCAGGCCGTCCGTACCGGGCAACTCTCGTCCCTGGGGCTGCAGATGGCCGTCATGGTGCTCGCCCTGATACCGGTCGCGGTCGCTTCCCCGTTCGTCCAGCGGCACTTCAAGAAGGGCATGCTCACCGGAGCGGTCAAGGGCTGAACCGCGCCCTTTCCGGTCCGGGCGGCGCACCGCCCGGACCGGCTCCCCGCGCCCCGGACCGGTTCCCCGCGCCCCCGAGCAGGGGGCGCGCACCCCTCTGAGCAAGAGCGCGCACCGCACCCTCACCGCTCAGCCAACCCACCACGCCCAGCGAGGCTCCCATGTCATCCACCCCCCGGCGGCCGACGCCCACCCTCGCCGGCGCCACCCGCGGCCGCGTCCTCTTCGGCGGCGACTACAACCCCGAGCAGTGGCCCGAGGAGACCTGGCACGAGGACGTCCGCCTCATGCGGGACGCCGGCGTCAACTCCGTCACCCTCGGCGTCTTCTCCTGGGCGAGAATCGAACCCCGTCCGGGCGAGCGGCAGTTCGGCTGGCTGGACACCCTCATGGACCTGATGCACGAGGGCGGCATCGGCGTCGTCCTCGCCACCCCCACCGCGTCGCCCCCGCCCTGGCTCGGCCGCCTGTACCCCGAGACGCTGCCCCGCGACGAGGACGGCCGTACCGAGTGGTGGGGCGGCCGCCAGCACTTCTCCCACTCCAGCGCCGCCTACCGTCGCCACGCCGCCGAGATCACCGAGGACCTCGCCGCCCGCTACGCGAGCCACCCCGCGCTCACCATGTGGCACATCAACAACGAGTACTGCACCTACGACTGGGGCGACGAGGCCGCCGCCCGCTTCCGCACCTGGCTGCGCGACAGGTACGGCGACCTGGACGCCCTCAACACCGCCTGGGGAACCGCCTTCTGGAGCCAGGGCTACGGCGACTGGGCGGAGGTCCTGCCGCCCCGCCACGCCCACTACCTGAAGAACCCCACGCAGGTGCTGGACTTCAAGCGGTTCACCTCCGACATGCTCCTGGAGTGCTACACCGCCGAGCGCGACATCGTCCGCCGGCACACCCCGCACCTCCCGGTCACCACCAACTTCATGCCGCTGTGGGCCGGCCAGGACGCCTGGCGCTGGGCCGAGGAGGAGGACGTCGTCTCGGTCGACATCTACCCCGACCCACGCGATCCGTTCGCCGCCCAGCACGCGGCTCTCGTACAGGACATGACCCGCTCCCAGGCGCGCGGACCCTGGATGCTGATGGAGCAGGCGGCCGGCGCGGTCAACTGGCGCGGCGTCAACCACCCCAAGCCGCAGGGCCTGAACCGCCTGTGGTCCTTCCAGGCCGTCGCCCGCGGCGCCGACGCCGTCTGCTACTTCCAGTGGCGCCAGTCCCGGCAGGGCGCGGAGAAGTTCCACTCCGGGATGGTCGGCCACGCCGGAGAACACGGGCGCACCTTCCAGGAGGTCAAGCGGATCGGCGCGGAACTGGCCGCGGTCGGCGCCGAGGTGGCGGGCCGGCACGGCGACGCCGGCATCGCCGTCCTGCACGACTGGCACTCCTGGTGGGCCGGCGCGCACGAGGCCCGCCTCTCCACCCGCGTCGACTACGCCGACGTGCTCACCACCTGGCACCGCGCCCTGTGGCAGGCCGGCCTCGCCACCGACTTCGCCCACCCCGAGCACGACCTCTCCGCCTACCGGATGGTCGTCGTCCCCCAGCTGTACGCGCTCACCGACGCGGCGATCGACAACCTCCTCGCCCATGTGCGCGGCGGAGGCGTCCTGGTCAGCGGCTTCCTGACCGGCGTGGCCGACCAGGACGACCGGGTGCGGGCCGGCGGCATGGACGCCCGGCTGCGCGAGCTGTTCGGCATCCGCACGCTGCACGAATGGTGGCCGCTGGAAGCGGGGGAGACCGTCCGGACCGACGGGTTCACCGGCACCCTGTGGTCGGAGGAGATCGAGGAAACCGGCGACGCCTCGGTCGAGGCCGCCTACCGGGGCGGCGAACTCGACGGCCGGCCCGCCGTCCTGCGCAACGGCCGCGCCTGGTACCTCTCCACGCTTCCCGAACCCGACGCGCTGCGCGGCCTCCTCACCGGCATCGCGGCCGAGGCCGGCGTCCGCCCGGTCCTGGACGGCCTGCCCGACCGGGTCGAGGCGGTCCGCCGCGGCGACCTGCTCTTCGTGCTCAACCACGGGCGCGAGCCGGTGACCGTGGAGGTGCCCGGCACCCACCACGACCTGCTGACCCGGGCCACCGTCACCGACCGGCTCACCCTGGAGCGTTACGGGGTGGCGGTGCTGCGGCCATGAGCGTCGTCCACGGCACCTGGGAACCCGCGCCCGCCACCCGCTGGGAGGACGGCTTCCTGAGCGGCAACGGCCGCCACGGCGCCCTCGTGTTCGGTCCTCCGGACGACGAGCGGGTCGTCGTCACCCATCACACCCTCGTCCGCCCGGTCTGCGGCGCCCCGCCCCGCCCGCCCGAGCTGGCCGACCGGCTGCCCGGCCTGCAGGACCGGCTGCTCGACGGCGACCTGCACGCGGCCGAGGACTTCACCGACGGACGCCCCCTGCAGTGGGTACGGCCCTTCCACCCGGCCTTCCAGATCCGCGTCCGCCGCCCGGACACCCCGGCCGGCCACTACCGCCGCGGCGTCGACTTCACCACCGGAGTCGCCGAGACGCGCTGCGAGGGCGGCGGCGGACGGGTGTTCGTCTCCCGCGCCGACGACGTGATCGTCCAGCACCTCACCGGGTCCGACCTGCTGATCACCCTCGACCACCGGCTCCCCGGCGCGCCCCTCGGGCTCGCCGTCGGCGAGAGCGCGGTCCTCACCGCCGAGGGCGCCCTGCTCACCCTGCGCGTCCGCTACCCCGGCAGCGACACCGCCTACACCGGCGTCACCCTGGTCGCGGTCACCGGCGGCCGGGCGTCCCTGACGCCGCCCGCCCTGCGGGTCACCGGCGCCGCGTCGGTGCTGCTGCTGACCCGCGTCGTGCGGCACACCGCCGAAGCGGACGTGGCCGCGCTCGCCGCCGAACTGCGCGCGCTGCTGCCGCGGGACGCGGACCCCTGCGCCCGCCTGCTGGAGCGCCATACCGGCCTGCACGGCACCGCGTACGCCCGGGTGACCCTCGACCTGGACGCCGACCCGGCCGAACGCGCCCTGCCCGGCTCCGAGTTGCTCACCCGCCCGGACAGCCCCGCCCTGCTGGAGCGGCTCTTCGCCGCCGGGCGCTACCACCTGCTCTCCGCGAGCGGCCTCTTCCCGCCCCGGCTGACCGGCCTGTGGACCGGCGACTGGGCCACCGCCTGGTCCGGCGCCTTCACCAACGACGCCAACCTCAACCTCCAGACCGCCTCGGCGGCCGCCGCCGCGCTCCCCGAGGTCACCGAGGCGCACGCCGCCCTGATCCACCGCCAGCAGGCCGACTGGGCCGAGAACGCCCGGACCGTCTTCGGCTGCCGCGGCGTCGTCGCCCCCGCCCATACCGACGGCGAGTCCGGACTGTCGTACCACTTCAGCCGCGAGTACCCGCTGCACCTGTGGACGGCCGGCGCCGACTGGCTGCTGGCGCCGCTCGTCCACCACGACGAGACCCACGGCACCCG
The DNA here is from genome assembly GCF_055569945.1 of Streptomyces sp. NPDC031340. Lineage (NCBI taxonomy): Bacteria > Bacillati > Actinomycetota > Actinomycetes > Kitasatosporales > Streptomycetaceae > Streptomyces > Streptomyces sp. NPDC031340. The sequence continues at coordinate 143,422 of NZ_JBVIIE010000014.1, forward strand.
CGATCCGCGCACCGCCGCCGTCCTCGCCCAGGTCGCCCTGTTCTACGAGGACTTCCTCACCCGCACCGACCCGGACGGCCGACTGGTCGTCGTCCCCTCCTACTCGCCCGAGAACCGTCCCGCGAACGGCAGTTGGGGCGCGATCGACGCGGCCATGGACCTCTCGGCGGCCCGGCACGCGCTGCGCACCGCGGCCGACTACCACCCCCGGCACGCCGAGCGGTGGCGCGCCCTCGCCGACCGGCTGCCGCCGCACCGGATCAACGCCGACGGCGCCCTGGCCGAGTGGGCCTGGCCCGGCCTGGAGGACACCTACGACCACCGGCACCTCAGCCACCTCTACGGCGTCTGGCCGCTCGACGAGATCAACCCCTACGACACCCCCGACCTGGCCGCCGCCGCCCACCGCGCCCTCGAACTGCGCGGCGCCGAGAACGACTCGGCGCACGGGCACCTCCACCACGCCCTCATCGCCGCCCGGCTGCGCGACGGCGAACGGGTCGCGCACGCCCTGGGCCGGGTCCTCGACGGCGACTTCTTCCACGCCTCGCTGATGAGCGCCCACTATCCGCGCCGCGACGTCTACAACGCGGACGCCGCGCACACCCTGCCCGCCGTGCTGATCGAGACGCTCGTGCAGTCCACCCCCGACCGGCTGGTCCTGCTGCCGGCGCTGCCGGCGGCGTACCCGACGGGCCGGCTGTACGGCGTGCGCACCCGGTTCGGGGCCGAACTCGACCTCACCTGGAGCCCCCACGAAGTGACCGCGGTGCTGCGGCCGAGCCGCACCCACCGGGTCGAACTCCGGACTTCCTCCGGCGGCCGGCCGCTCGATCTGGTCGCCGGAGAAGACCACGTCCTCACCCTGGGGGCGTGGTAACTCCCCGCAATCCCCCCACCCATGGAAGGGACACCATGGCAACACGCACGCTGAAGAAGAGGGTCGCGACCGCGCTGGCGGCACCCGCCCTGGCCCTCGGCATCACCGTCGGTGCCGCCTCCGCCCCCGCCTCCGCGGCCGTCTGGAGCTCCTGCGACCAGTGGGGCAACACCACCCTGAACGGCTACACGCTCTACAACAACATCTGGGGCTCCGGCGCCGGCTCCCAGTGCATCTGGGCCAACTCCGGCACCAACTGGGGCGTCAACGCCAACCACCCCAACACCGGCGGCATCAAGTCCTACCCCAACGCCAAGAAGGTGATCAACAAGTCGATCACCTCGCTCGGCTCGCTCTCCAGCAGCTACAACGTCACGGTCCCGTCGTCCGGCGCGTACAACACGTCGTACGACATCTGGGACACCGGCTACAAGTACGAGATCATGCTCTGGGTCAACAAGACCGGAGCCGTCGGCCCGCTCGGCACCTCGCAGGGCAACCTGACGCTCGGCGGTCACACCTGGACCGTCTACAAGGGCAACAACGGCTACAACGACGTGTTCTCGTTCGTGCGCACGTCCAACTCCAGCTCCGGCACGGTGAACATCCTGCCGATCCTGAAGTGGATCAAGGACACCAAGGGCTGGTTCGGCGACGTGACCATCGGTGACGTGCAGTTCGGCTTCGAGATCACGTCCTCCTCCGGCGGCCTGAACTTCACCGTCAACAGCGAGAGCGTCAGCAGCAGCTGATCACCGGGGGAGCCGCCGCGGACCGCGGCGGCTCCCCTCCGGCCGGGCGTGGCTACTCCGCCACCGGCAGGCTCGCCCCGTCCCGCAGGAACAGCGGGATGCGGTCCAGCGGAGCGTCGACCGTGACGGAAGCGCCGCCCTGGTACGTCTCGCCCGTCCACGCGTCCGTCCAGCGCGCGCCCGCCGGGAGGTACGCCGTGCGGGTCGTCGCGCCCGCCGTGAGCACCGGGGCGACCAGCAGGTCCGGGCCGAAGAGGTAGGCGTCGTCGACCGACCAGGCGCCGGGGTCGCCGGGGAACTCCAGGAACAGCGGCCGCATCACCGGCAGCCCCTCCTCGTGCGCCTCCCGCATGACCCGCAGCACGTACGGCCTCAGACGCTCGCGCAGCCGCAGGTACTTCTCCAGGACCGCGCCGGCCTCCTCGCCGTAGGACCACACCTCGTTGGGGCCGCCGGTCATGTCCGGGCCGAGCGGCATGCCCGGGTCGCGGAAGCCGTGCAGCCGCATCAGCGGGGACAGCGCGCCGAACTGGAACCAGCGGACCAGCACCTCGCGGTAGGCCGGGTCGTCCGGGTCGCCGCCGTGGAAGCCGCCGATGTCGGTGTTCCACCACGGGATGCCGGACAGCGCGGTGTTGAGGCCGGCCGCGATCTGGCGGCGCAGGGTCGCGAAGTCGGTGCCGATGTCGCCGGACCACAGGGCCGCGCCGTAGCGCTGACTGCCCGCCCACGCCGAGCGGTTGAGGGTGATCACCTCCTCGCCCTCGGCGCGCAGGCCCTCGTGGAAGGTGCGGGAGTTCTCCGCCGGGTAGATGTTGCCGACCTCCAGGCCGGGGCCCGCCCAGTAGCGCAGGTTCTCCTGGAAGCCCGGCTTCAGCTCCGGCTCGCAGGCGTCCAGCCAGAACGCCGTGATGCCGTACGGGTCGAGGTAGTTCTCCTTCACCCGCGACCACACGAACTCCCGGGCCTCCGGGTTGGTGGCGTCGTAGAAGGCGACCTGGACGGTGGAGGCGACCTCCTTGTCCGGCCAGTCGGCGTGCGCCATCGGGCCGTACTGCGTCCCGATGAAGTAGCCGCGCTGCTCCATGAGCTGGTGGTTCTCGCTCAGCGGCGACACCGAGGGCCAGACGGAGACGACGAGCTTGATGCCCAGCTCCTCCAGTTCGCGCACCATGGCCGCCGGGTCGGGCCACTCGCGGGGGTCGAACTTCCACTCGCCCAGGTGCGTCCAGTGGAAGAAGTCGCACACGATCGCCGAGATCGGCAGCCCGCGCCGCTTGTACTCGCGGGCCACGGCGAGGAGTTCGTCCTGCGTGCGGTAGCGCAGCTTGCACTGCCAGAACCCCGCCGCCCACTCCGGCAGCATCGGCGTGCGGCCGGTCACCGCGCTGTAGCGGCGCTGGCCGTCGGCCGGGGTGCCCGCGGTGATCCAGTAGTCGATCTGGCGGGCCGAGTCGGCCACCCAGCGGGTGCCGTTGTGGGCGAGCTCGACCCGGCCGATCGCCGGGTTGTTCCACAGCAGGGTGTAGCCGCGGCTGGAGCTGAGCACCGGGATGCCGACCTCGGCGTTGCGCTGGATCAGGTCGACGACCAGGCCCTTCTGGTCGAGGCGGCCGTGCTGGTGCTGGCCCAGGCCGTACAGCTTCTCGTCGTCGTAGGCGGCGAACCGCTGCTCCAGGCGGTGGTGGCCGCCTCCGACGGCGGTGTAGAGGCGGGGGCCGGGCCACCAGAAGTGGGCGCGCTCCTCGGCGAGCAGTTCCGAGAGGTCGTCGGTGCGCAGGAAGCGGACCAGGCCCTCGGCGTCCATCTCGACGGTGAGGGAGCCGACGGTCAGCCGCCCCCGTCCGTCCTCGATCTTGACGGTGGACGACGCGGCCGGCGGGTCGTCGAGCAGGGCGCCGGGCAGGCCGTCGAGGACCGGGCCGCCGAGCCGGGCACGGACCCGGACGGCGTCCGGCCCCCACGGCTCCACGCGCACCGTCTCCTGACGGCCGCTCCACTCCAGCGCGCCGTCCCGCTCGCGGAAGGTGCCGACGGTGGGTGCGGACTGGGCCAGGCTCACCTGGGTCTGGTTCTGGGCAGGCTGATTCACGTGGGGTGCTCCTGAAGGACGTGAAGGTGCCCCGGAGGGCAGCGAGAGCTGGGTCAGGAGGTGGCGGAGGGCGCCGGTCCCGTGCTCGCCCGTACCGTCAACTCCGGTGCGATCAGCACCACTTCGTCCGAACCGTGGCCGTCGAGCTTGGCGACCAGGCGTTCCACGGCGTGCCGGCCCATCTCCTGGGCGGGGATGGCGACGGACGTCAGCCGCACCGACGCCTGGACGGCGAGCTGCTCCGGGCAGATCGCGACCACCGACACGTCCTCGGGCACGGCGCGGCCCTGCTGGCGCAACAGGGCGAGCAGCGGTTCCACGGCCGACTCGTTCTGGACGACGAAGCCCGTGGTGCCCGGGCGCTCGTCGAGGATGCGGGCGAGGGTGACGGTCATCGCGTCGTACCCGCCCTCGCACGGACGGTGCAGCAGCCGGATGCCCAGCTCCCGTGCGCGCGAGCGCAGCCCGTCGAGGGTGCGCTCGGCGAAGCCGGTGTGCCGCTCGTACACCGCGGGGGCCTCGCCGATGACGGCGATGTCGCGGTGGCCGAGCAGCGCCAGGTGCTCCAGGCACAGCGCGCCGGTCGCCCGGAAGTCGAGGTCGACGCAGGTGAGCCCGGCGGTGTCGGCGGGCAGCCCGATCAGCACCGACGGCTCGTCGGTCTCCCGCAGCAGCGGCAGCCGCTCGTCGTCGAGTTCGACGTCCATCAGGATCATCGCGTCCGCGAGCCCGCTGCCGATGACGCGGCGGACGGCGTCGGGGCCCTCCTCGCCGGTGAGCAGCAGTACGTCGTACCCGTGCGTGCGGGCGGTGGTGGCGACCGCGATGGCGATCTCCATCATCACCGGCACGTACATGTCGGTGCGCAGCGGGATCATCAGCGCGATGATGTTCGAACGGTTGCTCGCCAGTGCCCGGGCGCCCGCGTTCGGGTGGTAGCCCAGCTCGCGGATGCTCTGCTCGACCCGCTCCCGGGTGGTCGCGGAGATGGACCGCTTGCCGCTGAGGACATAGCTCACCGTGCTCGCCGAGACTCCGGCGTGCTGGGCGACCTCGGCGAGGGTGACCATCCAGCTCTCCAAGCGTGTGAAGCGCTTCGACAGTGCGCAGTGCGAACAAGGGAGGGTGAGGGGTGGTTCGACCCTAGCTCCAGCGAGATCGAGTGTCCATAGGTTATCGAAGCGCTTCGACAGCTTTTCCGGGGTGGGTCCCCGCGCGATCCTCCGCGCCGGGGAGCCGGTGCCCCGGCGCCCCGGCGGGCGGCGGACGCCCGCCGCTGGTCCGTACCCCGAACCGTCCCCCGGAAGCCGCCCCGGGGCAACTCCGCCACCGGCGGCGTCCGTCCGGACCAGTGGTCCCGTCATATCGGCTGAACGATTGCACGAAGGGTGGTGCCCGCCCCCCGGATCGGGTACATACGATCCCGTAGAACCCGTCGGTAACCAAAACGGACCAAGATCCCCAATTCGCGGCGAGGTGAGCCTCGATGTCCGCACCAACACCACCCCGGTCGACCGTCTCGGAGCGTGAGGCCCGGCAGGTGGCGGAGGAAGCCCGGGAGCAGGACTGGCGCAAGCCCAGCTTCGCCAAGGAACTGTTCCTCGGCCGTTTCCGCCTCGATCTCATCCACCCACACCCACGGCCCGCCGACGAGACCGCCCAGCGCGGCGAGGAGTTCCTCGCCAAGCTGCGCGACTTCGCCGAGACGAAGATCGACGGCGCCCTGATCGAGCGCCAGGCGAAGATCCCCGACGAGGTCGTGAGCGGCCTGAAGGAGATCGGCGCCTTCGGCATGAAGATCGACACCAAGTACGGCGGCCTCGGCCTCACCCAGGTGTACTACAACAAGGCCCTCGCCCTGGTCGGCACCGCCAGCCCGGCCATCGCGACCCTGCTCTCCGCCCACCAGTCCATCGGCGCACCCCAGCCCCTGAAGCTCGCCGGCACCGACGAGCAGAAGGAGACCTTCCTGCCGCGCTGCGCCCGGACCGACATCTCCGCCTTCCTGCTCACCGAGCCGGACGTCGGCTCCGACCCGGCCCGGCTGGCCACCGTCGCGGTCCCGGACGGCGACGACTACGTCATCGACGGCGTGAAGCTGTGGACCACCAACGGCGTCGTCGCCGACCTCCTCGTCGTCATGGCCAAGGTCCCGAAGTCCGAGGGCCACCCCGGCGGCATCAGCACCTTCATCGTGGAGGCGTCGTCGCCCGGCATCACCGTCGAGAACCGCAACGCCTTCATGGGCCTGCGCGGCATCGAGAACGGCGTCACCCGCTTCCACCAGGTCCGGGTGCCCGCCGCGAACCGCATCGGCCCCGAGGGCGCCGGCCTGAAGATCGCGTTGACCACGCTCAACACCGGCCGACTCTCGCTGCCCGCGATGTGCGCGGGCGCCGGCAAACTGTGTCTGAAGATCGCCCGCGAGTGGGCCGACGTCCGCGCGCAGTGGGGCAGGCGCATCGCCGATCACGAGGCCGTCGGCTCCAAGATCTCCTTCATCGCCGCGACGACGTTCGCCCTGGAGGCGATCGTCGACCTGTCCTCGCAGATGGCCGACGAGAACCGCAAGGACATCCGCATCGAGTCCGCCCTCGCCAAGCTGTACGCCAGCGAGATGGCGTACCGGATGGCCGACGAACTCGTCCAGATCCGCGGCGGACGCGGCTTCGAGACCGCCGACTCCCTGGCGGCCCGCGGGGAACGCGCCGTCCCCGCCGAGCAGTTGCTGCGCGACCTGCGCATCAACCGCATCTTCGAGGGCTCCACCGAGATCATGCACCTGCTCATCGCGCGCGAGGCGGTCGACGCCCACCTGTCGGTCGCCGGTGACCTGATCGACCCCGAGAAGTCCTTGTCGGACAAGGCGAAGGCGGGCGCGAACGCCGGCGTCTTCTACGCCAAGTGGCTGCCCAAACTGGTCGCAGGGCCGGGGCAGGTCCCCGGCGCCTACGCCGGGTTCCGCCACGGGGCCGACCTCTCCCGGCACCTGCGCTACGTCGAGCGCAGCGCCCGCAGGCTGGCCCGCGCCACCTTCTACGGGATGTCCCGCTGGCAGGGCCGGATGGAGACCAAGCAGGGCTTCCTGGGCCGCGTCGTCGACATCGGCGCGGAGCTGTTCGCGATGAGCGCCTCCTGCGTCCGGGCCGAACTGCTGCGCAGCGAGGGCGACCACGGCCGCGAGGCCTACCAGCTCGCCGACGCCTTCTGCCGGCAGTCCCGGGTCCGCGTCGAGGAACTCTTCGGCCGGCTGTGGACCAACACCGACGACGTCGACCGCAAGGTCGTCAAGGGCGTCATGTCCGGCACGTACACCTGGCTGGAGGAGGGCGTCGTCGACCCGTCGGGCGATGGCCCGTGGATCGCCGACGCGTCCCCCGGACCGGCGCGGAAGGAGAACGTGCACCGGCCCATCAGGTGAGAACCGCGCGGGGCGGCGGCTCAGCAGTACTTGTAGCCGCTGCCCCGCGACGACCAGGTGCACGAGTCGGCCTTCGTGCCACTGGCCCGGTAGAGCTTCGCGGTGTCACCGGTGTTGTTCCACACGTACCAGGAACGGCCCCAGTACTTGTCGGTCCCGGTGTTGGTGCCCTTGCCGGTGTGCACCTTCTTGGTGCTGCCCGCGCCGATCTTCACGTCGCCGAAGGTGTACGTGTAGCCCGTCGCGTCCTTGATCTTCCAGTTCTTCAGGGAGACCGTCGACGACGTCGAGTTCTTGATCTTGACCCACTCGGCGTTGAGGCTCGTGTTGGAGCCGGTGTCCGAGCCGGGGCTGTCGTAGTACACCTCGTAGATGTGGACGCTCCCGGCCGCCTCGGCCGGAGAGCTGAGCAGCGTGCCGGTGAGCAGCGCGGCGCCCGCGAGCGCGGGCAGGGCGGCGCGTGTCCGCATGGAATTCCCCCCAGAGGTTTCCGTCTGCCGGCCGGTCGTTCACGGCCGGTGAAGAAGTGTTATCACATGATCTTCACGCGGGTTTCACAAAGGGTGTTTTCGCTGCGATCCGCGCAGTGCGCGACAACCCGCCCGACCGAGGGACGCCCTGTCCTTCCCGGGGCCTGCCTCGGCCACAATGGGGGGATGAGCGACAGTCCAGCCCCACTCGCCGATCCCCACCTCGTCTACGACCCCGTAGCGGGCGACGGACCGAAGGACGTGGTGATCCTCGGCTCCACCGGCTCGATCGGCACCCAGGCCATCGACCTCGTACTGCGCAACCCCGACCGCTTCCGGGTCACCGCCCTGTCCGCCAACGGCGGCCGCGTGGCCCTCCTCGCCGAGCAGGCGCACCGGCTCGGGGTGCGGACCGTCGCGGTGGCCCGCGAGGACGTCGTGCCGGCCCTGCGCGAGGCGCTCGCCGCCCGGTACGGCGCGGGGGAGCCGCTCCCCGCGATACTCGCCGGGCCCGACGCGGCCACCGAGGTCGCCGCCTCCGACTGCCACACCGTGCTCAACGGCATCACCGGCTCGATCGGCCTGGCCCCCACCCTCGCCGCCCTGGAGGCGGGCCGCACCCTCGCGCTCGCCAACAAGGAGTCGCTCATCGTCGGCGGCCCCCTGGTCAAGGCCCTCGCCAAGCCCGGGCAGATCATCCCGGTCGACTCCGAGCATGCCGCCCTCTTCCAGGCCCTGGCGGCCGGCACCCGCGCGGACGTCCGCAAGCTCGTCGTCACGGCCTCCGGCGGCCCCTTCCGCGGCCGCACCAAGGAGCAACTGGCCCACGTCACCGTCGAGGACGCCCTCGCCCACCCCACCTGGGCCATGGGCCCGGTGATCACGATCAACTCCGCGACGCTGGTGAACAAGGGCCTGGAGGTCATCGAGGCACACCTGCTGTACGACATTCCCTTCGATCGGATTGAGGTGGTCGTGCACCCGCAGTCGTATGTCCACTCGATGGTCGAGTTCACGGACGGATCCACGATGGCCCAGGCGACGCCCCCCGACATGCGCGGGCCGATCGCCATCGGTCTCGGCTGGCCCGAGCGCGTCCCCGACGCGGCGCCCGCCTTCGACTGGAGCAAGGCCTCGACGTGGGAGTTCTTCCCGCTCGACGACGACGCGTTCCCGTCGGTGAACCTCGCCCGGCACGTGGGCGAGCTCGCGGGCACCGCCCCGGCGGTGTTCAATGCGGCCAACGAGGAGTGCGTGGAGGCGTTCCGCGGCGGCGCCCTGCCGTTCAACGGGATCATGGAGACCGTCACCCGGGTGGTCGAGGAGCACGGCACCCCGCGCACGGGAACCTCGCTCACCGTGTCGGACGTCCTCGAAGCGGAAACCTGGGCCCGGACCCGGGCCAGGGAACTGGCGGCACACACGGCGGAGGCCAGTGCATGACGACCCTGATGTTCTTCCTCGGCATAGTGGTCTTCGCGTTCGGCCTGCTGGTCTCGATCGCGTGGCACGAGCTGGGGCACCTGTCCACGGCCAAGCTCTTCGGCATCCGCGTGCCGCAGTACATGGTCGGCTTCGGCCCGACCGTCTGGTCGCGGAAGAAGGGCGAGACCGAGTACGGGATCAAGGCCGTCCCGTTCGGCGGGTACATCCGCATGATCGGCATGTTCCCGCCCGGCCCCGACGGCCGGCTCGAGGCGCGTTCCACCTCGCCCTGGCGCGGGATGATAGAGGACGCCCGCACGGCGGCCTTCGAGGAGCTGCGGCCGGGCGACGAGAACCGCCTTTTCTACACCCGCGCCCCCTGGAAGCGGGTCATCGTGATGTTCGCGGGCCCCTTCATGAACCTGATCCTGGCGGTGGCGCTGTTCCTCACCGTCCTGATGGGCTTCGGCATCTCGCAGCAGACCACCAGCGTCAGCTCGGTCTCCCAGTGCGTCATCGCGCAGAGCGAGAACCGCGACACCTGCAAGAAGGGCGACCCCGCCTCCCCGGCCGCCGCGGCCGGCCTGAAGGCGGGCGACAAGATCGTCTCCTTCAACGGCGTCCGGACCGACGACTGGAACCAGCTTTCCGACCTGATCCGCGCCAACCCCGGCAAGAACGTGCCGATCGTCGTCGAGCGCAAGGGCGAGCAGGTCACCCTGCACGCGACGATCGCCAGCAACCAGGTCGCCAAGAAGGACTCCAGCGGCCAGATCGTCCAGGGCAAGTACGTCACCGCCGGCTTCCTCGGCTTCAGCGCCGCCAGCGGCATCGTCCGGCAGGACTTCGGCGAGTCGCTGACCTGGATGGGCGACCGGGTCGGGGACGCCGTCGACTCCATCGCGAGCCTGCCCGCCAAGATCCCCGGCCTGTGGGACGCGGCCTTCGGCGACGGCAAGCGCGCGGCGGACTCCCCGATGGGCGTGGTCGGCGCGGCCCGGGTCGGCGGTGAGATCTTCACCCTCGACATCCCGGCCAGCCAGCAACTGGCGATGTTCGTCATGCTGGTCGCCGGCTTCAACCTCTCCCTGTTCCTGTTCAACATGCTCCCGCTGCTGCCCCTGGACGGCGGCCACATCGCCGGGGCCCTGTGGGAGTCGCTGCGCCGCAACACGGCGAAGCTGCTGCGCCGCCCGGACCCGGGACCGTTCGACGTGGCGAAGCTGATGCCGGTGGCGTACGTGGTGGCGGGGATCTTCGTCTGCTTCACCCTGCTCGTCCTGGTGGCCGATGTCGTCAACCCGGTCAGGATCTCGTAGCCATCAGCCGGAATCCCGTAGCCATCGGGAGTTCATGACGGCCCGGCACACTCTGTGCCGGGCCGTCATGCGTCGGGCGGCATCGCGGGGCGTGATGTGCCCGGGGCCTCGCCGGTGCCGTAATCTCGGAGCCCGGAGCCCGGAGCCCGGGGCTGACGGGACCGGACCTTGGATCACGACTTGGGGTTGCACAGCAGATGACTGCGATTTCTCTCGGCATGCCGTCCGTTCCGACCAAGCTCGCCGAGCGCCGCAAGAGCCGGCAGATCCAGGTCGGCTCCGTGCCGGTCGGCGGCGACGCCCCGGTGTCGGTGCAGTCGATGACGACGACGCGTACCTCCGACATCGGTGCCACGCTCCAGCAGATCGCGGAGCTGACCGCCTCCGGCTGCCAGATCGTGCGGGTGGCGTGTCCGACGCAGGACGACGCGGACGCGCTGGCGACGATCGCGCGGAAGTCGCAGATCCCGGTGATCGCGGACATCCACTTCCAGCCGAAGTACGTGTTCGCGGCGATCGAGGCGGGCTGTGCGGCGGTCCGGGTGAACCCGGGCAACATCAAGCAGTTCGACGACAAGGTCAAGGAGATCGCACGGGCGGCGAAGGACCACGGCACGCCGATCCGGATCGGGGTCAACGCGGGCTCGCTGGACCGGCGGCTGCTGCAGAAGTACGGCAAGGCGACGCCGGAGGCCCTGGTGGAGAGCGCGCTGTGGGAAGCGTCGCTGTTCGAGGAGCACGACTTCCGGGACATCAAGATCTCCGTCAAGCACAACGACCCGGTCGTGATGATCGAGGCATACCGGCAGCTCGCCGCGCAGTGCGACTACCCGCTGCACCTCGGCGTGACGGAGGCGGGCCCGGCGTTCCAGGGCACCATCAAGTCGGCCGTCGCCTTCGGCGCGCTGCTCTCCCAGGGCATCGGGGACACGATCCGGGTGTCGCTGAGCGCGCCGCCGGTGGAGGAGATCAAGGTCGGCCTGAAGATCCTGGAGTCGCTGAACCTGCGGCAGCGCGGGCTGGAGATCGTCTCCTGCCCGTCCTGCGGGCGCGCGCAGGTCGACGTGTACAAGCTGGCAGAGGAGGTCACCGCGGGTCTGACCGGCATGGAGGTGCCGCTGCGGGTGGCGGTCATGGGCTGCGTGGTCAACGGTCCCGGCGAGGCGCGGGAGGCCGACCTCGGTGTCGCCTCGGGCAACGGCAAGGGGCAGATCTTCGTCAAGGGCGAGGTCATCAAGACCGTCCCCGAGTCGAAGATCGTCGAGACCCTCATCGAAGAGGCCATGAAGCTCGCGGAGCGGATGGAGGCCGAGGGCGTCGCCTCCGGCGAGCCCTCGGTGTCGGTCGCCGGCTGACCACGGCACCTGCGCGGCCGACCTCGCGGAACGTCCGCGGGCCACGGCCGCCGCACCCGTCCCACCGGGCCGCCCCGCGGGGCGGCGCGGCAGAAAATCGCCAGGTACAGTGCGGAGATCAGCGAACCCTCAGGGTGAGGCCCCGCACGTGTTGACGCAGACCACCTCCAGAGTCCTCGAACCGAGCGACCTGGACGCCGCGCTCGCCGTCCTGGACCGCGAGCCGGTCGCGAACGCCTTCGTGACCTCCCGCGTCCAGGTCGCCGGCCTCGACCCGTGGCGGCTCGGCGGCGAGATGTGGGGCTTCTACGAGGACGGAATACTGACGTCCCTGTGCTACGCGGGCGCCAACCTGGTCCCCATCTGCGCCACCCCGCGTGCCGTGCGGGCCTTCGCCGACCGGGCCCGCCGGGCCGGCCGCCGCTGCTCCTCCGTCGTCGGCCCCGCCGAGCCCACCGCCCTGCTCTGGCGCCTCCTCGAACCGAGCTGGGGACCGGCCCGCGAGGTCCGCAGACACCAGCCCCTCATGGTCACCGACCGCATGCCCGCCGACATAGCCCCGGATCCCTACGTCCGCCGCATCCGCAAGGACGAGATGGAGACGATCATGCCGGCCTGCGTGGCGATGTTCACCGAGGAGGTCGGCGTCTCCCCGCTGGCCGGCGACGGCGGGCTGCTCTACCAGGCCCGGGTCGCCGAACTGGTCGGCTCCGGCCGCTCCTTCGCCCGCCTCGACGAACACGGCAAGGTCGCCTTCAAGGCGGAGATCGGCGCGGCGACGCCGCAGGTCTGCCAGATCCAGGGCGTATGGGTGGCCCCCGAGTACCGGGGCAAGGGCCTGGCGGCCCCCGGCATGGCGGCGGTCCTGCGGTACGCGCTGGCCGACGTGGCGCCGGTCGTCAGCCTCTACGTCAACGACTTCAACACCGCCGCGCGCAGGACGTACCGCAGAGTCGGCTTCCGCGAGGTCGGCGCGTTCATGAGCGTGCTGTTCTAGCCTCGGCCCGACTCCGGGACCCGTCGCTGTCACGAGCCCTGTAGTCTCCCCGCATGCTGCGCTTTCCCGGTCACGGTCACTCCCGGCCCGACGACGTCGTCATCGGCCCGCTCGACCTTCCCGCCCGGGTCGACGAAGCGCTCGACGTCCAAGCCGTCGCCTTCGGACTCGGCGCGGAAGAAGTCGCCGTACGCCGTCAGATCGTCCTGCGCCACATGACCTTCCCCGGCGCGCGGGCCCTGGGCGCCACCACCGCCGGGAACACCCTCGTCGGATTCGTGTACGGCATGCCCAACGACCGCACCCACTGGTGGTCCACCGTCGTCGAGCCGTACCTGCGGGCGCAGGGCCACGACGACTGGCTCGACGACTCCTTCGTGATCACCGAGCTGCACGTCCACCCGCGCTACCAGAACCGCGGCATCGGCCGCTCCCTCATCACCACGATCACCGACGGCGCCACCGAGCCCCGCTCGATCCTGTCCGCGATCGACATCGAGAGCCCGGCGCGCGGCCTCTACCGCTCCCTCGGCTACCAGGACCTCGCCCGCCAGGTCCTCTTCCCGAGCGCCGCGAAGCCCTACGCCGTGATGGGCGCCCCCCTGCCGCTGCTCCGCCGCCGGTAACGGATTTCCGCCGCCCCCGGCCGCCCGGCTAACCTCCTAGGCATCACCCTTACGCCGCAGCAGGAGTACGAGAACCATGGCGAACACACCGGTCCAGCGCATGTCCCAGTTGATGGCCAAGACGCTGCGCGACGACCCGGCGGACGCCGAGGTGCTCAGCCACAAGCTCCTCGTCCGCGCCGGCTACGTCCGCCGGACCGCCGCCGGCGTCTGGAGCTGGCTGCCGCTGGGCCGGAAGGTCCTCGCCAACGTCGAGCGGATCGTCCGCGAGGAGATGGACGCCATCGGCGCGCAGGAGGTCCTGCTGCCCGCCCTGCTGCCGCGGGAGCCGTACGAGGCGACCGGCCGCTGGGAGGAGTACGGCGCCGAGCTGTTCCGCCTGAAGGACCGCAAGGGCGGCGACTACCTCCTCGGCCCGACCCATGAGGAGATCTTCACGCTGCTGGTGAAGGACCAGGCGTCCTCCTACAAGGACCTGCCGGTGATCCTCTACCAGGTCCAGCACAAGTACCGCGACGAGGCCCGCCCGCGGGCCGGCATCCTGCGCGGCCGCGAGTTCCTGATGAAGGACTCCTACTCCTTCGACCTGACCGACGAGGGGCTCGCCCAGTCGTACGCCCTGCACCGCGAGGCCTACCGCCGGGTCTTCGACCGTCTCGGCCTCGACTACCGCATCTGCGCGGCGACCGCCGGCGCGATGGGCGGCTCGAAGTCGGAGGAGTTCCTCGCCCCGGCCGAGGCCGGCGAGGACACCTTCGCGGACTGCCCGAACTGCGACTTCGCGGCCAACACCGAGGCGATCACCTACGAGCTGCGGCCCCAGGACGCCTCCGGCGTCCCGGCCCCCGAGGAGATCCCGACCCCGGACACCCCCACCATCGAGACCCTCGCCGCCTCCCTCGGCGTCCCGGCCTCCGCCACCCTGAAGAACCTCCTGGTGAAGGTCGACGGCGAGATCGTCGCCGTCGGCGTCCCCGGCGACCGCGAGGTCGACCTGGACAAGGTCGAGGCGCACTTCGCCCCGGCCGTCGTCGAGATGGTCACCGAGGAGGACTTCACGGGCCGGCCGGACCTGGTGCGCGGCTACGTCGGCCCGCAGGGCCTGGAGAAGACCAAGTACATCGCCGACCCGCGGGTCGCCCCGGGCACCGCGTGGATCACCGGCGCCAACAAGCCGGACCTGCACGCCAAGAACGTGGTGGCCGGTCGTGACTTCGAGGTCGACGAGTACGCCGACGTCGTGGTGGTGCGGGAGGGCGACCCCTGCCCCAAGTGCGGCACCGGCCTGAAGCTGGACCGCGCCATCGAGATCGGCCACATCTTCCAGCTGGGCCGCAAGTACGCCGACGCCCTCAAGCTCGACGTCCTCGGCCAGAACGGCAAGCCGGTCCGCGTGACCATGGGCTCCTACGGCATCGGCGTCTCCCGCGCCGTCGCCGCCCTCGCCGAGCAGACCGCCGACGAGCAGGGCCTGTGCTGGCCCGAGGAGGTCGCCCCGGCCGATGTGCACGTGGTGGCCGCGGGCAAGGCCCTGCAGATCGAGCTGGCGCTCGACGTCTCCGAGCGGCTGCGCGCCGCCGGCCTGCGCGTCCTGGTCGACGACCGGGCCGGGGTCTCCCCGGGCGTGAAGTTCACGGACTCCGAGCTGATCGGCGTACCGAAGATCCTGGTGGCGGGCCGCCGCTCCGCCGAGGGCGTGCTGGAGCTGAAGGACCGCAGGACCGGCGAGCGCGAGGAACTGACGGTCGAGGAGGCCATCGCCCGCCTCACCGCGTGAGCTGACCCTCGGGGGCGTGGGCGGGCCCTCGGGACCCTAACGGTCCCGTTCCCCGGCGGGGTTCCGGGTCCGCCCCCTGGCCGAGTCGGCCTGTCTCCCTGCGGCATTCCGGGCCGGCCCCCTGGCGGAGTCGGGCTGTCTCCCTGCGGCATTCCGGGCCGCGACGGCATTCCGGGCCGTGGCGGCTTTCCGGTCCGTTCCGGGGCGGCATTGAGGGCTGCGAGGGGTGTTCCGGTCCGTTCCCCGGTGGCGTTGCGGGCTGTGGCGGCGTTGGGGTCCGTGCCCCCGGTGGAGTCCGGGCCGTTCCTGGCGGGCTCCGGTCCGGCTCGCGGTGGAGTCCGGTCCGCTCCCGGCGGGTTCCGGTCCCCTCCAGGCGGGGGTCCGCCGCACTCGGCCGCCGGGGGATCCGGACCCGGTGGCGTCGGTCCGCGCAGGCTGTGACGTCCGGTCGGTGTCGCGGTCGCGCGATGAGGAGGGCGCGCGTCGCGGGCCGAGCCCGTGCTCGCCGCCCGTCTCCGCCGGCGCCGGGTCGCCGGTCGTCACCTCGCCGCGCCCAGCGGCAGCGTGCTCGTGCCTCGGCGCCGGCCTGGCGTGCGGGCCCGTCCACGGAGTCCGGGCCGAAGGTGCCGCGGGTCGCCGGGGTCCGGGCGGCGAGGCGGCCGGGTCTTCCCTACGGCCTGGCGGCCGGCCGGTGGGCCGGGGTCAGAGCCAGCTCGCGAACTCCAGCAGCAGTTCGGCGTCCCGCTCCCGGCCGACCCTGCGCGCCCGCACGCCGGACTCCACGGCCCGGAACAGCGTCCACCCGCGCAGCCGTTCCCGGTCGACCTCCAGCGCCTCGGCGAGCCGCTTCACGCGCCGCCGGGTCGTGGTGGCCCCGGACGCCGAGGCGATCAGGTCCTCCACCCGGTCCCGCACCAGCCGCGCCAGGTCGAAGGCGCACTCGCCGACCACCGGGTCCGGGCCCACCGCCAGCCACGGCATCCGCTCCCCGGCGAGCACCTTGCTCTGCCGGAAGGTCCCGTGCAGCAGCCGCTGCTCGGGCGGTGCCGCCAGCAGTTCCTCGCGGGCCGCGAGCGCCGCGTCGACCAGCGGGGCCAGCTCGGGGTCCGCCGACGCGCTCGCCCGCATCGCCGCCGCCTGCCGGCCGGTCCGCCCGGCCACCGTCTCGAAGGCGTGTCCGGCGGGCGGCCCGACCCACAGCCGCCGCAGCGTGCCCGCCGCCTCCAGCTGGGCCCTCGCCTCCGGCAGGGACCGCACCGAGACGTCAGGGTGCAGCCGCTCCAGCAGCAGTACGCCCTCGGTCACGAAGGGCTCCAGCAACTGCACGGCACCCAGGCCGCTCCAGTGCGCGAGCGCGGCCCGCTCACTCTCCGGACGCGCCCGGGGCGGCGCCAGCTTGAGCACAGCGGGAGTGCCGTCCGGCCGTCGCACCAGCACCACCAGACTGCTGCGCCCGCCCGGCACCTGGACCCGCTCGACGGTCAACTCACGCACGGCAACGGCCTCTTGGACCGTCCTGGGCAGCCGCTCCAGCCATCCGTCACCGCCCGGCGCGCTCTCACCGAGCGCCCTGACCAGGCGTCGCGGGGGTTCCAAGGCCATGCGCGAGTCGTCCCCTTCCAGTCCCGGTCACGCGGTCGGCGTCGCCGACGGGCCGGCACCGGCCGCCCGCTCGGCGAGACCAGGGAAGGCTACGCTCTCCCCGCGCCAGCGCACCGCGCGCACCGCCGCCTCGCGCAGCGCCTCGGCCGCGCCGCGCCGCAACTCGCCCCCGGCCGCCCGCACCAGGTCGGAGTACACCCCGGCCACCCGGTCCTCCAGCTCGGCGGCCAGCCGCACGGCCGCGGCCGAGTCAGGCACCGGGAAGGGCAGCGCGTACGCCGCCGCCGCGACCACCGGGGTGCCGCCCAGGTCGCGCACCTCGCGCACCAGCGTGTCCCGCCGGGCCCGGTGGGCGTCGTAGGCGGACCTGGCCTCCGCCCGGCGCCGCTCACCGATCCGCCCGCCGACCACCCCGTACCCGTACACGGCGGCATGCTCGGCCGCCAGCGCCGCCTGAAGGGCCTGCAACCGCCTCTGCTCGCTCACCGGGCGCCTTCCGTCAGCAGGTACGCGTGCGCGGCGCCCGCCGCCGCCACCGAGGCGAGCAGGCGGGCCAGTTCGCCCGGCAGGCCGTCGAGCGCGGCCGTGCGGCGGTCGGCCAGGGCGCGCTCCGCGGCGGCGAGCCCGGCCAGGGCGGACTTCTCGTCGGCGGGCGCGGCGGCCGACGCCGACGCGGACGCGGTCACCGACGCGGACGCGGTGGCCGACGGGACCGACGGGGACGGCGACGCCGTCCCGCCCTTGCCGCCGAACGCCTCCGCATGCCGCGCGACCTCCGCCCGCAGCGGTGCCAGCCGCTCCGCGAGCCCCGGGAACGCGGCGATCGCACCGTCGTACCGCTCCAGCAGGCCCGCGCTGTCCCGGGCCGCACGCGCGCGAGCCCGCTCGGCGGCCGACGGACGGCCGCCCCCGCCCTCCTCCGACGGGCCGGCTCCGGACGAGCAGCCCGCCAGCAGGGCGGCCCCGGCGGCCGAGGCGAGCAGGGATCTTCTGCGCGGCGCGGACAGGGCGCGCGACGGCGGGGGGTACGGCACGGCTGACGTCCTCGGAGGCTCGTACGAACAAACGGGCGGGAGGGCCGCCCGCCGTGATCACGGTACCCGCGCCCCCACCCGCCGCCGGGCACCGGCACCGCCCGCGCCCCCGCCCGCCGCCGGGCACCGGCACCGCCCGTGCACCCGCCCGCCGCCGGGCACCGGCGCCCGGTCGTGTCTCCGCGCGGCCGGGACCGGCCGTGCCTCCGCCCGCCGCCAGGCGCCGGGACCGGCCGTGTCACCGTCCGCCGCGCGCGCCGCCGGGACCGGCCGCGCCCCCGCCCGCCGCCGGGCACCGGCGCCCGGTCCTGTCTCCGCGCCGCCGGGACCGGCCGTGCCTGTGTCCGTCGCGGTGTGCCGGCACTGTCCCCGCCTCCGCCCGCCGCCAGGCGCCGGCACCGGCGCCCGCCCGTGCGCAGGTGGACGGCAACACCCCCCGCGACCCGATACCCTTTGACCAGACACGCGACCCATCCCACAACAGCACACGCGGCCGAGGAGTCACCCGGATGAGCACCACCCACAGCGAGAGGCTGCGAGAGCTCCTGGAACCGCTCGTCAGCTCCCAGGGCCTGGATCTCGAGGAGATCGCGGTGGACTCGGTCGGACGCAAGCGGGTGCTGCGCGTCGTCGTCGACTCCGACACCGGTGCCGATCTGGACAAGATCGCCGATGTGAGCCGCGCGCTCTCGGCGAAGCTCGACGAGACGGACGCGATGGGCGAGGGCGAGTACACCCTCGAGGTCGGCACCCCGGGCGCGGAACGCCTCCTCACGGAACACCGGCACTACGTCCGCGCGATCGACCGGCTGGTGAAGTTCCAGCTGGCCGAGGGCGGCGAGCTGGTCGCCAGAATCCTGCGGGTCGACGACGAAGGACTCGACCTCGAGGTGCCCGGGGTCAAGGGGCGCAAGGCCACCACACGCAGAGTCGCCTTCCCCGAGATCGAGAAGGCCCGCGTGCAGGTGGAGTTCAGCCGTAAGGACAAGCACGAAGAGAACGCAGAGGAGGCGTAGCCGTGGACATCGACATGAGTGCCCTGCGGGGCTTGGTACGGGAGAAGGAGATCTCCTTCGACCTGCTGGTCGAGGCGATCGAGTCGGCCCTCCTCATCGCCTACCACCGCACCGAGGGAAGCCACCGCCACGCGCGTGTGAAGCTCGACCGGGAGTCCGGTCACGTGGTCGTGTGGGCGAAGGAGGACCCCGAGGACCTCGAGGAGGGGCAGGAGCCCCGCGAGTTCGACGACACCCCGTCCGACTTCGGCCGTATCGCCGCCACCACCGCCAAGCAGGTGATCCTGCAGCGGCTGCGCGACGCCGAGGACGACGCGACGCTCGGCGAGTACGCCGGCCGCGAGGGCGACATCGTCACCGGCGTGGTCCAGCAGGGCCGCGACCCGAAGAACGTGCTCGTGGACATCGGCAAGCTGGAGGCCATCCTGCCGGTGCAGGAGCAGGTGCCCGGCGAGACGTACCAGCACGGCACGCGCCTGCGGTCGTACGTCGTCCGGGTGGCGAAGGGCGTCCGCGGCCCGTCCGTGACGCTCTCCCGCACGCACCCGAACCTGGTGAAGAAGCTGTTCGCGCTCGAGGTGCCGGAGATCGCCGACGGATCCGTCGAGATCGCCGCGATCGCCCGCGAGGCCGGTCACCGCACGAAGATCGCCGTCCGGTCCACCCGATCGGGCCTGAACGCCAAGGGCGCCTGCATCGGCCCCATGGGCGGACGTGTGCGCAATGTCATGGGCGAGCTGAACGGCGAGAAGATCGACATCGTCGACTGGTCGGACGACCCGGCGGAGATGGTCGCCAACGCGCTGTCGCCGGCCCGCGTCTCCAAGGTGGAGGTCGTGGACATGGCCGCCAGGTCCGCCCGGGTGACCGTGCCGGACTACCAACTCTCCCTGGCCATCGGCAAGGAGGGGCAGAACGCCCGGCTCGCCGCCCGGCTCACCGGATGGCGTATCGACATCCGCCCGGACACCGAGCAGACGGCCGGGGAATAGTTCCAAGCCGCAGGTCGCTTAGATCACGACAGTTATGTGCGCAGCAACGTTCGATCTCAGCCCCAAAGGGGTGAGGTCGGTACGGGGAGGTAGACTTAAGAGTGTCTGGCCGGACGCGCACCCGAACATGCCCTGAACGCACGTGTGTGGGATGCCGGGAGCGAGCGGCCAAGGTCGACCTACTGCGCATCGTGGCGATCGAGGACGAGTGCGTCCCCGATCCTCGCGGTACGCTGCCCGGCCGGGGTGCCTATGTGCACCCCGCCTCGGTCTGTCTCGACCAGGCGGTACGCCGTCGGGCGTTCACGCGGGCACTGCGCGCCCCGGGAGCGCTCGACACAAAGGCGTTGCGCCGATACGTCGAGCAGACGACAGTTGCCGATCGGGCAACACCGTAAGTCGTGCCGCGCGGAACCCCGTGCGGCCTGGTACCTCGCGAGTCGAAAGCAGGTCGAGATTGCGATGAGCACTCGATGAGTACGCGATGAGTACGCCCATGAACTAGCGACGGTCCGGCCGCAACCCGGACCTCAAAGGAGCGAAGTGGCTAAGGTCCGGGTCTACGAACTCGCCAAGGAGTTCGGTGTCGAGAGCAAGGTCGTCATGGCCAAGCTCCAGGAACTCGGTGAATTCGTCCGTTCGGCGTCTTCGACCATCGAAGCGCCCGTAGTACGCAAACTGACTGACGCCTTCCAGGCGGGCAGCGGCAACGGCAAGTCCGCCGGCCGCCCCGCGCCCCGGAAGGCCGCCCCCAAGCCCGGCGCGCCCTCTCCGGCGCAGGCGGCCCGTCCGGCTGCCCCGAGGCCGCCGGCGCCGGCTCCGGCCGCGCCCAGGCCCGCCGCGGCGCAGCAGCCCGCGGCCCCGTCGTCGGCCCCCGCGCCGGCTGCGGGACCGCGCCCGACGCCGGGCCCCAGGCCCGCACCGCGTCCGGCTCCGGCCGCGCCCACCACGCCGGAGTTCACCGCTCCGCCGTCGGCGCCGGCTCCGGCCCCGTCCTCGCCGGCCTCCCAGGGTCCGCGCCCCGGCGCGCGTCCCGGTGCCCCCAAGCCCGGCGGCCGTCCGGCCGGCGGTCAGGGTCAGGGTCAGGGCCGTCCCGGTCAGGGCGCTCCGCGTCCCGGCGGTCAGGCCCCGCGTCCGGGCGGACGCCCGGCCGGTCCGCGCCCGGGCAACAACCCCTTCACCTCCGGTGGCTCCACCGGCATGGCGCGCCCGCAGGCGCCCCGGCCGCAGGGAGCCCGTCCGGGCGGTCCCGGTGCCCCCGGCGCCGGTCCCCGTCCCCAGGCGCCCGGTGGCGCCCAGGGCGGCGGTCCGCGTCCGCAGGCTCCGGGCGGTCCGCGTCCGTCGCCGGCCGGCATGCCCCGTCCGCAGGGCGGTCCGCGTCCCGGCGGCGGCCCCGGCGGCCCGCGTCCGAACCCCGGCATGATGCCGCAGCGTCCCGCCGCGGGTCCGCGTCCCGGCGGCGGTGGCCCCGGTGGCCGCGGTCCCGGCGGTGCCGGTCGTCCCGGCGGTGCCGGTCGTCCGGGCGGCGGCGGCTTCGCCGGTCGTCCCGGCGGCGGTGGCGGCGGTGGCTTCGCCGGTCGTCCCGGTGGTCCCGGTGGCGGCGGCGGTGGCTTCGCCGGCCGTCCGGGTGGTCCCGGTGCCGGCGGCGGTGGCCGTCCCGGCTTCGGCGGTCGTCCCGGTGGTCCGGGCGGTCGCGGTGGCACGCAGGGCGCGTTCGGCCGTCCCGGTGGTCCCGCGCGCCGTGGCCGCAAGTCGAAGCGGCAGAGGCGCCAGGAGTACGAGGCCATGCAGGCCCCGTCGGTCGGCGGCGTGATGCTGCCTCGCGGCAACGGCGAGTCCATTCGCCTGTCGCGCGGTGCGTCGCTCACCGACTTCGCCGAGAAGATCAACGCCAACCCGGCGTCGCTCGTCGCGGTGATGATGAACCTGGGCGAGATGGTCACGGCCACGCAGTCCGTCTCCGACGAGACGCTGCAGCTCCTCGCCGGCGAGATGAACTACACGGTTCAGATCGTCAGCCCCGAGGAGGAGGACCGCGAGCTGCTCGAGTCCTTCGACATCGAGTTCGGCGAGGACGAGGGCGGCGAGGAGGACCTGGTCGTCCGTCCGCCGGTCGTCACCGTCATGGGTCACGTCGACCACGGCAAGACCCGCCTGCTCGACGCCATCCGCAAGACGAACGTCATCGCGGGCGAGGCCGGCGGCATCACCCAGCACATCGGTGCCTACCAGGTCGCGACCGAGGTCAACGACGAAGAGCGCAAGATCACCTTCATCGACACCCCGGGTCACGAGGCGTTCACCGCCATGCGTGCCCGCGGTGCGAAGTCGACCGACATCGCGATCCTGGTCGTCGCGGCCAACGACGGCGTCATGCCGCAGACGGTCGAGGCGCTCAACCACGCCAAGGCGGCCGACGTCCCGATCGTCGTCGCGGTCAACAAGATCGACGTCGAGGGCGCCGACCCGACCAAGGTGCGCGGTCAGCTGACCGAGTACGGCCTGGTGGCCGAGGAGTACGGCGGCGACACCATGTTCGTCGACATCTCCGCCAAGCAGGGTCTGCACATCGACTCGCTGCTGGAGGCCGTGATCCTCACGGCCGACGCCTCGCTCGACCTGCGGGCCAACCCGAACCAGGACGCGCAGGGCATCTCGATCGAGTCCCGTCTCGACCGCGGCCGCGGTGCCGTGGCGACGGTCCTCGTCCAGCGCGGCACGCTGCGGGTCGGCGACACGATGGTCGTGGGCGACGCCTACGGCCGGGTGCGCGCCATGCTCGACGACAACGGCAACAACGTCGCCGAGGCCGGCCCGTCGACGCCGGTCCAGGTCCTGGGCCTGACCAACGTCCCGGGTGCGGGCGACAACTTCCTGGTGGTCGACGAGGACCGTACGGCCCGTCAGATCGCCGAGAAGCGCGCCGCCCGCGAGCGCAACGCGGCCTTCGCCAAGCGCACGCGTCGTGTGTCCCTCGAGGACCTGGACAAGGTGCTGAAGGCCGGCGAGGTCCAGCAGCTGAACCTGATCATCAAGGGTGACGCTTCCGGTTCGGTCGAGGCGCTCGAGTCCTCCCTGCTCCAGCTGGACGTCGGCGAAGAGGTCGACATCCGGGTCCTGCACCGCGGCGTCGGTGCGGTCACGGAGTCGGACATCGACCTGGCGATGGGCTCCGACGCCATCGTGATCGGCTTCAACGTCCGCGCGGCCGGCCGCGCGGCGCAGATGGCCGAGCGCGAGGGTGTGGACGTCCGGTACTACTCGGTCATCTACCAGGCGATCGAGGAGATCGAGGCGGCCCTCAAGGGCATGCTCAAGCCGGAGTACGAGGAGGTCGAGCTCGGCACGGCGGAGATCCGCGAGGTCTTCAAGTCGTCCAAGCTGGGCAACATCGCCGGTGTGCTCATCCGCTCCGGCGAGGTGCGCCGCAACACCAAGGCGCGCCTCATCCGCGACGGCAAGGTGGTCGCGGAGAACCTCAACATCGAGGGTCTGCGTCGCTTCAAGGACGACGTCACCGAGATCCGCGAAGGCTACGAGGGCGGTATCAACCTCGGAAACTTCAACGACATCAAGGTCGACGACGTCATCGCGACGTACGAGATGCGGGAGAAGCCGCGCGCGTAAGCGCCCGGCCTTCCGAGACGGTCCGGTCCGGGGCCGGTCGACGGAGAGTAATTTCCGTCGATCGGCCCCGGCCGTTCGTTGTACGGTGCTGATGTTCCCGCCGGTGGTCCGGCGGGCCCATCAATCCCGTACCGGCGGGTCATCCGGGCACACATGTATGTGGGGACTCTGTCCTTCGACCTGCTCCTCGGCGACGTACGGTCGCTGAAGGAGAAACGCTCCGTCGTCCGTCCGATCGTCGCCGAGCTGCAGCGGAAGTACTCCGTGAGCGCGGCCGAGGTCGACCACCTGGACCTGTACCGCAGGGCCGGCATCGGCCTGGCGGTCGTCGCAGGCGACGCGGGCCACGTCACCGACGTACTGGACCGGTGCGAGCGGCTGGTCGCCGGGCGCCCCGAGGTGGAGCTGCTGTCGGTGAGACGCCGCTTCCACGGCGACGACGACTGACCACAGAACGCAGAGAAAGAAAGAACGGGAGACGACCAGTGGCCGACAACGCGCGGGCTAAGAGGCTGGCGGACCTCATCCGAGAGGTGGTGGCCCAGAAGCTGCAGCGCGGGATCAAGGACCCGCGGCTCGGCTCGCACGTCACCATCACGGACACCCGGGTCACCGGGGACCTCCGGGAGGCGACCGTCTTCTACACCGTGTACGGGGACGAGGAGGAGCGCAAGGCCGCGGCCGCCGGTCTGGAGAGCGCCAAGGGCGTGCTCCGTTCCGCGGTCGGCGCGGCGGCGGGCGTCAAGTTCACCCCGACCCTGACCTTCGTGGCGGACGCCCTCCCGGACACCGCCCGGACCATCGAGGACCTCCTCGACAGGGCGCGCGAGTCCGACGCCAAGGTGCGCGAGGCGTCCGCGGGCGCCGCGTACGCCGGTGGCGCGGACCCGTACAAGAAGCCCGGTGAGGACGAGGACGAAACCGCCGAATGACCCAGAACAACCGGACGCCCGACGGCCTCGTCATCGTCGACAAGCCGTCGGGCTTCACTTCGCACGACGTGGTCGCCAAGATGCGCGGCATCGCCCGGACCCGGCGCGTCGGCCACGCGGGCACCCTCGACCCGATGGCGACGGGGGTCCTGGTCCTCGGCGTCGAGAAGGCGACCAAGCTCCTCGGCCACCTGGCGCTGACCGAGAAGGAGTACCTGGGCACGATCCGCCTCGGCCAGACCACGGTCACCGACGACGCCGAGGGCGAGATCACCGCGTCCACCGACGCCTCCAAGATCACCCGCGAGGCCGTCGACGCCGGGATCGCCGCGCTGACCGGCGACATCATGCAGGTGCCGTCCAAGGTCAGCGCCATCAAGATCGACGGCGTGCGGTCGTACAAGCGGGCGCGCGAGGGCGAGGACTTCGAGATCCCGGCCCGCCCGGTCACCGTCTCGTCGTTCGCCGTGTACGACGTCCGGGACGCCGTCGCCGAGGACGGCACCCCGGTCCTCGACCTGGTCGTGTCGGTGGTCTGCTCCTCCGGCACCTACATCCGGGCGCTGGCCCGCGACCTGGGCGCCGGCCTGGGCGTCGGCGGCCACCTCACGGCGCTGCGCCGCACCCGCGTCGGCCCGTACAAGCTGGACGCCGCCAGGACGCTGGACCAGCTCCAGCAGGAGCTGACCGTGATGCCGATCGCCGAGGCGGCCGCCGCCGCGTTCCCCCGCTGGGACGTGGACTCCCGCCGGGCCGGGCTGCTCCTCAACGGCGTACGCCTGGAGATGCCGGACGTGTACGCCGGCGCCGGAGCCGTGGCCGTCTTCGACCCCGAGGGCCGGTTCCTCGCGCTCGTCGAGGAACAGAAGGGCAAGGCCAAGAGCCTGGCCGTCTTCGGCTGAGCCGGCCGCGGCCTGCCCGTGGAGCGGCGGTCACGGGGTTCGATGTGCCCGCCGCTCCACGGTCCCCCCTCGGTTCCCCCACATCCAGGTTGTGTCCGACCGGCCCCGTCCATTCACCCGTCCGGGCAGGCGCTCGGAGTGAACCGAGGGAGTGCGAGGGGGCGCGTTCCCGCCGCGCTCTGTCGCGCCGATCATGTCGTGCCTACCGTCGAGGTCGGTGCACAGATGTACGGCGGATGTACGGCGGAAGGTTCGACCATGGCGGGAGAGGTCCCTCGGCACGAACGGGCTCCGTGGCGCGCCCGGCCGGCCCCCGAGGCCGCCCTGGCCTTCGAGGGTGCCTTCGCCCGCGAGGGCGCGGACGTCTTGGCCCGTGAGGGTGCCTTGGCCCGCGAGGCCGCTCGGGCCCCCGACGCCGCCCTCGCCCGCGTCCACGACCTTGCCGGCCGTCCCCGGGGCACCGCGTTCGCGGCCGACCACCACGGCACCCTGATCACCGCCCACGAAGTGGTCGACGGCCTGGCCGGGCTGGTGCTGCACGGCGCCGGTGACCGACGCTGCCGGGTGACAGCGGACGCGGTGACCGCGCTGCCCGCGCTGGGACTGGCCCTCGTCCGCACCGAGGGCCTGGGCCTCGAGCCGCTTCCGATCAGCGTGCGGGACCGCGTCGAGAGCGGCACGTACGTCAGCATCGCGGCCGGCTGCTGGCGCGCGGCGCGGGTGCTCGGCGCGACGCCGGTGACGTACACGACGGGCGACCGTCTGTACCACCTCGGCGACGCGCTGGAACTCGCCGTCGGCACGGCGGGCCGGGACGCGCTGCGGCCCGGCGGCGGGGCGGCCGGGGGACCGGTGCTGGACGCCGCGACCGGCGCGGTGACCGGCGTCCTCGGCACCGCGCTGCGGTCCGGCCACCGCGACACCGGCTTCGCCGTGCCACCGCACGCAGCCGAGGGCCCGCTGGCCGCACTGCTCGCCGAGAACGCCGCCACGGTGCCGGCGTACGGCGCCGACCTGAACCTGGCCGGAGTCCTCCGCCTGACGGCCGCCTCGTCCGGCCCGGACGCACCACCGGATCCGTCGTCGGACATGCCATCGGACGCGCCACCAGGCATGGCATCGGACGCGTCGCCGTACGCGCCACCGTACGCGTCATGGGATGCACCACCGGGGGTGCCATCGGGTCCGCTGGTCGAACGCGCCGCGATCTCGCGGGAGTTCGCCGCGTTCAGCGCCGGCCCGGCCGCCGTCCTCGCACTCGTCGCACCGCCGGGCTGCGGCCGTACGACGGAACTCGCGGCACTCGCCGCCCGTCGCGCCCGCGGCGCGGAGCCCGCGCCCACGCTGTGGCTGCGCGGCGCCGACCTGCGGGCGACCGACGCGTCGGTCGCGGACGCCGCCCACCGGGCCCTGGCCCGGGCGGCGCGCGGGGCGGTGGGCCGAGCGGCGGGTCCCGCACTCGACGACGCCGGCCCGGCCCGCCTCGCCCACGTCGCCCGCACGGCCGGCCGGCCGCTGCTGATCCTGCTCGACGACCCCGAGGAGACGCCTCCCGAGTCCGCCTGCCGGCTGTCCGAGTGGGCCGCGGGGACGGCGCGGTGGCTGCGGGAGACGGGAGCGCGGCTGGTGGTGGCCTGCCGGGCGGAGTACTGGGAGGAGGCGGGCGCGATGTTCCCCCAGGACCTGCTGCACCGGGCCGCGCCTTTCGCCCCCGGCGACCGGACCCCGGCGGCCCCCGCGGGGCTGCCGCCCTGCGTGCACCTCGGCGACCTCACCGAGGACGAGGCCCGCCGGGCCAGCGCGCTCCACGGCATCCCCGGGGACACCCTGCGCGGCGCCGACGCCCGGCACCCGCTCACCCTCCGGCTGCTGTCCGAGGTGCGCGCCGCCCTGCCCGACATCGCCGACGGCCCCCGTGCCCGCGTGGACCGCGACGACGTCCTCTCGGCCCACCTGGACCTGACGTGCCTGCGCGTCGCCGAACGCCTCGCCGCCGCGAACGGCCTGCGCGGCTCCGTCGTACGCCGGCTCGCCGTCAGGGTCGCCGGCCAGGTCCACGAGGCCGCCCGCCGCAGCCTCGCCTCCGGCCGGGGCACGCTCGCCCGGGCGTCGTTCGAGGCGGTGTTCCCTCCGGACCGGGCCCCCGCACGGCTCGGCGGCGGTGCCGGCTGGGCGTCCGCCGTCCTCGCCGAGGGCCTCCTCGTACCCGTCGGCTCCGACTACCGGTTCGCCCATGAGGAGTTGGCCGACTGGCTCCAGGGCATGCACCTCGACCTCGACGAGGCGCTCCACCGTCTGGTCCACCACCGCACCCCGCCCGGCACCGGGCCGGGCCCCGTGCCGCACCACCGCGTCGGCCCCGTCGCCGAGGCGCTGCTGTTCCTCGGCCGCCGCCACGGCACCGGCGAACTCGCCGCACGCCTGGAGGAGTTGGCCGACGCGCTGGGGGACGCCCCGGACCCGGGGCCGCGCTCCTGGTGGGCCGCCCGGCTGCTCGCCGAGACCCTGCGCCGGGTACCGGACGCGACGCCGTACGAGGAGGTGCTGCGCGGGCTCGCCGACCGCATCGTGGCCGAGCGGCCCCGACAGGGCGCGTTCGCGCGGGAGCTCGGCCCCGGTTTCTGGAGCACGCTGCCCGTCCCGGAAGCCGTCCGCTTCGGCCTGCTGCGCATTCTCGTCCTCGCCGACGACCCCCCGCAGGACACCGGCCCGCGTTTCCTGGACACGGCCGCCCGGCTCCTCGCCGCCGACCCCGCCGTCGTACAGCCGCTCCTCGTCGGCTGGTTCGACGACGACCGGCCGCTGCCCGCGACCCCGCACGCGAGCGTCGCCGATGCCGCGCAGGCGCTGCTGCACACCCACCGGCGGCGCGCCCTGGACGAACTGACCGAGGTGCTCGTCGAGAGCGGGCACCGGCGGGCCGGCGAACTGCTCGGCGCGCTGGCGCAGGACGAGCCGTCCGCCCTGTGCCGGGCCGTCGACCGGTGGGCGCACGACGAACGGCCGGCCCGGCGGGCCGCCGCGGTGGCGCACGGGCTGCGCGCCGCCCCGCACGTGCGCACGGAGGTCGACCGCGCCCTGCTGCGCTACGTGGCCCTCGCGCTGCTCGCCCGCCCCGCCGACCGCGCCCTGCACGGCGGCGCGCTCGCCCTCCTCGTCCGCGATCCGCGCACCCGCTCCCGCCATCTCCCTCAGGCGCTGCGGCACTTCACCGCGGGCGACCCGGCGTTCCCGGCCGACGCGCTGGCCGGTGCCCTGACGACCCACCCAAACCCGGTCCTGGACGCTTTCCGCGCCCGGCTGCGCCGGCCCGGCGCCGACGTCGCGGAGGCGCTGCGCACGCTCGTCCACGCGGCCACGCCGCCGGTTGCCCACCGGGTCGCCGCACTCCTCCGGGAGGCGGCGGGGCGGGGCCGGGAGGCCGTGTGGCAGGGCCGGGAGGCCGTGTGGCGGGGGCCGGAGACCGCCGCCGACGTCCGTGCCGACGTCCGTGCCGACGTCCGTGCCGACGTCCGCGCCTGTGTCTGCGCCGACTCGTGCGTCGATGTCTGCGCCGGCGGCGGCGTGGGTGCCGCCGTCGCCGCGCACGTCGACCGGCGTCTGGACCGGGGCCCCACCGCCCGCGCCGCACTCCTTCCCCTGGTCACCGGGCTGCTCGACGGCGGTGCCGAGGACCTGCGCGTCGCGCTCGCCGCCGTCCTGACAGCTCCCGGGGCCCCCGCCTCCCGGCCCATGCGCCGCGAACTCCTCGACGTCCTGCTGGCCGGCGAAGAGGCCCCCGCCGTCCTGGACGCCGTGCTGCACACGGTCGTCCGCCACGACGGCGACGACGTCCGCGCCCTGGTCCACCGCACCGGCCTGCTCCTCACCCGCACCCCGGACGGCACGGCCCGCTTCGACCGCCGCCTGGCCGACCTGGGCCGCCGCGTGCCCGGCTTCGCGGCCCGCGTGCTCGGCTGGCTGTCCGACGCGCCGCAGGCCTGGGCGGCCGTGGTCGGCCCCGGCGCCCGCCGGACGCTCGAGGACATCGCGGGCGTCCGCGTCCCGGCCTGAGAGCGGGCGAGTCGGGATCCGAGCAGAGGTGACACGTGCGTCCGGTCACAGCCTTGATGCCGGTGCGGGCAGGCCGCCCCCGGCATGGCACCCTTAGACCTGCGTAAGTGGCCAACGGTAAACGTGGTCAACGGGAAATACGGACACGGGTTCGAGGAGCGGTCACAGTGCAGCGCTGGCGTGGCTTGGAGGACATCCCCGAGGACTGGGGGCGCAGCGTCGTCACCATCGGTTCCTACGACGGGGTGCACCGCGGGCACCAGCTGATCATCAGGCATGCCGTGGACCGTGCGCGGGAGCTGGGCGTTCCCGCCGTCGTCGTCACCTTCGACCCGCATCCCAGCGAGGTCGTACGCCCCGGCAGCCACCCGCCGCTGCTGGCCCCGCACCACCGCCGCGCCGAGCTCATGGCCGACCTCGGCGTGGACGCCGTGCTGATCCTGCCGTTCACCACCGAGTTCTCGAAGCTGTCGCCGGCCGACTTCGTCGTCAAGGTCCTCGTCGACAAGCTGCACGCCAAGGCGGTCGTCGAGGGCCCGAACTTCCGCTTCGGCCACCGCGCCGCGGGCAACGTCGAGTTCCTGGCCGAGCAGGGCAAGATCTACGACTTCGAGGTCGAGGTCGTCGACCTGTACGTCAGCGGGGAGGCGGGCGGCGGCGAGCCGTTCTCCTCGACCCTCACCCGGCGCCTGGTCGCCGAGGGCGACGTCAAGGGCGCCGCGGAGATCCTGGGCCACCCGCACCGGGTGGAGGGCGTGGTCGTGCGCGGAGCCCAGCGGGGCCGGGAAATGGGCTTCCCGACCGCCAACGTCGAGACGCTGCCGCACACCGCGATCCCGGCCGACGGCGTCTACGCCGGCTGGCTGCACGCCCAGGGCGAGGCGATGCCGGCCGCGATCTCCGTCGGCACGAACCCGCAGTTCGACGGCACCGAGCGCACGGTGGAGGCGTACGCCATCGACCGTGTCGGCCTTGATCTGTACGGCCTGCACGTCGCCGTGGACTTCCTGGCGTTCGTGCGCGGGCAGGCGAAGTTCGAGTCGCTGGAAGCGCTGCTGGAGCAGATGGCCAAGGACGTCGAGCGCTGCCGGCAACTGGTGGCCGCGGCCGGCTGACCGCCGCTGTGACGCCGAAGGGCGGCCGGTGCCCCATGGGCACCGGCCGCCCTTCCTTTGCTCCCGGCTGCTGCCGGCCTACTGCTGGGGCGGCGGAGGCGGGTTCTGCCCGTCCGGCTGCTGCGGTTGCTGCTGTTGCGGGTAGCCGTAACCGGGCTGGGGCTGGGGCTGGGGCTGGGGCTGGGGCGGCGAGGGCTGCTGGTAGGGCTGCCCCGGCTGCGGGTAGGCCGGCTGGCCGGGCTGCGCCTGCGGGTAAGGCTGGGCCTGCGGGTACGGCTGACCCGGGGCGTACGGCTGACCGGGGGCGTACGGCTGCCCGGGCTGGGGCGGCTGCGGTTGCGGCTGCTGGTGCTGCGGTTGCGGCTGCGGTGCCTGCGGGTAGGGGACCTGCTGCCCGGGGATGGGCTGCCCGGGGACGGGCTGCCCGGGGACGGGCTGACCCGGGGCGTACGGCTGAGCGGGCATGGGCTGCCCCGGGACCTGCTGGCCCGGCTGGGGGAGCGGCTGGCCGGGGAACTGGCCCGGCAGCGGCGGTGCGGCAACCGGCGGCGGGTTGCCGTCGGAGGTCCACAGACCGTGCGACTGCTGGTGCCGGACGAAGTCCTCGGCGACCATCGCCGCGAGGTTGAAGTACGCCTCCCTGACCTTCGGCCGCATCATGTCGAGATCGACCTCGGCACCGGCGGAGAGGTGCTCGTCGAAGGGCACCACGACCACCCCCCGGCACCGCGTCTCGAAGTGCGACACGATGTCCTCGACCTTGATCATCTTCCCGGTCTCGCGGACGCCCGAGATCACGGTGATGGAGCGCGAGACGAGGTCCGAGTAGCCGTGCGCGGACAGCCAGTCCAGCGTCGTGCTGGCACTGCTCGCCCCGTCCACCGAAGGCGTCGAGATGATGATCAGCTGGTCGGCGAGGTCGAGCACGCCGCGCATGGCGCTGTAGAGCAGACCGGTGCCGGAGTCGGTCAGGATGATCGGGTACTGCCTGCCGAGCACGTCGATCGCGCGCCGGTAGTCCTCGTCGTTGAACGTCGTGGACACGGCCGGGTCCACGTCGTTGGCGATGATCTCCAGCCCGGACGGCGCCTGGGAGGTGAACCGGCGGATGTCCATGTAGGAGTTGAGGTACGGGATCGCCTGGACGAGGTCACGGATGGTGGCCCCGGTCTCACGGCGCACCCGGCGGCCGAGCGTGCCGGCGTCCGGGTTGGCGTCGATCGCGAGGATCTTGTCCTGGCGCTCGGTGGCGAGCGTCGAGCCGAGGGCGGTGGTCGTGGTCGTCTTGCCCACACCGCCCTTGAGGCTGATGACGGCGATCCGGTAGCAGGAGAGCACGGGCGTCCGGATCAGCTCCAGCTTCCGCTGCCGCTCGGCCTCCTCCTTCTTCCCGCCGATCTTGAACCGGGACGACGCGGCGGTCGGCCGCCCGCTCTTCGCCTTCTGCTTCTTGTTGTTCAGCAGCCGGTCGGACGACAGCTCCACGGCCGCGGTGTAACCCAGCGGCGCGGCACCGGGGTTGGTGGGCTGCCGCTGGTCGTGCCGAATGGGCTGCGGCCACGCGGTCCCGGCCCGGGGGTCGACGGGCGGCTGGGGCATCTGGGGCGCCTGCGGAGCCTGCGGGGGCACGCCCTGCGGAGGCACCCCAGGCTGGGGCTGGGGCTGGACCGCGGGGGCCTGGGGGAAGCCGTAGCCGCCCGGGGTGTCGGGCGCGGGGGCCGGTGCGCCGGGGTGGGGGAAGCCGTAGCCGTCCTGCGGTGCGGGGGCAGGCGCCGGAGGGCCGGCCGGGTGCTGGGCAAAGGGCTGCGGGGGAGCGGGGGCCGGTGCGGGCCCGGGCGCGGGCATGCCGGGGTGGGGGAAGCCGTAGCCGTCCTGCGGTGCCGGAGGCTGCGGGACAGCGGGGGCCGGTGCTCCCTGGTGCGGGAAGCCGTAACCGTCCGGTGCCTGCGGGGCAGGCGCGGGCGGCGGCTGCTGGGGCCAGGCCGCCGGGGCGGGCTGCGGAGCCTGCGGCTGGAACGGCTGCGGCGGCACGGGCTGCTGGCCCTCGGCGGGCGACGGCTGCGGTTGCGGCTGCGCGGGCGCCGGCGGTTCCGCCGGTTGCGGCTGCGGCTGCGCCGGCCACTGGGCCGCCGGTGCCGGAGCGGCCGGCTGG
The DNA here is from genome assembly GCF_055569945.1 of Streptomyces sp. NPDC031340. Lineage (NCBI taxonomy): Bacteria > Bacillati > Actinomycetota > Actinomycetes > Kitasatosporales > Streptomycetaceae > Streptomyces > Streptomyces sp. NPDC031340. The sequence goes on from NZ_JBVIIE010000014.1 coordinate 175,961, forward strand.
TACGACGGCGGCAACGGCGGCAGCCCGGCCTGCGGCGCCGGGGCGGGCGCGGGAGCCGCGACCGGGGGCGCGTCCTGCGGGGCGTCCTGCGGGGCGTCCTGCGGGGCGTCCGGCACGGCCGGAACGGCGTCCTGGGGCCCGCCGTCCTGATGAGGCCCGGCGTCCGCGGGCACGACGTCGGAGGGCTCGGCGTCAGCGATCACCGCGTCCGAAGGATCAGCGTCCGACTGCCCGGCCTCCGCAGTCACGACGTCGGAGGGCTCGGCCACCTCGGACACGCTGTCCTCGGGCTCCGCTTCCCCGTCGGCGTCTGCCTCGACGTCGGCTTCTACCTCCGCCTCTTCCTCTTCCTCGGCCTCGGGCTCTTCCTCGACCTCGACCTCCGCCTCGGCGTCGCCCGGAGCGGTGTCCTCCGCCGCACCCTCGGGCCGGGCGTCCTCGGCCTCCGACGTACCCGAGGGGCCGCCGAACTCGCCGTCGTCCTCACCGGACGTCTCATCCGCCGGGCTCTCCGCGACCGCCTCCTCGGCCGGCTCGGGCTCCGACATCGGATCCGGTTCCGGCCTCGGCGTCGGCGTGGCAACGACCGCGGCGTCGGCGTGCTCCGCCACCTCCCGCTTCACCGAGACGGCGGAGATCCGCATGGTGGCGCCGCTCTCCAGGTCACCGTTCCCGGACTCCGCCGCGACCTGCGGTTCAGGCTGCGGCGGCTGCGGGAGCTGCGGCTCGAATCCACTGCCTACCGGAAGCCTCGGGACCGCGACGGGAGCGCCGACCGGCGGCGCGGGCGGGGCAGGAGGCGCGGGCGGCGTGAACGGAGCACCGGGCGCGGGAGCCGGCGGCGTGAAGGGAGCCCCGGGCGCGGGCGGCGGAGGCGTGAACGGTGCCCCCGGAGCCGGAGCCGGAGCCGGAGCCGGAGCCGGAGCCGGAGCCGGAGCCGGAGCCGCAGTAGGCGGCGGCGGAACGGGCGCGGGCCCCGCGACCGGCGGCCGGGGATTCACATGAGCCGGCGGGGTCAGCCCGGGCAACGACGACAGCGAGAACCCGGAGGGCGAGCCGGCCGCGGCAGCGGGCACCCCGGAACCGGCATCAGTACCGGCACCGGCGCCGCCGGAAGCCGCGTCGGCCCCCTGCCCCGGACCCTGCCCCGGACCCTGCCCCGGACCCTGTGCGGCCCTGGACTCCTGGGACGACGGCCCCGAAGTCTCCGCGGCCCGGGAACCGGAGCCGGAACCCCCGGAGGCGTTCTGCGTGTACCAGGCGGGCGGCGCGTAGTCGATGGTGAACTCGCCCGTCGTCTCGATGGAGGATTCCGCGTCGGGCTGGTCATCGCCGGGTGTGGCCCAGCCCCCGCGGATCCCGTCCCGATCGCTGCTCACAGTTCCTCCTGGTGTGGTCGAGCACCCGCATGCCGTGCTGGGGCGACCATTGCTTGTCGTCCTGAGTCGTTCTTCGAGGTCGTCCGACGCACCGGCTCTCCCCCTGGGACGTCACCGCCGGGTCCACGGGTTCTGGCGACGCGCCCCGTCCCAGCCTAATCACCACAAGCCCCGCCCCGGCAGGCCTGTCTGTCTCCGAGCGCCTGCCCACTGCGTCACAGCCTGCCCGTAAGTGCCTTGTGCATCCCGCGTATTGGTGAACAAAGCAGTGGATGTACTGGAATGGACCGCCCGGATGCCCAACAGGCCACGACCGCAGATCCGTTCACGCCGCAGTCGGCGACGTACCTCCTCCCCGTCGCGCACGGGCCGGCAGGCATAGTAGGGCCGCTCCGAGCCGTTTCCCTGACTGCACCCGACCGAAAAGGACTTCTTCGCGTGAGCTTCGGCCCACCTCCCTCGATCTACACCCAGTCCACACTCGCGGCCGACCGCGTGCGCAGGCGCCGCCGTCTCCAACTCCTGGGCGCACTGGCGGCCGTCGTGGCCGTCGTCGGCTGCGTGGGCGGCTGGCTCGCGTTCTCCGGCGGCGGCACCCCGGACCGCCGTACCCCGGTCGCCGCCGTCCAGAAACCGGACGAGATCAGGGACACGGTGGAGAAGGACCCCGTCTCGCCCGAGGGCCAACCGGTGGTCGAGCACAAGGAGGCGGACCTCGCCGCGAACTCCGACACCAACCCCCGCTACGCCCCCGGAACCTGGGCCACCAAGAAGATCCTCGCCAAGGGCGTCGCCAACCGCATCGAGGGCTACCGCGTCGAGCCGGGCTACGACGACATCGCCTGGAAGCTGAAGTTGAGCGGCCACCTGTGCGCCACCAGCCGCCATGTCACCGCCGACGGCCGCACCGCGGTCGTCGTCCAGCCGGCGAAGCCCGCGGGAGCGAAGACGAAGGGCGTCTGCGACCAGGTGGTCTTCGTCGACCTCGACACGGGCAAGAAGCTGTGGCAGGCCAAGATGCCGAAGGCCGAGTCCGCCTTCGTGACGAACACCAACCTGACTCTGACCGAGGGCGTCGTCGCCGTCGCCTGGGGCCAGGGCTCGGTCGCGTACGACATGAAGACCGGCAAGCAGCTGTGGAACAGCACCAGCGTCTCCCGGTGCGAGGACAAGGGCTTCGCCGGCGGCGGCGCGCTGCTCGCGCTGGAGGCCTGCGGTCCCCTGCCCGACACCCGGTACCGGGTGCAGAGGCTCGACCCGCGCACCGGCCGGGCCGAGTGGACGTACCGGCTCGCGGCCGGGGTACAGGACGTCTACCTCCCCTCCTCCGACCCGCCGGTCCTGGCCGTGGCGGCCGGCGACAGCCTGGTCACCGACCTCATCACGCTGGACGACCACGGCAAGCACCTCGCCACGATCTCGACGAGCGGCTACGACCCCAAGTGCGAGGACCGCTACTTCGGGGCGGGGTACTTCGGCGTGGTGGAGAACTGCGACGGCGTGGTCGCGGGCCGCACCCAGGTGTACGTCCTGAGCAAGGAGAACTTCGACGCCGGCCAGGCGCCGGACTGGATCGTGGCGTTCGACCGGAAGACCGGCCGGACCGCCGGCAAGTTCGAGGGACGCAACAGGCAGATGGTGTATCCGCTGCGGATGAGCGGCGACGACCTGCTGATCTACCGCCGCAGCGGCGACCCCGTCCAGCCCGCGGCCGTGGTGCGCTGGGATCCTCGTACGGACAAGGAGACCCCGCTCCTGCTGTTCCAGCTGCCGGAGGACGAGGAGTACGACCTCAGCGACCCGGAACAGTCGGACATGGTCTACGAGCAGGGCCGGATGTTCTTCGCCAAGCGCGAGCTGGTCCGGGACGACAAGACCCCGAAGGACCCGGTACTGCTGGCCCTCGGCATCGGCAGCGCCGGCCTCAAGCACTGAGACCGGCCGAGGCCGGTGAACCGAGGCTGAAGAACCGGGGCCTGGCCGGCAGACACGGAAGAGGGGCGGCACCCACCTGTGCCGCCCCTCGTCGCAACTCGTCGACGCCCGTGCGTCCCGCCCTCACTCCGCGGCGGGTTCCCCGCTCCCCGGCGCCGGCTCCAGGTCGAACTCCCCGTCCCGGGCGCCGAGCACGAAGGCCCGCCACTCCGCCTCGGTGTACCGCAGCACGGTGTCCGGGTCGAGCGAGGAGCGCATGGCCACGGCCCCGTCGGGAAGGTACGCGATCTCGACCCGCTCCTCGTGCTCCTCCGTGCCCGGCGCGCTGTGCCACTCCACACCGGAGATGTCGAGGGCGTAGAGCTCGTCCCGCTCGCGTTCCTTGCGCGCCTTGATCTCCTGCTCCGTCTCCGCCATCCCGCAGCGACCCCTTCCCTACGTTACGTAACGGTCCCGCTCACCCTAGTGGCCTCGCGGGCCCGCCCAGGGCGGTTCGGTGACCGCGGTCAGGAGGCCCGCCACCTCCTGGTACCCTGAGTGACGGCCGTTCGTGTACGCGCCCCCGGAGCCCATCGCCCTGGAGGCCGCGCCCAGCGGATCCCCGCCTCCCGAGTAACGGAAGCTCCCCCGAGAAGTGGACCGGGGGCACTCGGTGGCCGTTCACAGACCATGAGGAGTACGCGTGTCGCTCGACGCCGCTACGAAGAAGCAGATCATCTCCGAGTTCGGTACCAAGGAGGGCGACACCGGCTCCCCCGAGGTCCAGGTCGCCATGCTCTCGCGTCGGATCTCCGACCTGACGGAGCACCTCAAGACCCACAAGCACGACCACCACTCCCGCCGTGGCCTGCTGATCCTCGTCGGTCAGCGCCGCCGCCTGCTGCAGTACCTGGCGAAGAAGGACATCCAGCGCTTCCGTGCGCTGGTCGACCGCCTCGGCATCCGCCGCGGTGCGGCGGGCGCCAAGTAAGACGCCGTGAAGGGGAGCGGTTCCCGGAGGATCGGGACCGCTCCCTTTGCCGTAGGTACGGAAACCTTCACCGTACGTGCGGAAACGTGCGGAGTGTCACCCGCGCTTTGTAGTGTGGTAGCAAAACGCACAACGCAGGACGCACAACGCAGGACACGCAACGTGTGACGCGCAACGCGCGACGCACGACGTACGACACAGCGAGAAGCGCACCTCGCCGCCGCCGGTCCTCGGTAGTGGCCCCCGGGCGTGAGCCCCGGGTGCTTCGATCGAAGACCGGCCCGCACCAGACGGCGCGCTTCTCCGTGACGGTCCCCCTGCCACACGGGCAGGCGGGACAAAAGACGAAAAGTATCGGAGAAAACGCTAGTGGAGAACGAAACCCACTACGCCGAAGCCGTCATCGACAACGGTTCCTTCGGCACCCGCACCATCCGCTTCGAGACGGGCCGCCTGGCCAGGCAGGCCGCCGGCTCCGCCGTGGCGTACCTGGACGACGACACCATGGTGCTGTCGGCCACCACCGCGTCGAAGAACCCCAAGGACCAGCTCGACTTCTTCCCGCTGACGGTGGACGTCGAGGAGCGGATGTACGCCGCCGGCAAGATCCCCGGCAGCTTCTTCCGTCGTGAGGGCCGGCCGAGCGAGGACGCGATCCTCACCTGCCGCCTCATCGACCGCCCGCTGCGCCCGTCCTTCAAGAAGGGCCTGCGCAACGAGATCCAGGTCGTCGCCACGATCATGGCCCTCAACCCCGACCACCTGTACGACGTCGTGGCGATCAACGCCGCCTCCGCGTCCACGCAGCTGGCCGGCCTGCCCTTCTCCGGCCCGATCGGCGGCGTCCGCGTCGCGCTGATCCGCGGTCAGTGGGTCGCCTTCCCGACGCACACCGAGCTCGAGGACGCCGTCTTCGACATGGTCGTCGCGGGCCGCGTCCTGGAGGACGGCGACGTCGCGATCATGATGGTCGAGGCCGAGGCCACCGAGAAGACCATCCAGCTGGTCAAGGGCGGCGCCGAGGCGCCCACCGAGGAGGTCGTCGCCGCCGGTCTGGACGCCGCGAAGCCCTTCATCAAGGTGCTGTGCAAGGCCCAGGCCGACCTCGCCGCGAAGGCCGCCAAGCCGACCGCCGAGTTCCCGATCTTCCTCGACCACCAGGACGACGTCCTGGAGGCGCTGGCCGCCGCGGTCAAGCCCGAGCTCGCCCAGGCGCTCACCATCGCCGGCAAGCAGGAGCGCGAGGCCGAGCTGGACCGCGTCAAGACCCTCGCCGCCGAGAAGCTCCTGCCGGAGTTCGAGGGCCGCGAGAAGGAGATCTCCGCCGCGTACCGCTCGCTGACCAAGTCCCTGGTCCGCGAGCGCGTCATCAAGGAGAAGAAGCGCATCGACGGCCGCGGTGTCACCGACATCCGCACCCTGGCCGCCGAGGTCGAGGCCATCCCGCGGGTCCACGGCTCCGCCCTGTTCGAGCGTGGCGAGACCCAGATCCTGGGCGTCACCACCCTCAACATGCTGCGCATGGAGCAGCAGCTGGACACCCTCTCCCCGGTGACCCGCAAGCGCTACATGCACAACTACAACTTCCCGCCGTACTCCACCGGCGAGACCGGCCGCGTCGGCTCCCCCAAGCGCCGCGAGATCGGCCACGGCGCCCTCGCCGAGCGCGCCCTGGTGCCGGTCCTGCCGACGCGCGAGGAGTTCCCCTACGCGATCCGTCAGGTCTCCGAGGCCCTCGGCTCCAACGGCTCGACGTCCATGGGCTCGGTCTGCGCCTCCACCATGTCGCTGCTGAACGCCGGTGTGCCGCTGAAGGCCCCCGTCGCCGGCATCGCCATGGGCCTGATCTCCCAGGAGATCGACGGCGAGACGCACTACGTCACCCTCACCGACATCCTCGGTGCGGAGGACGCCTTCGGCGACATGGACTTCAAGGTCGCCGGCACCAAGGAGTTCGTGACCGCCCTCCAGCTCGACACCAAGCTGGACGGCATCCCGGCCTCCGTCCTGGCCGCCGCCCTGAAGCAGGCGCGCGACGCCCGCCTCCACATCCTCGACGTGATGATGGAAGCGATCGACACGCCGGACGAGATGTCCCCCAACGCGCCGCGGATCATCACCGTCAAGATCCCGGTCGACAAGATCGGTGAGGTCATCGGCCCCAAGGGCAAGATGATCAACCAGATCCAGGAGGACACCGGCGCCGAGATCACCATCGAGGACGACGGCACGATCTACATCGGCGCCGCCGACGGCCCCGCCGCGGAGGCCGCCCGCGCCACGATCAACGGCATCGCCAACCCGACGATGCCCGAGGTCGGCGAGCGCTACCTCGGCACGGTCGTGAAGACGACCACCTTCGGCGCGTTCGTCTCCCTGCTGCCCGGCAAGGACGGCCTGCTGCACATCTCGCAGATCCGCAAGCTGGCCGGCGGCAAGCGCGTGGAGAACGTCGAGGACGTGCTCGGCGTGGGCCAGAAGGTCCAGGTCGAGATCGCCGAGATCGACTCCCGCGGCAAGCTCTCCCTGATCCCCGTGATCGAGGGCGAGGGCGACTCCGACAACGGCACCGACGAGACCAAGAAGGACGACGCCGACCAGTGACGTCCCGTGGCTCCGAGGGGGGGGGGGGGGGGGGGCCCCACCCCCCCCCCCCCCCCTTCGGCGCCCCGGGGGTGTCAGGCCCGTTGCTGCTCGTGCCGCTTGCGCTTCATCGAGGTGTACAGCATGTCCACGATGAAGACGATGACGATCGCCGCGCCCAGCTGGAAGATGTGCCGGCCCCAGTCGAAGCCGGGGGTCTCCTCGATCCCGAAGCCCCGCGCCATCGAGTTGCCCACGATGGCGCCGAGGATGCCGCAGATGGTGGTCAGCCACAGGGGACTGTGCTGCTTGCCGGGAATCACCGCTTTGGCGATCAACCCCAGCACGAAGCCCACGATGATCGCCCACAACCAGCCCATGACTGCCTCCTCGTACGGCTTGACGCGAGCATTACGGCCAGTGTCGGGCCGGACGCGGTACGCCGCATGTCGGACAAGCCCTGCGCGCCGCGGCGCGGCCCCGGTGTCCCACGGGCGTGCCGACCCGCCCTCGTGACGGGCGCGGACGCGGCGTAACGTGGACATGTTCGGACCCGGCGGCACGGAGCGGGCCACGGACGGTCAGGTACGGGCAAGTCCCGATGCGGGCGGACGGTGGAATGTGATGCGGAAGCAGCATGGCGGCGGCAGCGTCCAGGTGTTCCGGATCACCGGCGCGCGGACGGGTCTGCAGG
>NZ_JBVIIE010000015.1:0-180967 GCF_055569945.1 Streptomyces sp. NPDC031340
AACGCTCGGCTGGGAAACCCCAGCCGAGCGCCTGCATAAACTGCTCGCGGCCTGACCAACACGACCACGTGTTGCGACGACCCCTAGAAAGCGCCGGTGCTCAGGCGGGCCTTGCCTTTTCGGCGGACCATCGAAGAAGATGCCCGGCGGGGACCGGGGCCCCCGTGTCGGTAACGGCAGGGGCGGACCGCTACCCGGAGCAACAACAGGAGACAGCGATGTCACACGAGGCCCACGCGCCCGAGACCCCGCATCTCGACTTCGCAGGCACGACGCCGTACGAGGACTACGTCAAGGCGGACGTGCTCACCCACCTCCAGCACACCCTCTCCGACGATCCCGGAGAGATGGTCTTCCTGGTCACGACCCAGGTCATGGAGCTGTGGTTCACCGTCATCGTCCACGAGTGGGAGACCGCGGCCCGCGCCCTGCGCGGCGACGACGTACCGACCGCGATCGCCGCGCTGAAGCGGTCCGTACGGGAGCTGGAGGCGCTGAACGCCTCCTGGAAGCCGCTCGGGCAGCTCACGCCCGCCCAGTTCAACTCCTACCGCGGCGCCCTGGGCGAGGGGTCCGGCTTCCAGTCGGCGATGTACCGCCGGATGGAGTTCCTGCTCGGCGAGAAGTCCGCGTCCATGCTGGTTCCGCACCGCGGCGCGCCCCGCGTCCACGCCGAACTGGAGAAGGCGCTGCACGAGCCGAGCCTGTACGACGAGGTGCTGCGGCTGCTCGCCCGGCGCGGCCACCCGATCCCCGACGCGCTGCTGGACCGCGACGTCTCCCTGCGCTACGAGCCGTCCGACGCCGTGGAGGCCGTCTGGGCCGCCGTCTACGCGGGCGACGAGAGCGACGAACTCGCCCGGCTGGGCGAGGCGTTGTCCGACGTGGCGGAGCTGGTGTGGCGCTGGCGCAACGACCATCTGGTCGCCACCCGCCGCGCGATGGGCGCGAAGCCCGGCACGGGCGGCTCGGCCGGGGTCGCCTGGCTGGAGAAGCGCGCGCAGAAGAACGTCTTCCCCGAGCTGTGGACGGCGCGGTCCCATGTCTGAACTCATCTCGCGGGCGGCGGAGTTGGACGCCGCCGACGAACTGGCCGGGCTGCGCGAGCGGTTCGTGCTCGACGACGCCGGCGACACCGTCTACCTGGACGGCAACTCGCTCGGCGCGCTGCCGGTGACCGTCCCCGGGCGGCTGGACGACGTCGTCCGGCGGCAGTGGGGCGAGCTGCGCATCCGGTCCTGGGAAGAGAGCGGCTGGTGGACGGCGCCGGAACGGATCGGCGATCGGATCGCCCCGCTGGTCGGGGCGGCGCCGGGGCAGCTCGTGGTCGGCGACTCGACCAGCGTGAACGTCTTCAAGGCCCTGGTCGGGGCGGTGCGGCTGGCCGGTGAGGCCCGCGACGAGATCCTCGTCGACGCGACGACCTTCCCCACCGACGGCTACATCGCCGGTTCGGCGGCGCGGCTGACCGGGCGCACGGTCCGCCCGGTGGCGCCCGCGGACGTGCCGGCGGCGCTGTCGGACCGTACCGCCGCCGTGCTGCTCAACCACGTCGACTACCGCACCGGGCGGCTGCACGACCTGCCGGCGCTGACCGCGGCCGTGCACGCGGCGGGCGCCGTCGCGGTCTGGGACCTGTGCCACAGCGCGGGTGCGCTGCCGGTCGGGCTCGACGAGCACGGCGTCGACCTGGCGGTCGGCTGCACGTACAAATACCTCAACGGCGGCCCGGGTTCGCCCGCCTACCTGTACGTGCGCGAGGAGTTGCAGGACCGCTTCGACTCGCCGCTGCCCGGCTGGAACTCCCACGCGGAGCCCTTCGGCATGCGGCCGGACTACGCGCCGGCTCCCGGCGCCGTGCGCGGCCGGGTCGGCACCCCCGACATCCTGTCCATGCTCGCCCTGGAGGCGGCGCTGGAGGTCTGGGACGGGGTGCGGGTGGAGGCGGTGCGGGCCAAGTCCCTCGCGCTGACGGACTTCTTCCTGCGGTGCGTGGCGGAGTACGTCGCGCCGGGCCGGGTGGAGTCCCTGACGCCGGTACGCCACGAGGAGCGCGGCAGCCAGGTCGCCCTGCGCTGCGACGACGCCGGTGAGGCGATGAAGCGGCTGGTGGAACGCGGGGTCGTGGGCGACTTCCGGCACCCGGACGTGCTGCGTTTCGGCTTCACGCCGTTGTACGTCGGGTTCGGTGACGTGGAGCGGGCGGCCCGGGTGCTGGGAGAGGTCCTGGCGTAGCGGCCGACGGGGCCGGTGCGACCGGCGGGGTCGGTTCGGGCTCGTCGAGTTCGGGCCGGCCCGGCCGGTCTGCCGGGTCGGACAGGGCGGAGGGCACGGACGGCACGGGCGGCACGGACGGCACGGACAGGGTGGACGGGTCGGTACAGAACCGCTCATGCCTGACCGTGCGTCACATGCCGGTGTCCTCCCATGTCACCGGCCTGATACCGTCCCCGCCAACGGCCGAACATCACCTGGTCCGTCAAACCCTCCCCCAGTGCCCAAAGCCTGGGAGGTACCCGCATCGTCGCTGAGAGGTTGGAGCATGCCGGACGCGTCCGCAGCATCCCGAGCCGCCGCGGAAGAGGAGTCGGCCTTCTCGCACCCGGCGGTCGATCCCGACGCCACCGCCGCGTACGGTGACCACCCCGATCAGGTGATCGACTTCTACGCCCCGCGCCGCGAGCAGGTCCCCGGCTCTCCCGCCCCGCTGGTCGCGGTGGTGCACGGCGGTGCCTGGCGGGCGCCGTACGACCGCCGTCACATCTCCCCGTTCGCGGCCTTCCTGGCCCGCCGGGGCTTCGCGGTGGCCAGCATCGAGTACCGCAGGGGCGCGGCGGGCGGCGGCTCTGCGGCCGGGCGGTGGCCCGAGACGTTCGACGACGTGGCCGCGGCGCTGGACGCGCTGCCCGGGCTGGTGCGCGAGGCGCTCCCGCAGGCCGACCCGCGGCGCACGGTGGTCACCGGCCACTCGGCCGGCGGGCACCTCGCCCTGTGGGCCGCGGCGCGGCACCTGCTGCCCGAGGACGCCCCCTGGCGCACCGACGGTCCCGCGCCGTTGCGCGGCGTGGTCGCCCTCGCACCCATCGCCGACTTCGAGGTCGCCGACAAGCTGGACGTGTGCGGCGGTGCCGCGCGCCAGTTCCTGGGCGGCGACGACGCGTTCGCCGAGCGCCGCCCGTACGCCGATCCGGCGCTGCTGCTGCCCACCGGCATCGCGACCACGCTGGTCCAGGGCCGCACCGACGTCGACGTGCCGCAGGCGGTCGCCGAGTCCTACGCGGACGCGGCGGCGAAGGCCGGCGAGGTGGTGGGCCTCACGCTGCTGGAGGACGTGGGCCACTTCCCACTGATCGACCCGGCGGCGGACGCCTGCGCGGTGGTGGCGGAGGAGATCGCCCAACTGGCTTGGTGACGCGGACCCCGGCGGGCGCCCGGTTGCCGTCGGCACCGGCAGGCGCCGACGGGCCCGCGCGTCCCCGACGGATGCCGGTAGGTGCCGATGGCCCCCGACGGGTGCCGACGGGTACCGATGGGCTCCCGACGGGCTCCCGGCGGGCCCCCGGCGGGTGTCGACGGGTGCCGACGGGCCCGCGCGTCCCCGACGGATGCCGGTAGGTGCCGATGGCCCCCGACGGATACCGACGGATGCCGACGGGCCCCCGGCGGGTGTCGACGGGTGTCGACGGATGCCGACGGGCCGACGGGCCGATGGGCCCGCGCGTCCCCGACGGGTGCCGGCGGGTTCCGGCGGGCGTCCCAGCCCTCGGCGCCGACGCCCTTCACCGTCCGTAGTACCTGAGGAGGACGGGGCAGGACCCTTCTCGCAGGGGACGACGCCGCTCCCCGTCCCCGCCTAGCGTGTGCGACGTGACCGAGACGACACCGATGCAGCCGACGTCGGCTCCGGGCGCGGGCGGGCCCCGCGGCGCGGAGTTCCGGCTGGCCGCGGGCGCCTTGCGCGGGCTGCGGCAGGACCTGTTCCACGACGCCTTCGCCTACCGCCCGCTGCCCCCCATGGCCGTCGACGGCCCGCTGACCCGGCGGCTGCCCCCGCGCATCCGGCGGGAGTACGCGGTCTGGACGCCGCACGCCCTGGTGGTGGCCGCCGGACTGCTGACCACGGCCCTCGCGCTGGCCTCGGCGGACGTCGGGAACGGCCTCGGCGCGCTGCTGGGGGCCCTGCTGGCGCTGGGCCCGGTCCTGCTGACGCTGCTGCGGCCGGTCGGCGCGTTCTGGTGCTCGCTGGCCGCCGCCCCGTTCTCCGATCTGCTCGTCAGCCAGGGGGGCGGCTGGCCGTGGCAGCCGGGCAGCATCGTCTGCCACCTGGTCGTACTGACGGTGGTGGCGCTGCGCACCAGGCCGCGCACGGCGGCGTGGATGTGGGTGCTGACCGCGGTGTACGGTTTCGGCGCCGAGATCCTGGTCGGCAGGCCCTACACGTCGGCGACCGGACCGCTGCTGGTCGTCTCCGCGCTGGTGCTGCTGGCCGTCGCCGTCCTCCAGGTGCGCCGGCAGGCCGCGCGGGAGGTGACCGCCCAGCAGACGGCGACCCAGCACGAGCGCTCCCGGCGCACCCTGCTGGAGGAGCGCACGACCATCGCCCGGGAGCTGCACGACGTGGTCGCCCACCACATGTCGGTCGTCGCCATCCAGGCGGAGGCCGCCCCGTACCGGGTGGAGAACCCGCCGCCGGAGCTGGAGAAGGCGTTCGCGACGATCCGGGAGAACGCGGTGGCGGCGCTGGCCGAACTGCGCCGCGTCCTGGGCGTGGTCCGCGCCGAGGACTACCAGGCCCCGGACGCCCCGCAGCCCACCCTCGCCGACCTGGACGCGCTGCTCGCCAACGTGCGGGACGCGGGCCTGAGCGTCGAGAAGACGGTCACCGGCGCGGTGCGCGAACTGCCGCAGGGGGTGGAGCTGTCGGCGTACCGCATCGTGCAGGAGGCGCTGAGCAACACGCTGCGCCACGCGCCCGGCGCGAGCGCCCGGGTGGAGATCGGCTATGTGCTGGGCGGCCTGGGGCTGCGTGTGGTCAACGGTCCGCCGCCGGAGCCGTCGCTGGTCAAGCCCTCGCCCGGCGCGGGCCACGGCGTCACCGGCATGCGCGAGCGGGTCTCCATGCTGAACGGCGAGATGACCGCGGGCCCGTCGGACGACGGAGGCTACGAGGTGACGGTGTTCCTGCCGGTCGCCCGGACCGGCGAGGACGGGGCATGACCATCCGGGTGCTGGTCGCGGACGACCAGATGATGGTGCGCGAGGGCTTCTCGGTGCTGCTGAACGCGATGCCGGACATCGAGGTCGTCGGCGAGGCCGTGAACGGGCGCGAGGCGGTCGACCGGGTGCGTGAACTGGCCCCGGACGTGGTGCTGATGGACATCCGCATGCCCGAGCTGAACGGCATCGAGGCGACGCGGGAGATCGTGGCCGCGGACGGCGCGTCGAAGGTGCTGGTGCTGACCACCTTCGACCTGGACGAGTACGTGTACCAGGCGCTGCGGGCGGGCGCGTCCGGCTTCCTGCTCAAGGACGCCTCGGCCCGCCAACTCGCCGATGGCGTAAGGGTGGTGGCGTCCGGGGAGGCGCTGCTCGCGCCGTCGGTGACCAGGCGGCTGATCACCGAGTTCTCGAAGCTGTCCAAGGCCCCGCGCCCGTTGTCGTCCGCGCACGCGGCCTACGGCGACCTGACGGAACGGGAGACGGAGGTGCTGGTGCTCATCGCGCAGGGGCTGTCCAACGCGGAGATCGCCGGGCGGCTGGTGGTCGCCGAGTCGACGATCAAGACGCACGTCAGCCGCATCCTGGTGAAACTGGGCCTCAGGGACCGTACGCAGGCGGCGGTGTTCGCCTACGAGGCGAGGCTGGTCACGCCGGGCTGAACGGGTCCCGGTGCGGCTGTCCGGGCGCCTCTGGTCAGCGCGGGGCGGCCGGGTTAGCGTCGCCGTATGGCAGCCTTCGACCCGTGGGACCCGGCGTTCGTCGCCGATCCCTACCCCGCCTACGCCGAACTGCGTGCCCGGGGCCGCGTGCACTACTACGAGCCCACCGACCAGTGGCTGGTGCCGCACCACGCGGACGTCTCGGCGCTGTTGCGGGACCGGCGTCTGGGCCGGACCTACCTGCACCGCTTCACGCACGAGGAGTTCGGCCGCACCCCGCCCCCGCCGGAGCACGAGCCGTTCCACGTGCTCAACGACCACGGCATGCTCGACCTGGAGCCGCCGGACCACACCCGGATCCGGCGGCTGGTGTCGAAGGCGTTCACCCCGCGGACGGTGGAGTCGCTGCGCCCGTACGTCGAGCGGCTGGCCGGGGAGCTGGTGTCCGGCCTGGTGGCGGCGGGCGGCGGCGACCTGCTGACGGACGTGGCGGAGCCGCTGCCGGTGGCGGTGATCGCGCAGATGCTGGGCATCCCGGAGGCGGACCGGGCGCTGCTGCGGCCCTGGTCGGCGGACATCTGCGGGATGTACGAGCTGAACCCGTCCGAGGAGACGGCCCGCCGGGCGGTGCGGGCGTCGGTCGAGTTCTCCGACTACCTGCTGGAGCTGATCGCGGAGCGCCGCAGGCGGCCCGGCGACGACCTGGTCTCCGGGCTGATCGCGGCGCACGACGAGGGCGACCGGCTGACGGAACAGGAGATGATCTCGACCGCGGTGCTGCTGCTGAACGCCGGCCACGAGGCCACGGTCAACGCCACGGTCAACGGCTGGTGGGCGCTGCTGCGCCACCCCGGCCAGTTGGCGGCGCTGCGCGCGGACCACTCCCTGGTCCCGACGGCCGTCGAGGAGCTGATGCGCTTCGACACCCCGCTCCAGCTGTTCGAGCGCTGGGTGCTGGACGACATCGAGATCGACGGTACGACGATCCCGCGGGGTGCGGAGATCGCCATGCTCTTCGGCTCCGCCAACCACGACCCGGAGGTCTTCGCCGCGCCGGAGACGCTGGACATCACCCGCCGGGACAACCCGCACATCTCCTTCAGCGCGGGGATCCACTACTGCATCGGCGCGCCGCTGGCCCGCATCGAGCTCGCGGCGTCGATGCGGGCCCTGCTGGAACAGGCCCCGGCCCTGACCCTGGCGGCGGAACCGGAACGCAAGCCCAACTTCGTCATCCGGGGCCTGAAGGCCCTGGAAGTGGAAGTCGCCTGACGGCATACCGCTTGTGCCTCCCGGCGTCGGACGCGACACCGGGAGGCACAAGCGGTACAGCGGCCGGCAGACCCCGGGCCCCGGGGCGGTTCAGGAGGTCATGTCGCGGCGGCGCAGGCCCGCCAGGCCCGCTGCCAGCAGGGCCACCGCGAGGGCGAGCAGGATCAGTACCGGCGCCCACTCCATGTCGGCGCCCGGGAGCTTCGGCAGGTGGCCGAAGGGGGACAGGTCCAGCACCGCCTGCGGGGCGTCCAGCGCCGGGCCGACCCAGCCGATCAGCAGGACCGCGCCCGCGACGCCCCAGGCCGCCATCGCCGCCCGCGGCAGCACGCCGTACAGCAGGACCGCCAGTCCGCCGATCACCCACACCGCCGGGAGCTGCACGAGGCAGGCCCCGAGGATCGGTCCGGCCTCCTTGCCGTAGCCGGCGATGAAGCCGAGCCCGGCGAACAGCATGATCAGGGCGGAGCCGCCGAAGGCGACGATCAGGTGGCCGGTGGCCCAGCGCAGCCGGCCCACGGCGTTCGCCAGGATCGGTTCCGCCCGGCTGGACGTCTCCTCGCTGTTCAGGCGCAGGACGGAGGCGACGATGTACAGGGACGCGACCAGGCCCAGCATGCCGATCATCGACGCGAGGAACGCGTCCGTCAGCCCGGACTGGCCGCCCATGCGCTCGAAGATGTCGCGGGCGCCCTGGTTGTCGCCGATGAGGTCGGCCACCCCGTCCGTCAGCCCGCCGTAGACGACCCCGGCGAGGAAGAAGGCGATGCTCCAGCCCAGCAGGCTGCCGCGTTGCAGCCGCCAGGCGAGGGCGCCGGCCGTGCCCATCCGGCCCCGTGCCGGTCCCGGCCGGGACGGCAGGAAGCTCATGCCGATGTCGCGGCGGCCGGCCAGTTCGTAGGCGACCGCGGCCTGCACGGCGGCCGCCGCCACGAACACCAGCAGCACCCACCACCGTTCACCGGCGAAGGAACGCAGGTTCTCCAGCCAGCCCAGCGGCGACAGCCAGGTCAGCACCGACGAGCCGTCGTCGGTCGCCGAGTCGCCCGCCGCGCGCAGCACGAACGCCGCGCCCAGGGCCGCCGAGGTCAGGCCGCGGGCGAGCCGCGCGCTCTCCGTGAGCTGGGCGACGATCGCCGCGAAGGTGGCGAAGACCATGCCGACGCCCGCGAGGCCGAGGCCGAACGCGAGCGCGCCGGGGGCGCCCTGGCCGGCGAGACCGCCCGCGACCAGCAGCGCCAGGACGCCGTTGGCGACGGCCGCCGCGAGCAGGGCGGCCGTCAGCGGGGCCCGCCGGCCCACCATCCCGGACGCGATCAGCTCCTGGCGTCCGCTCTCCTCCTCGTCCCGGGTGTGCCGTACGACGACGAGCAGGCTGGTCGCCGCCGCGAGCAGGCCCGCGTAGGCGCCGGCGCGCCAGGCCGTCAGCGCGCCGATGGAGGTGTCGAAGACCGGGCCGGTCAGCGCGCGGAAGGAGGTGTTGGTGGTGACCTGGCGGACCAGGTCGGCGCGTTCGGCCGCGGTGCCGTACAGGCCCTTCAGGGTGTTCGGCATGGAGAGGATCATCATGGCGTTCACCGCGACCCAGGCCGGGATCATCACCCGGTCGCGGCGCAGCGCGAAGCGCAACAGCGTGCTGGTGCCCGCCAGCTGGCGGGACCCGCCGCCCGGCGCCCGTACCGCGAGAGTGGTCATCGGGACACCTCGTCCTGGTAGTGCCGCAGGAACAGCTCTTCCAGCGTGGGCGGGGTGGAGGTCAGGGACCGCACACCCGACTCGCTCAACTGCTTGAGCACGCCGTCCAGTTTGTCGCTGTCGACCTGGAGGCGGACCCGGCGGCCCTGGACGTCGAGGTCGTGCACGCCGGGCAGGTGAGCCAGCCCGTTGGGCGGGCCCGCGAGTTCGGCGGTCACGCTGGTGCGGGTGAGGTGGCGCAGCTCGGTGAGCGAACCGCTCTCCACGGTGGCGCCCTTGCGGATGATGCTGACCCGGTCGCAGAGCTCCTCGACCTCGCTGAGGATGTGCGACGACAGCAGGACGGTCCGGCCGCGCTCGCGCTCCTCCCGGACGCAGCGCTGGAACACCTCCTCCATCAGCGGGTCGAGGCCGGACGTCGGCTCGTCCAGGACGAGCAGGTCGACGTCCGAGGCGAAGGCGGCGACCAGGGCGACCTTCTGCCGGTTGCCCTTGGAGTAGGCGCGGCCCTTCTTCGTGGGGTCCAGCTCGAAGCGCTCGATCAGCTCGGCGCGCCGTGCCGCGTCCAGCCCCCCGCGCAGGCGGCCGTAGAGGTCGATGACCTCACCGCCGGAGAGGTTGCGCCACAGGGTCACGTCACCGGGGACGTACGCGATGCGGCGGTGCACCTCCACCGCGTCCCGCCACGGGTCGCGGCCCAGCACCTGCGCGGCGCCGGAGTCGGCGCGCAGCAGGCCGAGCAGGATGCGGATGGTGGTGGACTTGCCGGCGCCGTTCGGGCCGAGGAACCCGTGGACCTCGCCGGTCGCCACTTCCAGGTCGAGCCCGTCCAGGGCGTGGGTCTTGCCGAACGACTTGTGCAGTCCGGAGACGGTGATGGCCTTCGTCATGCTTCAGAAGATACGCTACATTCAGAAATTTGTGAAGATACAGAATGGTCTGAATGCCCGGTAAGCTAAGAGGATGACGGACGACTCGAAGGCGGCCCCTGACACGATCCCGGACGCGACCCCGAACGCGGCGGAGCGAGACCCCGAAGGGGTCTCGCGTTTTGTCGAGCACTTCGCGGCGCAACTGGTGGAGGCCGGGCTGCCGCGCATGCCCGCCCGGGTCTTCGCCGCGCTGCTCGCCTCCGACGACGGCGCCCTGACCTCCGCCGAACTCGGCGAGCAGCTGCAGATCAGCCCCGCGGCGGTGTCCGGAGCGGTGCGCTACCTGGCACAGGTCCACATGCTCTCCCGCGAGCGCGAGCCCGGCTCCCGGCGGGAGCGTTACCGGGTGCACAGCGACCAGTGGTACCAGGCGCTCACCAACCGCGAGGCGATCATCAAGCGCTGGGAGGACGCCATGCGCGAGGGAGTCACCAGCCTCGGCGCCGAGACCCCGGCGGGCCGCCGGCTCGCCGAGACCCTCGCCTTCTTCGAGTTCGTCGAGCAGGACATCGCCGAGATGATGGAACGCTGGCGAGTCCACCGCGAGAAGCTGTACGGAGGGTGACGGGGCGATTTCATTTCTTTGTGACCGGTCGGCTACTCTGAGTTCCGGCTGGTCTGCGGCAGAGGGAGGGCGCATCATGACCTTGATGACTGAGCGACCGACGATAAGCGGCACCGAGCCCCAGAGTTTCGAGGAGCTTCTCGACGCCCTCGACGAGCTGGTTGTGCCCGACGGCTACAAGGCCGAGATCATCAGGGGGAACATCGTCTTGTCGCCGTGGTCGAAGGGGTACTACCGCCGTGTGATGGAGCTGGTGTGCAAGCAGTTGGAGCCGCACCTTCCGCAAGGCCATGTCATCGATCGGTCACCGTTCCTGTACGTCTTCCCGGGCGACGAGCGAGCGTACGGCCCCGACATCCACGCCGCCCACGAGCGGACCTTCGAGACGACGGGCAGCCACCTCGACGGCGAGGGCCTGTCGTTCGTGGCCGAGCTGACCTCCCCCTCCACCCGTGACGACGACCTCACCGACAAGGTCCTCGTCTACGGAAGGGCGGGCATTCCTGTCTACCTGCTGCTGGACATGCAGGAGAAGCAGGCGACCGTCTTCTCGACCCCGTCCGCCAAGGGCTACGAGGCCCGCTGCACCAAGCCGTTCGGCGAGAAGCTGCCCCTTCCGCAGCCCTTCGACTGCCTCCTCGACACCGCGGGCTTCGAACCGCCCGCTACGCAGCCCCCGGCAGCGTGAGACGCCAGGCGCCCTCCCACACCGTCCACGTCCGCCGGCGCACCGGGCCCGCGACCGCCGCGTCCGCCCAGTAGCGGAAGTCCACGCCGGACACGGTCACCGTGCGGCCCTCCGACCGCAGCGGCGAGGCCTCCGCGCCCACCGACAGCGGCCGCACCTCCACCTCGGCCACCCCGGTGCAGCCCGGCGTCACCGACACCGCCTCCAGCGGCTGGTCCAGGTCCACCAGCATCACCCCGTCGACCTCCACCCGCAGCCGGGCGGCCCGCGGCGCCGGGAGGGACGTCTCACGGGCCGGGCGGGCCGGCACCAGGGTCCGCACCAGGGACTGGCAGGTCCGCAGCCAGGGGTGCCCGGCGACCGCGGCGGGCGGCTGCCGCACCACCGGCGGGATCCGCAGCGCGCCCAGCACCACCCCGTCGCTGTCGTCGACCAGCAGGTCCAGCCGCCGCTCCGCCCCGTCCAGCACCGCCCGCGCCGCCGCCACCGCCCCCGTCGGCACGCCCAGGGAACGCGCCACGGAGAGCGCGCCGCCCACCGGCACCACCGACAGCACGCACCCGGCCAGCTCCCGCTGCCGGTGCAGCACCGCCACCGCCCGCATCAGCGCACGGTCGTCACCCACCACCACCGGCCGTCGCGAACCCCTGCGCAGCAGCGCCCGGGCGAACTCCTCGGGGCCCTCCGGAAGGCACAGCTTCGTCGACGCACCCGCGCTGAGCACGTCTTTCGCGATACGGACCGACTCTCCGTCGGTCCGCCGGGCGACCGGATCGATGACCACCAGCAGCTGATCGGAAGTCGCTGAAGTCGCCACCTCGGTCCTGCCTCGCTTCCTCGGGTAGCATCTTTGTGCAAGAGCCCCTTGCGCTATTGCGCCAGGGGCTTCGTCTATTCCGGGGCATCCGGTCCGACGGTTGTGCGACCACGGCGGTCGCGGTGGTACGCGGCGGTGAACCTTACGCCCACGCCCCCGACCTTGGACATGCCCCGCCCGGAAGGGGTGTACGCGCGTGCCCGCACTTGTGCTGCTCGGTGCTCAGTGGGGTGACGAAGGCAAGGGAAAGGCGACCGACCTGCTCGGTGGCTCGGTGGACTATGTAGTGCGATACCAGGGCGGCAACAACGCCGGCCACACGGTCGTCGTCGGCGACCAGAAGTACGCACTGCACCTCCTCCCTTCCGGAATCCTGTCTCCCGGCTGTACGCCGGTCATCGGAAACGGCGTCGTCGTCGACCCGTCGGTCCTGCTCTCCGAGCTGAGCGGTCTGAACGAGCGCGGCGTCGACACGTCCAAGCTCCTGATCAGCGGAAACGCGCATGTCATCACGCCGTACAACGTGACGGTCGACAAGGTGACGGAACGCTTCCTCGGAAAGCGCAAGATCGGCACCACCGGCCGCGGCATCGGCCCGACCTACGCCGACAAGATCAACCGCGTGGGCATCAGGGTCCAGGACCTGTACGACGAGTCGATCCTCACCCAGAAGGTGGAGGCGGCCCTCGACGTCAAGAACCAGATCCTCACCAAGCTCTACAACCGGCGCGCGATCGCCGTCGGCCAGGTGGTCGAGGAGCTGCTCGGCTACGCCGAGAAGCTGGCGCCGTACGTCGCCGACACCGTCCTGGTCCTGAACCAGGCGCTGGAGGAGGACAAGGTCGTGCTGTTCGAGGGCGGCCAGGGCACCCTCCTCGACATCGACCACGGCACGTACCCCTTCGTCACGTCGTCCAACCCGACCGCGGGCGGCGCCTGCACCGGCGCCGGCGTCGGACCGACGAAGATCAGCCGGGTCATCGGCATCCTCAAGGCGTACACGACCCGAGTCGGTGCCGGCCCCTTCCCCACCGAACTCTTCGACGACGACGGCGCCGCGCTGCGCCGCATCGGCGGCGAGCGGGGCGTCACGACGGGCCGCGACCGCCGCTGCGGCTGGTTCGACGCGGTGATCGCCCGCTACGCGACCCGGGTCAACGGCCTGACCGACTTCTTCCTCACCAAGCTCGACGTCCTCACCGGCTGGGAGCAGATCCCGGTCTGCGTGGCGTACGAGATCGACGGCAAGCGCGTCGAGGAGCTGCCGTACTCGCAGTCCGACTTCCACCACGCGAAGCCGGTCTACGAGATGCTCCCCGGCTGGTCCGAGGACATCAGCAAGGCGAAGACCTTCGCCGACCTGCCGAAGAACGCCCAGGCGTACGTCAAGGCGCTGGAGGAGATGTCCGGCGCCCCGATCTCCGCGATCGGCGTGGGCCCGGGCCGCGACGAGACGATCGAGATCAACTCGTTCCTCTGAGTCTCCCTTTCCCGGGGCTCGGGGATCTGATGGGATGGCCGGTGCGGAGAACCCGCCCGGCCGTCCCGCCCTCCGCGGTGCCGACCGGGCCGGGGAGGCGCCCACTCTGTCCGTCGTGAAGGAAGCGGGGTGCTGCTGAGATTCCGGGTGGCCAACGTCCGGTCCCTGCGCGACGAGCAGGAACTGGTACTGAGGTGAAGGTGCGTGTGAGAAAGCGAGTCCTCCTGCTGACCGGCGCCGTACTCGTCGTCGCCGGGATCGCCGCGGCCGTGTGGTGGAACTGGTTGCGGGCGCCCTACGCCCTGGCCGACGCGCCCACCGTCGACGTCACGGTGCGCGCGCAGAAGTCCGTCTACCCCGACGTGCAGGAGACGGCCGAAGACGTCGACACCCTCGTCCGGATCTATGTGCAACGGCTCAAGGCCGGCGACGCCGAGGGAGTCGCCGAACTTGCCGGACCCGCTTACAAGGAACCCGGACCCACCGCGGCCCAGTACGTGCGCGAATACGGCGGGGCCGCGGGCGGACACGTTGACATCACCGTGCTGGAAGGCTCCGTCGACTACTTCAACCCCATCACGGTGACCTACAAGCAGACCGGGCAGCGGCAGGAACTTCTGCTGGTCAAGGACGACGGACACTGGTGGATCGGCCTCGGCGACGGCGACCCGGCGGCAGGACAATAGCCGCACTGGCGCCACAGGCACGAAAGCACAGGTGATCAGGTGACGGCCGGACCTGCCGGATCGTCGGTGTGGGCATGGGAAGACATCAGCCCACCCACACCGTCAGAAGGGCAGACCGAGCAGGTCCACGCTCACGGTGGGCCGAGGCAGCACGGCCAGGTCGTACGTCATGGTGGTCAGGGGACAGAGCCGGGTACCGGCGGGCTGCCGCAAGCTGACCGGCG
Organism: Streptomyces sp. NPDC031340; assembly: GCF_055569945.1. Taxonomy (NCBI): domain Bacteria; kingdom Bacillati; phylum Actinomycetota; class Actinomycetes; order Kitasatosporales; family Streptomycetaceae; genus Streptomyces; species Streptomyces sp. NPDC031340. Next base: position 14,239 of record NZ_JBVIIE010000015.1, read on the forward strand.
CAGACACCTGGCGCCATCCGAGCTGCGTGCAGAGCGGGACCAGCTCCGGGCGGCACAGCAGCATCACCGTCTCGGCCCCGGCGGCCCGTGCGTGTTCGACCGCGACGCTGAGCATGGTCCTGGCAATGCCCCGGCCCCGATGAGCAGGGTGCACCAGCACACTGCCCAGCCCGGCGACACGGCGCGGTGTCCCATCGAACGCCATGTCCCGCAGCAACCATCCCAGAGAAGCCACCGGCCGACCCTCACAGACGGCCGTGAGCGTGTGTTCCTTGTCCGCCCGGACCAGACCGAGTCCGCTGACTTCGAAGGGGTCGGGCAGACCGCTGCGGAGTGCGGCGTCGTCCTCCCGATCGCCTGGGCCGGGCGCATAGCGCAGTCGGAGCTCCGCATCACCGCCATCACCGTCGCCCAACGCATGCCCCGTCGCTGCCGGGCCGGCGGTGGGGTCGAACCGGTACCGCAGACAGTGCAGACCGCTGGACCGGACGGTCCCTGCCTCCTGGGCACCCAGGCGGCGCAGCACTGCGATCGAGGCCGCGTTGCCGGGCAGGACGAATGCGAAGACGGCCGGGAGCGCGAGCCGACGAAACGCCAGGTCCAAGCAGGCACGGCCTGCCTCCCTCGCGATGCCGCGGCCCTGCGCACGTGGATGCACGGCGAAGCCGAGGTCGGCCCCGTAGTAGGCCCGGTTGCGCAGTCCCACCCGTCCGAGGAAGGCGTGGGTTGCCGCGTCCCTGACCGCGAAGTCGCCGTAGCCGTGCCTGGCCCAGTGCGCGACGTGATCGTCGCACATGGACTCGGCCGCGGACCGGCCGTCCGCCCGGCCGGTCGCCAGCCACCGCATGACGCTGTCCTGACTGACCACAGCCTCGAAGAGATCGTGGCTGTCCTGGCGGCGGATCGGCTCCATCACCAGCCTCTGAGTGCGCAGAACAGGTCCACGTGACCGAACCACTCGGCAACTCCCCTCAGCCAACGCGAGAGTACCCGGCGACGCCTTGGAGGGATCTGGCCGGCAATCGGTGGCCGGTACGGTGTACCGGCCGGCCCAGCTCGCTACGTGAGGAAACCGTGGATCTCCAGTACCACCAGCAAGCCCTCCAGTTGGCCGGCCAATCGGCCGCTGTGTCGAGCGCGGCGGTCGTCGCGCTCGACGAGTTGGAGACCGGGCACGACATCACCCTGCCCGCGTCGGTGCGGGAGTGGTACTCGCTCGCCTCGGCGGTGGAGATCCTGCGGCGTTACAGCAACGACGACCGCCCTTACCGGATCGAAGAGCTCGGCCGGCCAGCAGACGAGGAATCGGACTGCCCCGACCCGGTCGCGTCGCAGGGGCTGCTGCCGTTCATGGTCGAGAACCAGGGCGTCTGCTACTGGGCCGTGCGGCTCGACGGCTCCGCGGACCCGGAGGTCGTGGTGTCGTTCGAGGACCTCGACCCTGACAGCTGGCTGCCACACGCCCGGAGCTTCTCCGAGTTCGTCCTGACCCAGATCTGGGACCGGCCGACCGGAGACGAGAACCGCCACGTCCACTCGAAGGGGGAACAGCCGACACCAGCCGACCTGACAGCCCTGGGGGAGCTGTTCGAACGCCTGCCGAGCACCGCCAACAGCACCACTCATCGGTTCGTCGGAGCCGCGGGCGACCAGCGCATCACCCTGCTCGAGGAGATGTGGGGCGGCTGGGCCTGCTACCTGTGGGCCACGACGGACCAGTTGCTCCGCGAGCTCATCACCACGCTGCGGACCAGGACCAGCCTGGCACAGGCGCTGAGATCGTACGACGATCAGTCGGCCGGGGCTCGCCTCATCGCCGCGCTGCCCCCGGCTGCCTCAGAGGTGCCGTCGAGAGCGAAGTAGCGCAGCGCGGTGACCTGAGACTCGATCCGGTTCAGGCGCGGGTGATGGACTGCTCGATGAGGGCCACGGTGGCGCGCGGATCGTCGACCTCGATGACGAGGCGGTCGTAGCTCTCGCCGTCGGCGAGTTCGATGACGACCGCCTTGTCCGGGTTCTTCACGTCCCAGAAGAGGCGTTCACCGTTGTGCCGGAAGCGGCCGGCGGTGATCACACCGGGGAAGTAGGTGCCGGCGACGCGCATGCCCTTCGGCTCGCGGGCGATGCCGGGGTCGTGGGTGGCGCCACGCACGTGGGTGAGGGGGATTTCCAGGCGGCTCTTGAGAGTCCAGAGCTTGTCGAGGCCCTGGAACTCAGCTATCAGCAGGCCGCGTTCACGGTCGATGGAGATCAGGGCCATGTCAGTGCTCCTTGGGGGCGGCCGGCCGGGCGCGCAGCCGCAGGCGGGTACCGAGGACGGTGGAGGCGAGTTGGGGGGCGGCGTCACCGTGGGAGGGGCGCAGGGCGTCCTCCAGCGCGGTGATGCCTTCGGTGACCAGCGCTGCGACCTCGGGGTCGTGGGCGGCGCGTTCGGCGGCGGCCAGGAGGAGAAGTCCGGCGGCCGGGCCGCTGTCGTACGAGGCGATGGCTGCCGCCAACGCCTGCGCGGGGTCGGTGAGGGCGGCGATGGCGGCGGTGGCCGGGTGGATCTCGTGATCGAGGTGGTTGCGGAGGGCGGTCAGATGCAGGCCCCGCTTGGAGCCGAAGACCTTGTAGAGACTGCCTCGGTGGATGCCGGTGGCTGCGACCAGGTCGTCCACCGAGGTGCCCTCGTAGCCGTGAGTGGCGAAGACGGCGGCCGCGGCACTGACGGCCTGCTCGGTGTCGAAGGCGCGTGGTCGTCCCATGCCCATGACCGTATGCGATTCAAGAACGATCAGTCAAGAACGATCGTTCTTTTACGGGGATGCTGGAGGCGTGAGAGGTAGGCGAGCTGACCCGCGCCTGCTGGGCCGCGGGCAGGTGTGAGGGCTGTGCGGTCAAGCCGGTGAAGCTCTAGTTCAGTGCCATGTACGCCACCGTCATGCCAGCCATCCCGCTCCTGTTCGGGTCGAACGGGCTGTGAAATCGACTGACCTGCATTTTTCACGATGTCGGGCCTTGATCATCGCATTCTCATCACATTCGATGCGAGGTGTGAAGCTCTCCTCTCTGGCGTCCGTAAGGGCGACACGATCCACTTCTTGGTAGATTCCGGGGTCCCGTTCTCACTCAAAACCGACAGCCTGTCAACTGGTCCTGGCTGAGGCCGGGTTGAATCAAGATCGCAGGGCGCTCCGTATGTTCCCTATGGGGTATTTCAATATTTCCTCCTGCTGACAGCGCTGGGCACTGCACCTACGCCGACGGCTACATGGACAGTTGGGACAACACCTCACCTGACAACTCGGTCACCGTCGGTTTCGTCGATGTCGACAATTACGCCCAGGGCAAGGGCTCAGTCAAACTCTCCGGCCAGAGCTACTGGTCAGGAGACCTGTCGCTGATCGAGGTCCGCGAGAACACGTACACCGTATCCGCCCGTATCTACAAGAAGGACAGCGTGCTGCGCCGCGTCGACAATCGGTTCACCACACGCTCGAAGAAGGGCCAAAAGTTCTGCACCGGCGGAGCCCGCTCCAGCGAGGTGTGCGGATGGAAGGTCACAGCAGGCAAGATACGGGTCAAGTATGGCAACGAGATCGTCCACAACATGACCGAGGGCCAAAAGAACTCCGGTTCCTGCGTGATCAAGGGTGACTCCGGCGGGCCCGTCTACACCGTGAAGTCCAACGGCCACGTCAATGCCAAGGGGATCATCTCCGGCGCAGGCTGCGCCACGAGGACCGACGACGGCGAGTGCAGCGACGCGTGGGACGGCAAATGCACCGTGTACTTCACGGACATCGCACTGGCGGAGAAGGCACTCCCAGGAGGGGTCAAGAAGTGGTGAGCTACACCATGAGGCTGAGTGTCTGGGCAGCCGTTGTTGCAGTGATCTCGACCGCATCGGCGTGCGCCGACTCCAAGCCGTGCGCCGGCGTGGTCGTCAAGTCCGGCGTAGGGGTGATGTTCCTCCAGGAGGGCTACACCGACCTCGATGGTGCCTCCTACGAATTGTGCGCACGGAACAAGTGCGTGAAGGGCCGGCTCCAACAGGAAGACATCACGCATGTAAGGCTCCCCCTGCCCGACGACGTCGACCCCGCCACCGGCACAGTCCGCTTCCGGGTCACCCCGAAGGGAAGCAGCAGCCCCGAAATCGACGCCTCCTCCGATGTGCGGCTCGAGCACCAGTCCGACGGCTGCGGCGGCGGCGCCTACACCCGCGGACTCGCCTTCACCAAGCACGGCGGACTGACCACAAGAATCCCGCCGAGCGTGTCGGCCGCCTGGCGCGACCACCTCAAGTCACTTGCATCACCCGCCAGTTCCGAATCCCCCTGACACGGGCGCCCCTCCACAGCCGGCAACCGGCTGTGGAGGGGCGCTGATCAGACCAGCACCCTGCTCGGCACCGGGCAAGCCGGGATCGATGCCTTTCATAGCAAGATCACGTACCCCTCACCGTCCCCCACCCTCTAGGCTCACCCTCACCAGCGGACCCTTGTTCTGGAGCGCACTCGCCCAGGGGCTCGCTGCCAAAGGTGGGGAACACATGCGAAAGCTCGCCATAGGCGCAGCCCTGTCCGGCGCCCTGGCTCTGACCGGCCTTGCCGCGCCTCTCGCCTCGGCCGCCACCACCAGCCCGGACCTGGTCTTCTCCGACGTCACGGTGAACCTGGGCAAGGGGATCGTGGTCGGTACGACCGCCACGGTGAAGGTGCCGGTGACGTACACGCTGACCCGGCCGTCCGACCTGGTGATCGACTACAAGACGACCTTCGTCGGCGTGCTGCTCTACCGCGGCAAGCTCAGCGACATGGCGAACAGCATCGACCCCGACGCCGCGCCGACCTGCACCACCACTGCCACGACGGACACCACGGTGAGCGAGGCGTGCACGGAGACGATCACCGTCGACCCCTGGGACAGCCTTCACGCGCCCGCCGACGCCACCACCTGGAAAGCGGGCGGCTTCTACAGCCACGTCAACGAGGACAGCGACGACTCCGACGGCCACGTCAGCTACGGCTACGGCTACGACATCTGGGGCAACCTCGGCACCCTCCAGATCAAGCGCGCCGCGAAGCTCACCGCCGACGCGGCACCGGAGCCCGTGGTCAAGGGCAAGACCCTCACCGTCAAGGGCAAGCTGACCCGCGCCAGCTGGCCCACGGGCACGTACACGGGCTACCAGGGCCAGTCGGTGAAGCTGCAGTTCCGCCCGGCCGGCAGCACCACGTACACGACCGTCAAGACGGTGACGTCCGGCACCGGCGGCGCCCTGTCCACCACGGTCAAGGCCACCAAGAGCGGCTACTTCCGCTACCAGTTCGCGGGCACGGCCACCACCGGCGCGAAGACGTCCACCGGCGACTACGTCAAGGTCAACGCCGGCTGAGCGGACGGTGGAGGAAGGCGGCCCAGGCCTCACCGGAGACGGTGAGGTGTGGGCCGTCCGCGTTGGCGCGGGTCTTTACGGGGAGACGAACGCCGACTACCCGCTCCTTCTTGTGGCCGTGGGGACGCCGCTGCCTTCACCGCGCGGTCGGCGCTCCGCTCATGACGTGGCTGCGTTCGGGCGCAGGCCGTCGAGCAGGATGCGGATCAGGGCGCCGGGGAAGTCCGGGTCGTTGTCGATGCCGGCGAGTGCGACGAGGCCGTCGAGGATCTGTCCGAGCGAGACGTCGTCGCGTACTTCTCCGCTGCGTTGCGCGGCGCGGAAAAGGGGTTCGCCGGCCGCGATCGTGCGGGAGCGGCTGGCGCGGAGGATGGGGGTGCCGTTGGCGGACTCGGCGAGGAGGACGGAGGCGAGAGGGCCTTTGCGGGTGCCGATGGCGTGGAAGCGGATGAGCCAGGCGAAGAAGGCCTCGCCAGGCGTGTCGCCGCTGACGGATTCGGCGGCTCGGCACATGTCGTCGACGGTGTGACGGAAGAGTTCCTCGACCAGTTCGAGTCTGCCGGGGAAGTTGCGGTAGAGCGTGGCCATGCCGACGCCGGCACGTCGGGCGATCTCGGCCATCGACGGTGCGGCACCGGGTTCGGCGAAGGCCTCGCGGGCGACCGCGATGATCTTCGACCGGTTGCGCTCCGCGTCGGCACGTCGGGCAGGTGCGGGCTCAGCGCTCACGGCGGATGCTTCCTTCCTTCGGCGTCCAGAACCTCAGCGTACCGGACACCCTTCTCACTTCCTCTTGTAAACGGACAGCCTGTCCGTTACGTTAAATGGACAGGCAATCCGTTTAGGTGGATCTGCTGATCAGGACACCAGGAGAGGAACAACCATGGCCGCAACTGTGAGCGTCCCGCGCGTCGCCGACACCGCCAGCCGTGACATCCCCGCGTTCGTACGGGCCGGGGAGCGGATGATGTGGATCGGAGGCCGACAGGTCGCCGCAGTCTCCGGACGAACGCTGCCGAACACCGACCCGGCCACCGAGGAGGCGCTGGCCAGTGTGGGGCGCGGCGAGGCAGCCGACATTGACGCCGCGGTCAGGGCCGCGCGCGCGGCGTTCATCGATCCCGCCTGGGCGGATATGAGCCCCGACCGGCGCGGCCGGATCCTGAACCAGATCGCCGACGTCATCGAGGAGCACGCCGACGAACTGGCCACCATCGACTCGGCCAACATGGGCGCACCCCGCATGCTGACCGCACACATGCTGGCCGAGGCGAGTGAGGTCTTCCGCTACTACGCGGGCTGGCCCACCAAGCTGTCCGGCGTGAGTGTTCCCGCAGGCAAGGACCGCATGGCCTACACCCGCAAGGAGCCCCTCGGTGTCGTCGGCATCATCTGGGGCTGGAACGGTCCGATGGGCCAACTGCCCGGCAAGCTCGCCCCGGCCCTGGCCGCCGGTAACACCGTCGTGCTCAAGCCGGCCGAGACCGCCTCGCTGAGCACGCTGCGCCTGGCCGAGCTGCTGGCCGGCACCGACCTGCCGGCCGGTGTCGTGAACGTCGTCACCGGCCTGGGCGCCGAGGCGGGCCAGGCGCTGGTCGCGCACCCCGGTGTCGCGAAGATCGCCTTCACCGGGTCGACCGCGACCGGCAAGCTGGTCCAGCGCCAGGCCACCGACACGCTCAAGCGCGTCACCCTCGAACTCGGCGGCAAGTCGCCGTCCATCGTCTTCGCCGACGCCGACCTCGACGTCGCGGTCCGCGGCGTGGCAGCCGGCTTCCTGGGCAACGCGGGCCAGGCCTGCGTCGCCGGATCACGGGTGTTCGTCGAGGAGGGCATCCGCGAGGAGTTCGTCGAGAAGCTGCTGAAGACGATGGAGGCATTCACCCCGGGCGACCCGCTGACCCAGGGCACGCTGGTCGGACCGCTCTCCACCAAGGCGCAGTTCGACCGCGTCAGCTCCTACCTCGACGTCGCCCGCGAGGAGGGTGCGAACGTGGTGACCGGCGGCGGGCGCTTCGGTGACCACGGATACTTCTTCGCCCCCACCCTCCTCGACGACGTCCGCCCCGACATGCGCGTCGTCCGCGAGGAGATCTTCGGCCCCGTCGGTGTGATCACCACCTTCACCGACATCGACGACGCCATCGCCCAGGCCAACGACACCGACTACGGACTGGCCGCCTCCGTGTGGACCACCGACCTCACCACCGCACACCGCATGGCCGCAGCCATCGAGGCCGGCACCGTCTGGATCAACACCTGGGCCGAGATGAGCACCGGCAACCTCCCCTTCGGCGGTTACAAGCAGTCCGGCCTGGGCCGCGAAGGCGGCCTGGAAGGACTCGACACCTACACCCAGGTCAAGACCGTTCGCATCGCGCTGTGACCACGCCACCTTTGGGTTCTGTCCGCCCGTCCGCGTCCGCGTCCGGGGCGGTGGGGCTGGTGCTGTCTCGCGGGCCGGCGCGGTGCTGATGGTGGAGGGTTCGCGAGTCTTGATCGCTGCTGAGCCTGCTGATTGGCTGGCCGGCATGAATGATCTCGGGCCCGTTGCGTGGCCGCCTGCGCCGATCAAGACCGAGAGGCTCGTGCTGCGTGAGCCCGAGGCCCGGGACCGTGAGACATTCGTCGAGTTGTTGGCGTCGCCAGATGTGCACACCTACCTGGGCGGACCACGCCCTCGCGCCGAGCTCGAGCGCGAGTTGCCCGAAGTGCCGGAGCAATGGCCCGGGAGCTTCGTCGTCGATCTGGACGGGGCGATGATCGGCCAGCTCCTGCTCAGGAGAGCCACGGAGCACCGTCGCCCTGCTGCCGTGGGGATGGTCGACCTCGGCTACCTGTTTCTGCCACGGGCGTGGGGGTTCGGATATGCCACCGAGGCGTGCGCGGCGGCACTTGACTGGCTCGGAGGTGTCTTTCCCGGTGAGCCGGTGGTGCTCGCCACTCAAACGGCCAACGCCGCCTCGATGCGCCTCGCCGCGAAGCTGGGGTTCACCGAAGTGGAGCGGTTCCGGGCCTGGGACGCCGATCAGTGGCTCGGCCTGCGGGCCTCGGTCACGCCCTTCGACTGAGCTCGCGGGTCATCCCGAAGAGTGTGGGGGCGGCCTGGTACACCCCCTGACTTCGGGCGACCCTCCACAGTCGGCAACCGGGTCAACGCCGGGTGAGCGGACGGTGGAGGAAGGCGGCCCAGGCCTCACCGGAAACGGTGAGGTGTGGGCCGTCGGCGTTCTTGGAGTCACGGACGTGGACGGCACGGGGGCAGACGGCTATCTCGACGCACTCTCCGCCGCTGTCGCTGCTGTGACTGGACTTGAACCACCGGAGGGTGCTGGTCACTGGATTTCTCCTGCCAACCGCTCGATGAGGCCCAGCGATTCACGAGGGCCCAAGGCCTGTGAGCGGATCTTCGCATAGCGCTGGGAGTATGTCGTCACCTTTGCGGGATCGCTCACGAGGAGGCTCTCGTCCTGGGGCTCCAGGTAGACGAGGTGCTCGTGTCGTGGAGTATCCACCAGGGTCATGTCGCTCCGGCAGCCGAAGTGTTCACCGTCCAGCCCGCAGTCCATCGGCAGCACCTGGAGAGTGACGTTGCGGCGCTTGGCGCACTCGGCGAGGTGCAGCAACTGCCCGTGCATGACAGCTCGGCTGCCGATCGGACGGCGCAACGCGGACTCTTCGACGACCAACTCGATCAGGGCCGTGGGCTCTCGGTCGAACAGGGCCCGCCGCGCCATCCGCCCTTCCACCAGCTCCTCGACGCGCTGGTCCTTGAGGGGCGGATAGCCGCCGCCGATCAGGGCGCGGGCGTAGTCCTCGGTCTGGAACAGCCCGTGGACCACGAAGGTCACGTACGTCGAGAGCGTCAGCGCGCGCTGCTCCAGCAACACGTAGTCCTTGAACTGCGCCGGATATTTGTCCAGCCGCATCAAGGTACGCGCCTTCTCGAACACCCCCAGCCCGCCACCGATCGCCTCCTCCAGCTTCGCCAGCATCTGGTCGCTCGCGGGCTGTGCGCACGTCTCCATCGCGCTCACCGCCGACGCCGTGTAGCCGATCAGCCTGCCCAACTGCTCCTGGGAAAGGTCCTGTTGCTCTCGCAACGCCTTTGCCAGGGCGGCGACGAGATGTGCCGTGCCGCCCGCCTCCGTCTTGTTCTCGGCCCGCGCCATCGCGGTCACCCCCGGATTCAACCGAACTCAACCGGTCATGACCCGCTGCCGCCGGTATCCAACCGTGGTTGACCGGCGACTCAGAGTCATGAAGAAAGTAGCCGCGCCTGCCGAAACTCTCCCTATGAACACGGAAAGTGCATGGATTCCGGCGAGGGGTATCCAACTCCGCAGAGCTGGAGTTCAGTTCGACGCGGTACGGGTCGACGGCGACGAAGGCCGCGCCCTGGCGGACCGGCTCGCGCGGATGACCTGCGGTGATCCCGGGCCCGTGGTGGAGGAGGCGAACGGGCGCCGGGCGGTCTACTTCCTCGTGCCGGTCGGCAGTACCTCCCACCGCGCCTGGCCGGACGGCGTCACGCGGCTGACCGCGGGTCCGCACCACGTCTCGTACATCCCGGTTCCCGCGCTGGATGGGGATACCTGGCCGCTGAGTTGGCGTTATCAGCCCACCGGATGCGACCGGCTCGTCCACACCCTGCTCCTGCGCTCCGCGCTTCACTCGCCGGAGTGAAAGACGGGAAGTTCCGCCTGGTAAAAGCCCGTTCCGGCTTGCGCTCGTCGCTCTGCGTGCCCATAGAGTCACGGCAGCAAAGAAACGCCCCCGCGGTGCGCCAACACCCGGGGGCTCGACACCAGGAGCTGAACCTCCCGATGCGCATTCATCGTACGACGCCCACGCGCGCCTTTTCCGTCTTCTCCAACGCTCTCCTGCGTGATCGCAGCATCTCCTGGTGCGCGGTCGGCGTACTGACGTACCTATTGAGCCTCCCGAACGAGGCCCGGGTCACCATCCGCACGCTCGCCGAGCAGCGCAAGGAAGGCCGGGCGCGGATCGCCGCCGCGCTGCATGAACTGGAGGAATCCCGGTATCTGCGGCGGGTGGTGCGGAAGAGCCGGGAGAACGGCCAACTCTTCACCGTCTACGAGGTGTTCGACACCCCGTACGAGGACGAGCCACCCGCGGGTGAAGAGGAAGAAGTCCAAGACCTGGCCTCCGGCGTGGCGGACGGCGAGCCCTCGGGCCCGCTCCCTTCGGGAGAAAAGACCGGGGAACAAGAACCTCCCTCCCCGCCTCCGCCGCCCGTGGCCGAGGCGGACGACGCGGCCGAGCAGGCCGCGATCGGTGAACGCACGGCGCTCGCGGCGAAGTTGCTCGGCTCGCTCGGGCGGGCCGAGCCTCGGCTCACCCTCGGCGCCGCCGACGCGCTGCGGCTTGCGCCGCTGGTGGAGGAGTGGTGGGACGCGGGGGCGAGCAGCGCGCAGGTGCGGGCCGCGTTGGTGGACGGTCTGCCGTCCCGGGTGTACTCGGCCGCCGCGATCGTGGAGAACCGGCTGCGCCGCAAGCGCCCGGCCGGGCCGACGGCGGTGCCGGTAACGGCCGTCGAGGTCGTGGCGGCCGAGTTCCGCAGGCCCGGTCCGTCCGCCTACCGGGAGGCCGCGCGGCGTGGCGGCGCGCTGGCCCGCGCCCTGCTGCGGGGGCAGCCGGCGCCCGCGTAGGCGCACAAGCTCCCGGCCGCACACCCGTGTGGCCGGGTTGACCCGACAGAGAGGAATGTGATGACCGCAGTACTTGAGAGGCCCGAAACGGTATACCGGCGGTATACTTGCGTCATGGCTGACACCACCGTCAAGGTCGATCCCGCTGTCCGTGACCGCCTCATGGTGCTTGCCCGCGAGCGGGGGATGACCATGCGCGACCTGATCGCCGAGCTGGCGGGCGCCACTCCCACGCAGGAGGAACTGCGCAAGCGGTACGAGGAGACGAAGGCGTACTGCGAGACGCACTTCGGTGTGACGCTCACGGACGAGGACCACGACAGGGTGGAGAAGGTCTGGCAGGACCTTGAGGCTGGCCGGCCGGTGGACAGCCTGTGAGCGGCATGAGGGCAGGGTCGACCGGCGTCGTCTTCGACGAGTCCGCCCTGCTGGCGCTGGGGTCGGGGAACCCGCTCGCCTCGCAGTTCGTCGCGAACACCGAGCACGGAGCCACCCGGCACGTCTACGTGCCCGCGCTCTGCCTGGCCGCTGCCGACGGCATGCGCAAGGGGCTCGCCGAGCACGTCGGTGCTCTTCCGGCCGTCGAGATCGTCGAGCTGGACTTCGCGGGTGCCTCGACCGTGGGGGCGCTGCTGCGTGACGGGGTGGAATGGCGGCTCGGCCACGCGGTCCACCTGTCCAGGCCGACCGTGGACTGGCCGGACGGACGGCACGTCTTGACCGCGGACCCCGGCCTGTACGCGGACATGCCACTCGTCCGCACGATCAAGTTGCCGCGCGGGCGGTGAGTCGGAAGGGCACCCGCCCGCGCGGGTGCCCTTCCCTCCGGCCGGCGGCGGACGACCCGCTCAGCTGAAGACGATCATCGAGCCCTGGGCCAGGGATCGGGTCGCCGCCGCGTGCAGGCCCAGCCAGACGTGGCGTTCGCGGGCGAAGGGGCTGGGGTCGTACGGGGCGGGGACGGCCGGTTCCTCCAGCTCCGTGGGGGCCGACGGGGGCGCCGGGGCGGCCGGCGGGTTGGCCGGGTCGATGCCGATCGACGGGGCCACGAACTCCAGCTCCCGCAGCAGCGCCTGGGAGGAGCCCAGCGGGCCGCCGTTCGCCAGCAGGTCGTCGTTGGACAGCGGGGCGGGGAAGTCGACGGGGACGTACGCGCCCGCGTGGTCGTAGTGCCACACCAGGTGCGACTGCTGCGCCGTCGACTCGAACATCTCCAGCAGCTGCTCGTAGTCGCCGCCCAGGGCGTCGACCGGCGTCAGCGGGAGCCCGCACAGTTGGAGGAGGTAGACGCGGCGCAGGAAGTGCAGCGCGTCGTAGTCGAAGCCGGCCACCGGGGCGACCTCGCCGGACAGCCCCGGCATGTACTGGTAGACCGGCACCGGCGGCAGCCCGGCCTCGGCGAGCGCCTTGTTGTATTGCGCGAGTTCCTCGGCGAACGGGTTGTCGGGCGTGTGGCACAACACGTCGACGAGCGGTACCAGCCACAGGTCACAGGCCAAAGAGGGCTCCTCAGACAACAAGCTCGGACAGCAAGCTCAGACAGCAGCAGGGTGGTCATGGCAGGGTAGTCGGTGCGGCCCGGGGCGAGCCCCCTCCGTTCGCGTCAGCTCGCCTCGCGCGGATGCGCGTCGTGCAGGTCCCATACCCACACGCCGTCGACCCACTTCCCTTCCCGGCCCACGAGTTCGGTGACGGCCTTGCGGAGGGCGTCGTCGTGTGGCTGCGGGGCGACGACGACTACGCCCGCCTTCCAGAAGGCGAAGTCCCGGCGGGCCTGCGCCCGCCAGTTCTCGCCGATGGCCGGGACCACGCCCGTGTAGCGGACCTCGCGCAGCATGTTCGAGGTGTAGCGCGGCACCGCCCCGTAGATGCCGATGCGGTCCTCGCCGTAGGGGCCGTTGAAGTAGCCGCCGGGCAGCCGGAAACCGAGGCCGGCCTCGGTCTGCCAGTGCAGCGCCTCCGCGTTGCCGGGGTCCGGAAGCGGCACGGTGACCAGCGACTCGCCGTCGCGGACGTAGCGCTTCCACGCCCCGTCGGTGAAGAAGGCCGGGGTCTCGGCCCGGTCGACCGCCTTCAGCGGGGCCGGGATCAGCGGCAGCAGGGCGAGGCAGACGCCGAGCAGGCCGATGTACTGGGTGCCCGGGGTGCGGGTGGCCGCCAGCCTGTCCACCGCGAGCGCGAGCAGCATGCCGAGCACCGGCGCGCAGATCATCGCGACCCGGCCCTCGATGACCGACTCGAAGAGCGGCTTGTGGGCGAGCAGTGCCCAGGGGCCGGGGTAGACCTGGTCCGTCATCGGGATGCGGAACTTGGGGCCGAGGGAGAGCACCGCGGCGGCCACCGCCGTGAACGCCAGCGCCTTGACCAGCGCCTGCTCCCACAGCCGTACGACGATCGCGAGGGCGACGGCGACCAGCGGCCAGCCGTAGAAGGCGTTCTGCTCGGTCGGGTTGAGCGAGAGGGCGTTCGCGCGGGCCGCGTCGCCCCACATCAGGGAACGCTCGGCGAACGACAGCAGGGCGAGGGGGCTGTTGCCCGCGTTGTCGCCGTGCAGCACGCTCTGGTAGCTCTGCGGGCCGGCGAACTGCCAGGCCAGGGGGAGGGCGACCAGCGGCAGGCAGACCGCCGCGCCGATCCCCAGGCCCTTCAGCAGCGGTCGCCGGGCGGCCCGTACGACATCCCGCCGCGCGACCCCGTAGGCGCCCGCGAACAGGACCATGCCGATCGACGCGAGCAGCAGCGGCTCCTCGCCGAGGAAGACCTGGTAGGCCGCCATCAGCCCGAGCACGATGCCGTCCCGCACCACCCGGGTGCCCGCGCACAGGCGCAGGGCGCGGTCGACGATCAGCGGGATCATGAACAGGATCACGAAGTTGGGGTGCGCGTTGGCGTGGCTGACCATGGGCGGCGCGAACGCGGCGAGGGCCGCGCCGGTGAAGGCCGCGGCGCGGCGTCGTACGACCCGTTTCACGATCAGCCAGTACCAGGCGGCGGCCGTGGCGGCCAGGCCCAGCGCCATGGCGACGCTCAGCGAGATCGCCGGCCCGGCGAGCAGGGTCAGCGGGGCGAACGGCACGGACAGGCCCAGCATGACCGTGTTGGCCATGAGGTTCACGCCGTCGGGGAAGCCCTGGAGGTCGGTGAAGAGCGGGTTGCGCAGATGGGCGACGTTGTCGGCGGTGACCGCGAAGAACCACTCCCACTGGTTCTGGTCCTGGAGGGAGTCGGGGAGGTAGCGGTGGCCCGGGTCGGTCAGCCGGCCCGAGTACAGGGCCGCCGACATCAGCAGGAACAGGGTCACGGCCAGCACGTCGGCCGGGCGCACGGCGCGGGCGCGCAGCAGGGTCAGTTCGGCGAGGACGTGGAGGTAGTCGAGGGAGCGCACCTTCGAGCCGGGCTGGTGGGACCAGCGGACGGGGACCTCGGCGATCTGCCGGTCGGCGCGGTGCAGGTGGCGCAGCACCTCCACGTCGATGCCCCAGCCGTTGAGCCGGGAGGCGGCGAACGCCTCGCGGGCCCGGTCGCCCTCGAACAGCTTGAAGCCGCACTGGGTGTCCCGTATGCCGGGCACGGCTGTGCGGCGTATCAGTACGTTGCCGGCGCGGCCGAGCAGTTCACGCAGCCGGTGCTGGCGGTCCTCTATGGTCGCGCCGGGCACCGAACGGGAGCCGATCGCGGCCGCGTTGCCCTCGCTCAGCGCCTTGTCGAGCTTCTCCAGCTCCTCGATCGGCGCCGCCAGATCGGCGTCCGTGACCAGCACACGGCGCCCGGTGGAGGCGGCGACGCCCAGGCGCAGGGCGCTGCCCTTGCCGCGGTTGCGGGGGCCTGCGACCAGCCGGACGCGGGGGTCCTCGCGCGCGGTGACCAGGTCCCGGGTCCCGTCGCTGGAGCCGTCGTCGGCGACGACGACCTCCCAGGTGCCCCAGCGGCCCTCGTTCTCGCTCAGGTAGCGGGTGACGGCGTCGAGCGTCGGCCCGAGCCGCCGCTCCTCGTTGTAGGCGGGAATGACCACGGAGAGGTCGACGACCTCGGCCGGCCCGCTCACCGGGCGGCCAGCCGCTCGATGAGGGCCAGCGTGTGGGCGTCGTACGCCTGGACGATGCCGCGGGCGGTCGCGGTGTCGCGCTGCGCCAGGGAGTCGACCAGATCGGTGTGGCGGTACCACAGCACACCGCGCAGGTCGGCCAGCCGGCGCAGGTGCTGCACCGCGCACACCCAGGACTGCACGCGCAGCCGGTGCAGGAAGTCGGAGAGGTAGGGGTTGCCGAAGAGGGCGCCCAGTTCGCGCCAGAACCGCAGGTCGTAGCCGATCAGTACGGTCAGGTCGCCGGCCAGCGCGGCCCGCCGGGCCTCCTCGGCGCGGCGCCGCACGCCCGCGAGGGCGGCCGCGGCACGCGGGGCGTCGGTGCGCCGGAAACGTTCGTGGCCGCGCTCGATGGCGTCGAACATGCCCTCGGTGACCAGGGAGCGGGCCTCGACGATGCCGCGGTAGTCCGTCACGGAGTACTCGTGGACGTGGAATCCGCGGTGCTGGTCGGCGTCGAGGAGTCCCTGCGCGGCCAGGTCGACCAGGGCCTCGCGGACGGGGGTCGCGGAGACCCCGTACTGCTCGGCGATCTCCTTGACGGTGAACTCCTGCCCCGGCTGGAGCCGCCCCGCCAGCACCTCGTCGCGGAGCGCGTCGGCGATCTGCTGCCGCAGGGTGCTCCGGGTGACGGCGCCGCTTCCGCTGCTGGGGGGCATGGGTCGGGCGTCTCCTCGTCGCGGTCGGGTGGCGTGCTCGCGCACGTGCTCGTATACCTTTACGAGCACGCCACCTTACGCGTTCGGATTCCCCGGGTTGCGGCGGACGCCCGACTGTGGGCGGCCGGCGGCGGAAAGCCGGAGCAGGCCGTCAGACCGTGTACTCGTCCGCCACGGTCAGCGCGGCGTCCAGTGCCGCCAGCCCCTCCTTCAGCTCGGCCTCGCTCGTGTTCAGCGGCGGCACGACGTGGGTGCGGTTCATGTTCACGAAGGGCCAGATGCCGTGCTTCTTCGCGGCGGCGGCGAAGGCGGCCATCGGGGCGTTCGCCTCGCCGGCCGCGTTGTACGGCACCAGCGGCTCGCGCGTCTCCCGGTTCTTCACCAGTTCGACCGCCCAGAACATGCCGGTGCCGCGGACCTCGCCGACGCTGGGGTGCCGCTCGGCCAGCTCGCGCAGGGCCGGGCCGACGAGGGACGCGCCCAGGTTCCGGGCGTTCTCCACGACGCCCTCCTCCGCCATGGCGTTGATCGTCGCGACGGCGGCCGCGCAGGCCAGCGGGTGACCGGAGTAGGTCAGGCCGCCCGGGTAGGCCCGCTTGCCGAAGGTCTCCGCTATCGCGCCGGAGATGGCGACGCCGCCCAGCGGCACGTAACCGCTGTTGACGCCCTTGGCGAAGGTCATCAGGTCCGGGACGACACCGAACAGGTCGGCCGCGAACCACTCGCCGGTCCGCCCGAAGCCGGCCATGACCTCGTCCAGGACGAACACGATCCCGTACTTGTCGCACAGCTCGCGCACCCCGGCCAGGTACCCGGGCGGCGGCACCATGATCCCGGCCGTGCCGGGGATGGTCTCCAGGATGATCGCGGCGATGGTGCCGGGCCCCTCGAAGGCGATGGTCGTCTCCAGGTGCTCGAGCGCCCGCGCGCACTCCTGCTCCTCGGTCTCCGCGTAGAAGCGGGAGCGGTACAGGTAGGGCGCCCAGAAGTGCACGACTCCGGCGGTGGCGCTGTCGGAGGCCCAGCGCCGGGGGTCACCGGTGATGTTGACGGCCTGCTGGGTGCCGCCGTGGTACGAGCGGTACGCCGACAGCACCTTGGCCCGCCCGGTGTGCAGCCGCGCCATGCGTACCGCGTGCTCGACGGCGTCGGCGCCGCCGTTGGTGAAGAAGATCTTGTCCAGGTCGCCGGGCGTCCGCTCGGCGATCAGCCGGGCCGCCTCGGAGCGGGACTCGACCGCGAAGGCGGGCGCGAACGTCGTCATCCGCGCGGCCTGCTCCTGGATCGCGGCGACGACCTTCGGGTGCTGGTAGCCGATGTTCGTGTAGACGAGTCCGCTGGTGAAGTCCAGGTATCGCTTGCCGTCGTAGTCCCAGAAGTACGAGCCCTCGGCGCCGGCGACGGCGAGCGGGTCGATGAGTTCCTGCGCGGACCAGGAGTGGAACACGTGCGCACGGTCCGCGGCCTTCACGGCCGCGCCGGCCTCGGGGTTTGGCTGAGGGGTCATGGCGGCGAGCGTAGGCGCCCGGGAGGGGGAGGCGACATCGGCGTTCTGTCCCGGGGTCGGCGGGGCGGCGCGACAGTCTGTCGACGGGGCGGCGCGACAGCCTGGCGACGCGGGCGGGCGGGCGCCGCTCCCCGGCCCGACTCCAGACCCCTGTTCCTCTTTGACAGTATGCTGCGTAAATGACAGCATGTTGTCATATTCGGACCCGTGTCGAGGAGGACCCGTGAACCGTCACCCCGTACACCTCGCCGTCTACGACACCCTCGCCGACTGGGAGACCGGGTACGCGACCGCGTATCTCGCCCGGGCCGGGTACGCGGTGCGGACGGTCGGGGCCTCGGCGGACACCGTGCGCAGCATCGGGGGGCTGGCCGTCCGCCCCGACCTGGTCCTGGACGACGTACGGCCGTCGGGCAGCTCGCTGCTGATCCTGCCGGGCGCCGATCTGTGGGACGCGGGCGACCGGCTCGCGCCCTTCGCCCGCAAGGCGCGCGAGTTCCTCGACGCGGGGGTGCCCGTCGCCGCGATCTGCGGGGCCACCGCCGGGCTCGCCCGCGAGGGGCTGCTCGACGAGCGGCGGCACACCGGCGCGGTGTCCTTCTACCTCGCCGCCACCGGCTACCGGGGCAGCGGGCGGTACGTCGACGCCGACGCCGTCACCGACGGCGGCCTCGTCACCGCCGGGCCCACCGAGCCGGTCGCCTTCGCCCGGGAGATCCTCCGGCTGCTCGGGGTGTACGAGGGCGAGGTCCTGGACGCCTGGTACCGGCTCCACCACGACTCCGACGCGGAGGCGTACGCCGTGCTGCAGCGGGCCGGTTCCGCGTGAGCCGGGAGCGCCAGGAACTGTTCAGCCGCGGCGCCCTCGGGATCTTCCGGCTCAACGGCCAGTTCCTCGCCGTCGCCGAGGAACTGGCGCGGCCGGCCGGGCTCACCGCCGCCTGGTGGCAGGTGCTCGGCGCGGTCCTCGCCGAGCCGCTGCCGGTCTCCGGGATCGCCCGCGCGATGGGCATCACCCGGCAGAGCGTCCAGCGCGTCGCCGACCTGCTCGTCGAGCGAGGGCTCGCCGAGTACCGGCCCAACCCCGCCCACCGCCGCGCCAAGCTCCTCGCGCCCACCGAGGCGGGGCGGGCCGCGGTCGGGCGGATCGGTCCCGGCCACGCGGCCTTCGCCGACCGGCTGGCGGAGGCCTTCGGCGAGGCCGAACTCGCCGACGCGGTACGGGCGCTGGAACGGCTGTCCGAGGTGCTCGACCGGCTCGGCACTGCTGTTACGGAACCGTAGAGACCGCCCTGCCCGCCGCCGGGACGGCCCCACTATCGTGGGGGACCGTTGCAACAGGGGCGGCACGGGGGAGGGCCTGCGATGGAGAAGCTGCAGGCGGGGGATCCGCAGCGGATAGGCGCGTACCGGCTGCTGGCGCGGCTCGGCGCCGGCGGCATGGGGTACGTCTATCTGGCGCGGTCGGACCGCGGGCGTACCGTCGCCGTGAAACTGGTGCGCGAGGAACTGGCCGCGCAGGAGGAGTTCCGGGCCCGGTTCCGGCAGGAGGTGCAGGCCGCGCGGCAGGTCGGCGGCCACTGGACGGCGCCGGTGCTGGACGCCGACACCGAGGCGCCGGTGCCGTGGGTCGCCACCGGGTACGTCGCCGGACCGAGCCTCCAGCAGGTCGTCGGGCACGACCACGGGGCGCTGCCCGAGCGTTCGGTGCGCATCCTCGCCGCCGGGCTCGCGCACGCGCTGCAGGACATCCACGCCGCCGGGATCATCCACCGCGACCTGAAGCCGTCCAACGTGCTGGTGACCATCGACGGTCCCCGCGTCATCGACTTCGGCATCGCGCGGGCCATGGAGACGGTGACCGACGGCGGGCTCACCCGCACCGGCGCGCTCGTCGGCTCGCCCGGCTTCATGGCGCCCGAGCAGGTGCGCGGCGACCGGATCACCCCGGCCTGCGACGTCTTCTGTCTCGGCTCCGTGCTGGCCTACGCCGCCACCGGCCACCTCCCCTTCGGCAGCGCCAACAGCGGGGTGCACGCCCTGATGTTCCGCATCGCCGAGGAGGAGCCGGACCTGGAGGGCATGCCCGAGGGGATCGCCGACCTGGTGCGGGACTGCCTGAAGAAGGACCCCGCGGCCCGTCCCACGCTGGAGCAGATCCTCAGCCGCACCGGGGCCGACGACACCGTCGCGGACGGGCGGTCGCGGGACCCGTGGCTGCCGGGCGCGCTGGTGGCCCAACTCGGGCGGCACGCGGTGCAGTTGCTGGACACGGAGGATCCGCAGCGGACGTCGGAGACATCTCTCCGCAAGCCCGAGGCCGCCGCCCCCGGGCACGCGCCCGCCGCCGGTGAAGACGGCGGCATGGGGGAGGCTGCCGGCATCGGCGCGGACGCCGAGCCGGCGCAGGCGCCTCAGCCGCAGCAGCCGCAACCGCAGCAGGCGCCTCAGCAGGCGTCTCAGGCGGCGCCGTTCGCGGTTCCGCCGCCGCCGGGGCGGCCGGGCGACGGCGCGCCGCTGAACCACCTCCCGACGATGGCCGCCGGCCAGGCGCTCCCGCCCGCGCCCGCGCACCCGGCATACGGCGCGCCCCAGCAGCACCCCCAGTCCCACGGCTACGGCTACCCCCAGCAGCCGGGCGCCTACGGCCACCCCCAGCAGCAGCCCGGCGCCTACGGGTACCCCCAGCAGTCCCCGGGCGCCTACGGCGCGCTCGGCTCCACCCCGCCGTACGGGCCCACTCCGCCCTACGGCCCCACCCCGCCGTACGGCCCGTCGTCGGGCTCCGGCGCGGGCACCCCGCCGGAGCCCCCGCGCCGGAACGGCCGCTCCACCGCGGCCCTGATCGCGATCGCCCTGGTGGTCGCGCTCGGCGCCGGCGGCACGGTCTACGCCCTCATGAACGGCGGCGGCGACGACCGGGCCGACGACAAGCACTCCCCGGCCCCCACCACCAGCGCGTCCCCCACACCCGGCCCGACCACGCCGACGCCGACGACCGCGTCGCCGTCCCCCTCCGACTCCGCCTCAGCCTCGCCGGACGGCGCGATCCCGGTCGGCTACCTGGGCACCTGGACCGCCACGATCACCAACGCGGACGGCGAGCACACCCGCCGGCTGACCATCCAGCAGGGCGAGGTCGGCGACACGGTGCTCTCCCTGACCGCCGACGGGCCCACCAGCAGCGGCGACTACCACTGCGTGTTCCAGGCCACGCTCAGCGAGAAGCCGGCCGACGGCGGACCGCTGGAGATCGGCCCGTCCACCGTGACCTCCGGCGGCGACTCCGGCTCCTGCTCACCCGGCGGCTCCACCGAGATCACACTGCGCCCGGACGGCACCCTGGACCGCGTCAACACCAGCAACGGCGAGTCCCTGACCTACACCAAGCAATAACCGACGCACCCGCGGGGCCGCCGTGCTTGCGGGACCCGGTTCACCTGTTCGACCAGGCCGCCCGGGCCGCCCGCGCGGCCACCCGTCCGGTCGACCTGCTCGGGCTGACGTACCTGCGGGGCTCGGTGCACCTGCGGGACCGATTCCTGCGAGGTCGGCGCACCTGTGGGGGTCTGCGTACCGGCGGGGGCCGGCGCGCCTGCGGGGGACGGGGCGCACCCGCGGGGTCCGGCGCCCGCGCGGGGCCGGCGTACTTGTGGGGCCCGGTTCACCTGCGGGGCTCGGTGCACCTGCGGGATCGATTCCTGCGAGGTCGGCGCACCTGTGGGGGTCTGCGTACCGGCGGGGGCCGGCGCGCCTGCGGGGGACGGGGCGCAGCCGCAGGGTCGGCGCCCGCGCGGGGCCGGCGTACTTGTGGGGCCCGGTGCACCTGCTGGGCCGACGCACCTGCGTACCAGCGGGGGCCGGCGCGCCCGCGAAGGACGGGCGCAGCCGCAGGGTCGGCGCCCGCGCGGGGCCGGCGTACTTGTGGGGCCCGGTTCACCTGCGGGATCGATTCCTGCGAGGTCGGCGCACCTGCGGGGGGCTGAGTACCGGCGGGGGCCGGCGCGCCTGCGAGGGACGGGCGCAGCCGCAGGGTCGGCGCACGCGCGGGGCCGGCGCGTACCTGCGGGGACCGATTCCCCTGCGGGCCCGCGCACCTGCGGCGGTCTGCGCACCCGCACCCGCACCGGCGCACCCGCGAGGGGCCGGCGCGCCCGCGGGACCGGCTGACCTGCGGCCGGCCGGCTGGCCGACCGGGCGGCGCACCTCCGCTCAGCGGGGCTCGGGTGGGCGTTGGCGGGGCATGTTGGGGCGGGCGCTTGCCGGGCCGGGCGGCAGCGGGAAACGTGTGTGGCCGTTCACCTGCTCGTGCCGTCCGCCGGTCGGGACCGCCGACTGGATGCCCATCGGCGCCGGGCCCGTGCGGAACTCCACCATCCAGCCGGCGGTCTCCGTGCGCACCAGCTCCGCCACGTCCTCGGAGAACCGGCGCAGCACGCCCAGGCACCGCTCGGCCGCCTCGCTCGCCGTGCCGTCCGCGGGACCGAGCACCTCCCGTACGTTCTCCGACGCCCAGTCGAACTGGAGCGCCTGCAGCCGCCGCTGCACGGCCTGCGCGGTCGCGACGTCCCGCATCCAGCCCGAGGTGAACCCGAAGACCCGGTCCAGGGCCACGCACGCCACCGCCAGCAGCAGCGCCGGATACCCCCACACGGCCGCCCCGTCGGCCCACCCGGTCAGGTCCAGCAGCGGCAGCGCGGCCCCGGTGACCGCGCCCGCCGCGGCGCCCGCCCGCAGCGCCCGGGCCGCCCGCCGCTTGCCGACCCGGTCGGCGAGGTACCAGGCCGCCGTCTCCAGCGCGCCGCGCTCCGCCCAGCGGTACAGCTCGTGCAGCCGCTCGGCGGGCTCCCCCCAGTCCCCGACGGGAAAGGGCCGTCCGGTCTGGTCGCCCGGCCGCAGCCCGGCCGGCTCCTCGCCCCGCTCGTCCTGAGGCGGACCCTCGGGCTGCATCTCCGGCTGACCCACCCGGCACTCCCTACTGATCCGAACCCGCCGGTCCCGGACCCTGCCGGTCCCGAACCCGCCGGTCCCGAACGAACGTCGCCTGACACCGTGACGCGTGTTGCCGATGCGCCGGATCCTTCCTACCGCCCAATGGGTGGCGAAGCGGCGTCTTTCTCCTCTTTTCCGCCCGGAAGAGGGTCTTGATCAGGTATAGGACTCGGAATCCACTCACCCGAAAGAGTGCCGGGGCGGTGCGTGCGCGGACCGCGTAGGCTCGGGGCGGACGGCAAGACCCTGTGCGGAACTGTGCGGACAAGGAGCTGATCGTGATCCCCGGTGGTGGCCAGCCGAACATGCAGCAGTTGCTGCAGCAGGCCCAGAAGATGCAGCAGGACCTGCAGAACGCGCAGGAGGAACTGGCGCGGACCGAGGTCGACGGCCAGGCCGGCGGCGGTCTGGTGAAGGCCACGGTCACCGGCGCCGGAGAACTCCGCGCGCTGAAGATCGACCCGAAGGCGGTGGACCCGGAGGACACCGAGACCCTCGCCGACCTGATCGTCGCGGCGGTCCACGCGGCCAACGAGAACGCGCAGACGCTGCAGCAGCAGAAGCTCGGCCCGCTCGCCCAGGGCCTGGGCGGCGGCAGCGGTATCCCCGGACTGCCCTTCTAACCGGGGCCGCGGCCAACTACCGTACGTACCGTAAGGCACCTCAGGAAGGACGGCAGTCCGTTGTACGAAGGCGTGGTCCAGGACCTCATCGACGAGCTGGGGCGGCTGCCCGGCGTGGGTCCCAAGAGCGCCCAGCGGATCGCCTTCCACATCCTCCAGGCGGAGCCGACGGACGTACGGCGGCTGGCGCAGGCGCTCCTCGAGGTCAAGGCGAAGGTCCGCTTCTGCGCGACCTGCGGCAACGTCGCGCAGGAGGAGCTGTGCAACATCTGCCGTGACACCCGCCGCGACCTCTCGGTGATCTGCGTGGTCGAGGAGCCGAAGGACGTCGTGGCGATCGAGCGCACCCGCGAGTTCCGCGGCCGGTACCACGTCCTCGGCGGGGCGATCAGCCCCATCGAGGGAGTGGGCCCGGACGACCTGCGGATCCGGGAGCTCCTCGCGCGGCTCGCCGACGGGACGGTCACGGAGCTGATCCTGGCCACGGACCCGAACCTGGAGGGCGAGGCGACCGCCACCTACCTCGCCCGCATGATCAAGCCCATGGGCCTGAAGGTCACCCGCCTGGCCAGCGGCCTCCCGGTGGGTGGCGACCTGGAATACGCGGACGAGGTGACCCTCGGACGCGCCTTCGAGGGGAGACGACTCCTAGATGTCTGAGATGTCCGACGTCACGCTGTCCGACGCCACACTGCCCGAAGACACACTGTCCGAAGCCATGTTGTCCGACGTCGCGCTGCACTCCGCGGCGCACGACCCGGACGACTTCGCGGTCCAGATCGCCGACCAGATCCAGAGCTTCCTGGTGGCCGTCACGGAGGTCGCGAAGGGCGACGAGCCGGGCTCCGCGGTCCCCTTCCTCCTGCTGGAGGTCTCCCAGCTGCTGCTGGCCGGCGGCCGGCTCGGCGCGCACGAGGACATCGTGCCGGACGAGCGCTACGAGCCCGACCTCGGCCCGGAACCGGACGTCGACGGACTCCGCGAGAACCTCGCCCGGCTGCTGGACCCGGTCGACGTCTACTCGGAGGTCTTCGACCCCTACGAGCCCCGCAAGGCCCCGGTGCCGGCCCGCATCTCCGACGACCTGGCCGACGTCATCACCGACCTGCGCCACGGCATGGCCCACTACCGCGCGGGCCGGATCACCGAGGCCCTGTGGTGGTGGCAGTTCTCCTACTTCTCCAACTGGGGCTCCACGGCCTCCGGGACCCTGCGCGCCCTGCACTCCGTCCTCGCCCACGTCCGCCTGGACCAGCCGCTGGCGGAACTGGACGGCCTGGACACCGACCAGGGCATGGGCGAGGAGACGCTGGAGTTCGAGGCGGGCCAGGTCATGGAGCAGGAGATCGGCGGGCCGACGGGCGTGCGCCCGGGCCGGTAGGCGCCCTCGCCCTCCGGCGACGCGACACGTCGTGCGACACGTCGTGCGACAGTCGTGCGGCCTGTCGTGTGACACGTCCCACTTCTTCGCGTGGCTCCGCTCCCTCCTGGGCATGTGCCCGTCCGGGACGAGCGGCCGTGATGTCTCACGATGCGACATCGCGGCAGGGAATTTCGGACGCTCGTTAGACTGAGCCGACAGAGGAAGACCTAGCGAGGAGCGCACGTGGGCCTTGTCGTGCAGAAGTACGGAGGCTCCTCCGTAGCCGATGCCGAGGGCATCAAGCGCGTCGCCAAGCGGATCGTGGAAGCGAAGAAGAACGGCCACCAGGTGGTCGTGGTCGTTTCCGCGATGGGCGACACGACGGACGAGCTGATCGATCTCGCCGAGCAGGTGTCGCCGATGCCTGCCGGGCGCGAGTTCGACATGCTGCTGACCGCGGGAGAGCGTATCTCCATGGCGCTGCTGGCCATGGCGATCAAAAACCTGGGCCACGAGGCCCAGTCGTTCACCGGCAGCCAGGCAGGCGTCATCACCGACTCGGTCCACAACAAAGCCCGGATCATCGACGTCACGCCCGGCCGTATCCGCACGGCCCTCGACGAGGGCAACATCGCCATCGTCGCCGGCTTCCAGGGCGTGAGCGCGGACAAGAAGGACATCACCACGCTCGGCCGTGGCGGTTCCGACACCACCGCCGTCGCGCTCGCCGCCGCCCTCGACGCCGAGGTCTGCGAGATCTACACCGACGTCGACGGCGTGTTCACCGCCGACCCGCGCGTGGTGAAGAAGGCGAAGAAGATCGACTGGATCTCCTTCGAGGACATGCTGGAGCTCGCGGCCTCCGGATCCAAGGTGCTGCTCCACCGCTGTGTGGAGTACGCCCGCCGCTACAACATCCCGATCCACGTCCGCTCCTCCTTCAGTGGGCTCCAGGGCACGTGGGTCAGCAGCGAGCCGATCGAGCAAGGGGACAAGAAGGTGGAGCAGGCCATCATCTCCGGTGTCGCGCACGACACCTCCGAGGCCAAGATCACGGTCGTCGGTGTGCCGGACAAGCCGGGCGAGGCCGCCTCGATCTTCCGCGCGATCGCCGACGCCGAGATCAACATCGACATGGTCGTGCAGAACGTGTCCGCCGCCTCCACCGGCCTGACGGACATCTCCTTCACGCTGCCCAAGACCGAGGGCCGCAAGGCCATCGACGCGCTGAAGCGGGCGAAGACCGCGATCGGCTTCGACTCGCTGCGCTACGACGACCAGATCGGCAAGATCTCCCTGGTCGGCGCGGGCATGAAGACCAACCCGGGCGTCACCGCGTCCTTCTTCGAGGCGCTGTCCGACGCGGGCGTGAACATCGAACTGATCTCGACATCCGAGATCCGTATCTCGGTGGTGACCCGCAAGGACGACGTGCCGGACGCCGTCCGCGCCGTGCACACCGCCTTCGGGCTCGACTCCGACTCCGACGAGGCCGTCGTCTACGGGGGCACGGGCCGCTGATGGCGCCGACCGGCAAGCCGACGCTCGCGGTCGTGGGGGCGACCGGGGCCGTCGGCACGGTCATGCTCGAGATCCTGTCCCAGCATGCGGACATCTGGGGCGAGATCCGGCTGGTCGCCTCGCCCCGCTCGGCCGGCCGCAAGCTGGCCGTGCGCGGCGAGCAGGTCGAGGTGATCGCGCTCGCCGAGGAGGTCTTCGACGGCGTCGACGTCGCCATGTTCGACGTGCCGGACGAGGTCGCCGCGCGGTGGGCGCCGCTCGCCGCCGCCCGGGGCGCGGTGGTGGTCGACAACTCCGGTGCCTTCCGGATGGACGCGGACGTGCCGCTGGTCGTGCCCGAGGTCAATCCGCACGCCACGCGCAGGCGCCCGCGCGGAATCATCGCCAACCCCAACTGCACGACGCTGTCGATGATCGTCGCGCTGGGCGCGCTGCACGCCGAGTTCGGGCTGCGCGAGCTGGTCGTCTCCTCGTACCAGGCCGTCAGCGGGGCCGGGCGGGCCGGGGTGGAGACGCTGCGCCGGCAGCTCGCGCTGGTCGCCGGCACGGAGCTGGGCACCAGCCCCGGGGACGTGCGGCGGGCCGTCGGCGACGACACCGGGCCCTTCCCGGAGCCGGTCGCGCTGAACGTCGTGCCGTGGGCCGGTTCGGTGCGCGCGGACGGCTGGTCGTCGGAGGAGATGAAGGTGCGGGACGAGACCCGCAAGATCCTCGGCCTGCCCGCCCTGCCGGTCGCGGTGACCTGTGTGCGGGTGCCGGTGATCACCACGCACTCGCTGACGGTGCACGCCCGTTTCGAGGGCGAGGTCACCGTCGACAAGGCGCGGGAGATCCTCGCCACCGCCCCCGGGGTCGTCCTCTGCGACGATCCGGCCGCCGGGGAGTTCCCCACCCCGGCCGACGTCGTGGGCACCGACCCGACCTGGGTGGGCCGGGTCCGCCGGGCCCTCGACGACCCCACCGCCCTCGAACTCTTCGTTTGCGGCGACAATCTCCGCAAGGGGTCGGCGCTCAACACCGCGCAGATCGCGGAGCTGGTGGCGGCCGAGCTGACGTGACGTCCGCCGGGCGGCACAACCGCGGTGCGCGCGGGCGCGGACAGGAAAAGTCCTGGCCGTTCCGGAATCGGTTTGTAGGATCTTCGAGTTCGATGTGAGCCGGGCAATGGTCCGGACCACTTGAAGTGGGAGCCCTCGGCGTCCGAAGATTTCCCTCCCCGCTCTTCGCAACCGCGCGAAGGGCGGGGAGCGTCTTTGCGAACGCCCTTCAGGGCGTGCGGGTATGCGTGACCGGGCGTGGGGACGCCCGGTCATTCAAGCTACAGGGGAAGAGCGGGTAGGCATGAGGGCGTTTGACGCACGGTCAGCCGTGCTGCCTGAAAACGGGCGGCCGATGGACCCGCCCGAAGAGAAAGTGACGCTCGGCACGTACAACCCTCACGGGGGTGAACGTGTCCAACAGACGTGGCAGAGGTACTCGACATTCCCGCGGCGACGCGCACCGCGGCCCTACGGCCGCCGCGGCGCCCCCTGCGGCCCCGGCCGGCCGGTGCGCCCGGCGGCATGCCGGTGATCGCCCGCATGCCCGCAGCGCGGCCCGCCCGCATACCGAGTCAGCGTGACGGCGCCGACGACACCGTGGCGGCCGGAACCACCGTCGACCACCTCACCGAGACCTACCGGGCGCACTACCGTTCGCTGCTCGGTCTGGCCGCGCTCCTGCTCGACGACACCGCCTCCTGCGAGGACGTCGTCCAGGAGGCGTTCATCCGGGTGCACTCGGCGCGCAAGCGCGTCCGGGACCCGGAGAAGACGCTCGCCTACCTGCGGCAGACGGTCGTCAACCTGTCCCGCTCGGCCCTGCGCCGCCGCATCCTCGGCCTCAAGCTGCTGTCGAAGCCGATGCCGGACATGGCGAGCGCCGAGGAGGGCGCGTACGACCAGCTGGAGCGCGACTCGCTGATCAAGGCGATGAAGGGGCTGCAGCGCCGCCAGCGCGAGGTCCTGGTGCTGCGCTACTTCGCGGACATGACCGAGGCCCAGGTCGCCGAGACGCTCGGGATATCGCTCGGCTCGGTCAAGGCGTACGGCTCCCGCGGCATCGCCGCCCTCCGCATCGCGATGGAGGCACCGGCATGAACCGCGACGGCCAGGGAGGCGGCTCCCACGAGCGCCACGAGCCCTACGCATGGCACGAGCCGACGGGGAAGCACACGCACAACCACACGAAATCGCACGCTGGGAACGGAACTGTGAACGACGGCCCCGACGAACAGAGCCTGGACGGGCTCGACTCGGACGAGCTGGATCTGCGCAGCATGCTGCACCAGGCGGTGCGGTCGGTGGAGCCCCGCGACGGCACGCTGGACCACCTGCGGCGGGCGGTGCCCGCACGCCGGGCCCGCAAGCGGCAGGCCGCCGTCGGCATGGCCGCCGCCGCCCTGTTCATCGGCACGGCCGTCCCGGCGCTGGTGCACGTCTCCAACTCCACCGGGTCCGACGTCAACCCGTCCGTCGCCGGCCAGGCCTCGCAGGCACAGGGCGGCGCCGGGCAGGGCAAGAGCACGGACGACGGACACAGCTCGGCCGGCGACGACTCCGGCAAGGCCCCGGACAAGGGCAAGAACGGCGACGGCGGCGACGGCAAGACCAAGGGCACCGACCCCGGCGCCGGCAGCAGCGCCGGCACCGACCCGGCGGCCACCGGCCCGGCGGACGCCCCGGTGTGCACGTCCGCCCAGCTCGGCGCCACCACCGACGCGGCCACCGCCCCCGACTCCACGGGCACGGTCTACGGCGGCTTCCGCGTGGTGAACGTCTCCACCGCCGCCTGCACCGTCGACGGCCCCGGCTCGGTCGGCGTGAGCGCGCAGGGCGCCGCGGACCCCGCCCGGATCGGCACCGCCCGGCACGCGGCCGGGGACGCGGCGACGGGCCTGCCCGACCCGTCCACCGAGGCCGCCACGCTGGTCCTCCAGCCAGGCGCCGCCTACGCGGTGAAGTTCGCCTGGGTGCCCTCGGAGACCTGCCCGTCCGGCGGCTCCACCGGCGGCGACACCGGTGCCCCCTCGCCGGACCCGAGCCCCAGCCAGGACGGCGGCACCACCTCCGGCGCCACGACCACCGGCACGGGCAGCGGTGTGACGACCCAGCTCCTCGCCGAGGACGGCACGTCGGACGGCAGCGTCGTGGTGACCCACACGGCGCAGGCCGGAGCGCCCTCGGTCTCGGCGACGGTGTCCGGCGCCTGCGCGGGGACGGTCTACTACACGGGGCTGCTGGCGGGCTCGTAACGCGGGGATTCTCGGTGAGGGAAGCGGGCGTCGGTCACACCGTCACGCCCGTTTCCTCGTTCTCCGGGGCCAGCCCCATCGCCGCGTCCCGCGCGAACTCCAGCTCGCGCCGCAGCAGCCGGAACCACATGAACACCACGAACCCGGCGAAGACGAACCACTCGCCGGTGTAGCCGAGGTTCTGGAACGCCTTCAGGTCCAGCCCCGTGCCGGACGGCGCCGTCGCCGGGACGGCCTTCATCCCGGAGTCCGCCGTGCGCAGGGTGACCCAGGCGTCGTACACGCCGTACGGCACCAGGTTCACCAGCGACGCCGAGCTGATCGCCGCGGTCTGCCCGGCCGGCAGCCCGCCCTGCGCGCTGACCCCGTTGTCGCCGGGCGTCTCGGACGCCTGCAGCGCGCCGGTGACGGTGACCTCGCCCTTCGGCGGGGCGGGCGCCTTCGCGGCGGCCGCGGCGCCGGGCAGCCAGCCCCGCACCACGGGCAGCGCCTTGCCGCCGTCGGTGCGCAGCATGGTCAGCACGTAGAAGCCCTGCCTGCCGTCCAGCTCGCGGCCCGGGACGAGCAGCTGCTCGCCGTACCGTCCGGTCGCGGTGGCCTGCCTGCCGGAGGTCGCCTTGGTCACCGGCAGCAGCTCGGCCAGCGGGCGGGGCGCCTCCCGCCCGGCCCGGGCGGCCTGCGTGGCCGCGTCCCGGTGGTCCTGCACCCGGTCCTCGAACCGGCTCAGCTGCCAGGACCCCATGAAGACGCAGAACGGGATGGCGAGCAGCACGAAGACGTTGATCCCCCACCAGCGGGGCGTCAGCAGAAACCGGTACACGCCTCCAACGGTACGGCTCGGCCGCGCGCGGCCGAACCGCGGGGGGTTCGCTGTTCGGCCGGTCCCGGACGGCGGGACGCTGAGGGCCGTCCGGGCTGTCCGGGCCGTCCGGGCCGTCCGGGCTGTCCGGGACCGGTTCGGGTAAGTGATCGGTGCAAGTTGTCCACAGGCTGAGGATCGGGCCAGCGAATTTCCGGGTCGGGCGGGCAGTATGGGGCCATGACTGAGAGCAACGGGTCGACCGCGCCGGATCAGCGGGACCAGCAGGAACCGATCGAGCAGATGCCGGACTGGGAGAGGCGCTTCCGGGCGCCGCGGGTGTCGCTCCCGCACTGGGCGGAGGACGCCCCCGACCGGTCCCTGTTCGTGTCGAACGCGACGGGGACGTACGAGCTGTACGCCTGGGACCGCTCCACCGGCGAGCAGCGCCAGGTCACCGACCGGCCGAACGGCACCACGGACGGCGTGCTCTCCCCGGACGGCGCCTGGATCTGGTGGTTCGACGACAAGGACGGCGACGAGTTCGGCGTCTGGCGCAGGCAGCCGTTCACCGGCGGCGCCGACGAGCCCGCGACACCGGGCCTGGACCCGTCCTACCCCGCGGGCCTGGCCCTGGGCAGGGACGGCCGCACCGCGGTGGTCGGCCGCTCCACCGACGAGGACGGCACCACGATCCACCTGGCGCGCACCGGCGAGGCGCCGGTGCAGATCTACCGGCACCGCGAGTCGGCGGGCGTCGGCGACCTCTCCCACGACGGGACCCTGATCGCCGTCGAGCACACCGAGCACGGCGACGCGATGCACTCCGCGCTGCGCGTCCTGCGCCCCGACGGCACACCGGTCGCCGACCTCGACGACACCAAGGGCGGCACCGAGGAGCTGGGCCTGGAGGTGCTGGGCTTCGCGCCCGTCGCCGGTGACACCCGCCTGCTCGTCGGCCACCAGCGCCGGGGCCGCTGGGAGCCCCTGGTGTGGGACGTCGCCACCGGCGAGGAGACCGACCTGGTCCTGGAGCTGCCCGGGGACGTGAGCGCCGAGTGGTACCCGGACGGCAGCGGGCTGCTCGTCGTCCACAGCTTCGAGGCCCGCAGCGAGCTGTTCCGCTACGACCTGGCGAGCCGCGCGCTGGAGAAGGTGCCGACCCCGCCCGGCTCGGTGTCCGGGGCGACGGCCCGGCCCGACGGCAGCGTGGAGTACCTGTGGTCGTCGGCCGCCGAGCCGCCGGCGGTCCGCTCGACGACGGGCCGGGTCGTCCTCGACCCGCCCGGCATGAAGTCGCCGGGCTCGGTGCCCGTCGAGGACGCGTGGGTGGAGGGCCCCGGCGGCCGCATCCACGCCCTGGTGCAGAAGCCGGCCGGCGCGACCGGCCCGCTGCCCACGGTCTTCGACATCCACGGCGGCCCGACCTGGCACGACAGCGACGCCTTCGCGGCCGCCCCGGCGGCCTGGGTCGACCACGGCTACGCGGTGGTCCGCGTCAACTACCGCGGCTCCACCGGCTACGGCCGCGCCTGGACCGACGCCCTGAAGCACCGCGTCGGCCTGATCGAGCTGGAGGACATCGCGGCGGTGCGGGAGTGGGCGGTGGACTCCGGCCTCGCCGACCCGTCCCGGCTGATCCTCACCGGCGGTTCCTGGGGCGGCTACCTCACCCTCCTCGGCCTCGGCGTCCAGCCCGACGCCTGGGCGCTGGGCATCGCCGCGGTGCCGGTCGCCGACTACGTCACGGCGTACCACGACGAGATGGAAGCGCTGAAGGCGATGGACCGCACCCTGCTGGGCGGCACCCCGGAAGAGGTCCCCGAGCGCTTCGAGGCGTCCTCCCCGCTCACCTACGTCGACCGGGTCGAGGCCCCGGTCTACATCTCGGCCGGCGTCAACGACCCGCGCTGCCCGATCCGCCAGATCGAGAACTACGTCAAGCGCCTGGAGGCCCGCGGCGCGGTCCACGAGGTGTACCGCTACGACGCCGGACACGGCTCCCTGGTGGTGGACGAGCGCATCAAGCAGGTACGCCTGGAACTGGAGTTCGCGGAACGCCACCTGAAGTGACGAGCCGCTGGCGCGGGGCGGTGCGAGGGCCGTCACGCGGCCGGGCGGTGCCCGTGCGGGTCAGCAGTCACCGCGCGCCGACGGCGGCGACCGCTTGACCCTCGGGCGGGCGAGGCCGCCGCGTTCGGGCGTATCGAGCAGGGCTCGGCGGCCGGGCCCGCCGGAGGGTCCGGGCCGCGGGCCGGTGCGGTGGCCGGGGCGCGTGCGGGGCGTCCGCGTCCGCTCAGTGGCGGGGCCCGGGCGCGGTGGTCGCCGGGGGTGTGCGTTCCGGTGGGCGGCGGCCCAGCAGTTCCGCCAGGCCCCGGCGGGTGGCGGCCAGCACCACCCGGTCCGTGCCGTGCAGGACGTACGTGTCGGGCAGGTCCCACACCAGCCCCGACACCCCCGGCCCGCGCACGTCCTCGTACGCCTCCTCGGCCGCCGGCTCCCCCCGGCGGGCGCCGGAGACGGCCGTGTCCAGCGCCAGCACCCGCCAGGCGCCGGCCCGGAACGCCTGCGCGACCGTCTTCCCCTCCAGTTGCGGATGCCCGGCCACGTCCACGGCCGCGAACAGCAGCACCCGCCGTTCGACCGGGATGGCCCCGAGGATCTGCCGCCCCATCATCGCGGCGGCGAAGGCGGGCGCCGCCAGATGGGAGACGCTGCGGCTGCGGGTGGACGCCCGGGGATGGGCGGCCCGCAGGGTGCGGTACACGGCGGTCGCGAAGTCGTCGTCGTACAGCCGGAGCACGACCCGCAGGTCGGGCCGCACGGACCGGGCGTACAGCGCGGCCTCCAGGTTCGTCGTGTCGGAGCTGGTCACCGACAGCAGCGCGTGCGCCCGGTGGATCTTGGCGGCCTCCAGGACCCCCTCCTGCGTGACGTCCCCGAGCACCACCGGCACCCGCAGCCGCCGCGCCGTCGCCAGGCCCCGCGCCTCGGGGTCGGCCTCGACGCACACCACGGGGATCTGCAGCTCCCGCAGCCGCGTCAGCACCCGCGTGCCGATCTTCCCCAGCCCGAGCAGCACCACGTGCCCGCTCAGCCCGCGCGGCGGTTTGCGCAGCGCGGACGTGGTCCGGAAGGTGCCCAGCGCCTCCAGCACCGCGGCCAGCAGCACCGGCAGCAGCAGCAACCCGACCAGCCCGGACAGCAGTTGCAGGATCTTCCGCCCGACGGACTGCCCGATCGCCGGGTCGTCGATGGCGAACAGGTCGAGCAGCGTCAGATAGCCCGCGGTCAGCGGATGCATCCCGGTCACCACCGACAACGCCACCGCGAGCGCGACCACGCACCCCACGAGTCCCGCCAGCGACCACCGCAGCCGCCGCGAGAACAGCGACGCGAACGGCACCGCGCCGCGCGCGGGCGGCAGCGCCGGCCCGGCGTACGCCACCTGTTGCAGCACGACGGTCCCGCGTCCGGTCGCGTCCCGCACCTCCGCCGCGTCGGGCAGCAGCCGCGGCCCCTGCTCCTCGCGGTTCTCGCCGGTCTCCGCGCCCTCCGCGGACAGCAGCGCCAGCGTGGCCAGCCCCGGATCGGCCACCTGCCCGGGCCCCGGCGGCTGCCGCTCCACGGCCCGCAGCAGCAGCCCGTCGGTCTGTACGACCTTGCTGGTACCGGCGACGGCGGTGGCGACCAGCGCGGGCGCCGCCGTGTCGGCGTCGGACAGCACGGTGGTCGAAGCGTCGCCGTGGGCGTCCCGGGCGGCCAACGCGGCCGCCTGGTCGAGGAGTTCCTCGATGTGCTGGCCCAACCTGCGGTTGTACAGCCGCAGTACGAGCCGCAGCCGGGGGTTGAGGCGCCGGGCGGTGAGGGCGGCGCGGATGTTGGTCTCGTCGTCGTCGTACACCAGCGCCAGCGCGGCGGCCCGTGCCACGCCCGCCTCGCCGAGCGCGGCCTCGGTCGGCTCGGCGGCCTCCACGACGCGCTCGCCGTCGCCGGGTTCGCCGTTGCCGCCGGCCCGGTTCACGGCCGCGCTCACCCGGTCCAGCAGGGCGGCCGTCGTCGCCCGTGCCCGTCCCACCGCCCGCTGCCGCGTACCGCGCTCGGAGGGCGGCACGACCAGTGTCACCTGCTCGCCGTAGACACCCCTGAGTTCGGCGGCCAGCCGGTGCGTCAGCCCGTCGTCCCCGCACACCACCATGTGCGCGCCGGCGTCCGCGCTCGGTCCACCCTGATTCGGAACGCTCCCCACGAGCAGACAGACTGCCCTACCGGCAGGGGCGGTTCCACCGGCGCCGGTCCGGTCCGCTGAACGGCCGCCGCCGTCCGGCCGTACGCAAAGGGAGCGAAACCGCACCCTTCCGCAACAACGGAGGTACCCCGCCCGTGGCCATCACCAAAGCAGCACCGCCGGACGCGGAGGCGGAGACAAAGGCGGACGCCGAGCACCCGGAGGGGCGGCGGTCCGAGTCGCGGTCGCCGCTGCTGCTGACCATGGTTCTGCTCCTGCTGGTGCTGGGGCAGGGCCCGGTCCGCGGGGCGCTGTCGGCGCCGGTGATGCAGAGCTGGATGACGGTGTTCGTCGCCGTGCTGGTGCAGGCGCTGCCCTTCCTGGTGCTCGGCGTGCTGCTGTCGGCGGCGATCGCGGTGTTCGTGCCGCCGTCGTTCTTCGCCCGCGCGCTGCCCGCCCGCCCCGCGCTCGCGGTCCCGGTGGCCGGGCTGGCGGGCGCGGTGCTGCCGGGCTGCGAGTGCGCGTCCGTACCGGTGGCCGGCGCGCTGGTCCGCCGGGGCGTCACCCCGGCCGCCGCGCTGGCCTTCCTGCTGTCCGCCCCGGCGATCAACCCGATCGTGCTGACGGCGACGGCGGTCGCCTTCCCGCGCAATCCCGAAATGGTCCTGGCCCGTTTCGCCGCCAGCCTGCTCGTGGCCTGCGCGATGGGCTGGCTGTGGCAGCGTCTGGGCCGCACCGACTGGCTGCGCCCGCCGGGGCGACCGCACCACGAGGGCCGGAGCAAGGGCGAGGCGTTCTGGGGCTCGGTCCGGCACGACGTGATGCACGCGGGCGGTTTCCTGGTCGTCGGCGCGATGGCCGCGGCGACGCTGAAGGCGGTGGCCCCGGCGAGCTGGCTGCGCACGGCGGCGGGCAACCCGCTGGTCGCGGTCCTGGCGCTGGCGGTGCTGGCCGTGCTGCTGTCGATCTGCTCGGAGGCGGACGCGTTCGTGGCGGCGTCGCTGACCCAGTTCTCGCTCACCGCCAAGCTGGCGTTCCTCGTGGTCGGCCCGATGATCGACCTGAAGCTGTTCGCGATGCAGGCGGGCACGTTCGGCCGCGGCTTCGCGCTGCGCTTCGCCCCCGCCACCTTCGCCCTCGCGATCGCCGGAGCGGTCCTCACCGGGGCGGTGCTGCTGTGAACCGGCAGGCACAGGCGGCGGTCCTGTTCCTCACCGGCGCGGCCCTGCTGCACGCCGGCCTCACCGACCTGTACCTGCGCTACGTCAAGGCGGGCCTGCAACCACTGCTGCTGCTGTCGGGCGCGGTACTGATCGCGGCGGCGACGGCGACGGCGTGGTACGAGTGGCGCCGGGGGAGAGGGAACGCGCCCGCGGACGAACACGGAGACGGGCACGGAGACGAACCCGGAGACGAAGCCGGAGACGGGCACGGAGACGTCCACCGCGAACCCCGGATCTCCTGGCTGCTCGTCCTGCCCCTCTTCGCCCTGATCCTGGTCGCGCCCCCGGCCCTGGGCTCGTACAGCGCCATGCGCACCGGCACGGCGCTGCAACAGCCGTACGGCTACGACTCCCTGCCGGCCACCGGCCCCCTCCGCCTCAGCGTCGTCGACTACGCGAGCCGCGCGGTCTACGACCACGGCCGCCTGCTCGACGGCCGCGAGATCAAGGTGACCGGCTTCGTCGCGCTGGACCACGCCGGCCGCCCCTACCTGGTCCGCATGGCCCTCAACTGCTGCGCCGCCGACGCCCAGCCGGTCAAGATCGCCCTGACCGGCCGCATCCCGCCGGTCCTGCAACCCGACAAGTGGCTGGAGGTCACGGGCACGTACACCGCGGAACGCACCCGTGACCCCGTCAACGGCGGTCCCGTCCCGTACATCCGGGCCACCGCGGCCCGTCCGGTGCCGACACCGGCGGACCCGTACGACGAGACGTGGAACAACTGACGCCGACGCCGGCGTCCGTCGCCGTCAGCTCTTGCCGAGCATCTTGTTCATCTCGGCGATCTCGGCCTTCTGGGTGGTGATGATGTCGCCGGCCATGGCGATGGCGGGACCGTAACGGCCCTTGTCCTGCTCGGTGGTCGCCATCGTGACCGCGCCTTCGTGGTGCTGGACCATCATGGTCAGGAACATGGTGTCGAAGGACTTGCCGGACATGCCGCGCAGCTTGTCCATGTCGTCGGTGCTCATCATGCCGGGCATGGAACCGTGCGTCATGCTGGGCATCGCGGACATGGAGTGGTCGGAGGCGGGCACCTCCTCGCCCCAGGACTTCAGCCATCCGGTCATGGTGGTGATCTCCGGCCCCTGCGCCTTCTCGATGCGTGCGGCGAGGTCCTTGACCTGCGCGGAGGAGGCCCGGTCGGCGGCGAGTCCCGCCATCTCGATGGCCTGCTGGTGGTGCGGGATCATGCCCTGCGCGAAGGCGACGTCCTGGGCGTTGTGCGCCCCGGCGGTGGCCTGACCGCTGCTCGCGGCGGCGGAGTGACTGGCGGAGTGGCCGGCGGACTGGTCGGAAGCGTTGCTGCTGCCGCATGCGGAGAGGGCGAGCGCGGCGGTGGCGCCGGCCGCGATCAGCGCGACGCGGCGGGCGCGCGTGCGGACGGAGACGCGGGGGGTTTTGGACATGGGTGAACTCCTGCGGAAGTGAAAGCGGTTGAGGTGGGCGAAGCCGTGCCGGAGCACCGGGCCGCCACACGGTGGCGGGGCGGTGCCGGACGACGCGCTCTATATCCGCAGGACTTGGAGTTCGGCGTGTGACGGCGGGGCGCGCCCGCCGTCCGGGCCCGTCGCCGCGCGGGGGCGCGGGACGGCGGCGTGTGCGGCGGCCGTGGTGCGGTCGGGCGCGAGCGAGGGCGCCCCCGGCCCGGTGCTCACGGCCCCCGACGCGCAGGTCGGGTCCGCGTGCAGCACATGGCACCCGCCGCCGGAGCCGCCGTGGGCGTGCTCGCCGGACATGAGCATGGCGTCCGCCATGTGCATGCCTTGCGGGTGTCTCTGCACCTCGTGCGCCTGCCCCGGTACGGCACCCCCGGGCGCCAGGGCGTGCATGCCGAGCAGCCCCGCCAGCAGCCCGAGCACGAGCAGCCCCCGCCACCGCCACGAGGGCGGGCACACGGACTGCCGAACGGCACGGGAACTGGTCATCGCCCTCATCGTAGGAGGGGGGTCACGACTGGCGCGCTTCTCCCTGACCCGTACGGGCGGCGCGAGCCTCGGAGAGGCTCACCGGGGGCGTCGGGGCGTCCTCGCGGTGCAGGAAGGTGGTCAGGAGGTCACCGACGGGGTGGTCGGCTTCAGTGGGGTGGCGCAGGGCGACGGTGGGGTCGATGGTGTAGCGGTTGCGGCGGCCGACGCGGGTGCGGGTGAGGTATCCGGCCGCTTCGAGGTCGGCGACGATCAGCTGCACGGCGCGTTCGGTGATGCCGATCAGGCCGGCGACGTCCCGCAGGCGGGATTCGGGGTCGCGGGCGAGCGTGATCAGGACGCGGGCGTGGTTGGTCAGGAACGTCCACTGGTCGCCGCGCGGGCTGGAGGGCAGGCTCATGGCTTTCATCATACGAAGCCGACTTCGCATGTCCAACATCATTTCACGAAAAGTAATTGCCGAAAAAAATTTCATGTAAACCTTGACGCCAATCGGTCGAACGGGTGACGCTGAAAGCACCCCACCCCCCTCCGACCCCGCTGAAAGGGGGTCCCGATGTCCCCCCACATCCACACCCGCACCCAGACCCTGGCCCGCCCCGCGGCCACCGGCGCCCCGGCACTGCCCCTCTCCCTGCCGCACCCGGTGACCGCTGTGATCACCGACCGGCCCGACGATGCCGCCGTGGTGGATGCCGCCGTCCGCCTGGCCGCCGCCCACAAGGCGCCGGTGCTGCTGGTCGCCGTCCTGCCCGCACCGCCGGAGATCCCGGCCCGGGCCCGTGCGGACGCGCGGACGGACCGGGGAGTCCTGGACCGGGTGCTGCCCCGGCTGCGCCGCGCGGGCATCGGCTACATCCCCGTCGCCCACCGCGTCCCGGCCGACGGCGACGGGCGGATCGGACCGGGGGCCGCGGGCGAGGTGCTGGCCCTGGCGGCGCGGCATCACTCGCCGCTGGTGGTGGCCTCCAGCCGGGGCCCGGCGAGGCTGGACGCGCACAGCCTGATCGAAGCCGCACGCCCGCGCGGCGGCCCGTTCGTCTACGCCGTCGCACCCGCCCGCTGGACGGCTCCCGTCGCCGGTGCCGGCCTGGGACCGGCCGAGTTGTCACCCGCCGGGGTGCGCACCGTGTGGACGCTCGCCCGGCGCGGCCCGGCCGCCACCCCGGCAGCCCGCATGACCGTGAGGTGAGCGCCCATGTGAACCGAACCGGCGGCCCGGGCCCGGCACGCCCTCCGTGACCCGAACCCGCCAGGGCCCGGCACCCGCCCCCTTTCTTGCCCCTCCCTCTCGACCTCGTCCGAGGAGGCCGATCAACCAATGAATGGTCTGTCGTTCACCGTCCCGCTGTGGGTGTGGGCCGCCGTCACCCTCGTCATCGCCGTCATGCTCGCCGTCGACCTCATCGCCCACCGCGACAACCATGTGATCGGCTTCAGGGAAGCGGCCGTCTGGTCCGCGGTGTGGATCGCCATCGGCCTCGCCTTCGGCCTGGTCCTCCTCCTGTGGCAGGGCGGAGAGGCGTCGTCCACCTACTACGCCGGCTACCTGATCGAAAAGGCGCTGTCCATCGACAACGTCTTCGTCTTCGCGCTGGTCTTCTCCTTCTTCGCCGTACCGGACGCCTACCAGCACAAGGTCCTGTTCTGGGGTGTCATCGGCGCACTCGCCTTCCGGCTGGTGTTCATCTTCGTCGGCGCCGAACTGCTCCAGCTGTTCTTCTGGACCGCCTACCTGTTCGGCGCGTTCCTGATCTGGACCGGCTACAAGATGGCCGTCTCCAAGGACGCGGAGGTCCACCCCGAGCGCAACCCCGTCGTCCGACTGGTCAAGAAGATCGTCCCCACCGACCCGCGGTACCACGGCGGCCTCTTCTTCACGAAGATCAGCGGACGCCGTGTGGCCACGCTGCTGTTCGTGGCGCTGGTCGCGATCGAGGCCACCGACCTGATCTTCGCCGTCGACTCCGTCGCCGCCGTCCTGGCGATCACCACCAACACCTTCATCGTGTGGACCGCCAACGCCTTCGCCGTCCTCGGCCTGCGCAGCCTGTACTTCTGCCTCGCCGGACTGCTGCGCCGCTTCACCTACCTGCACTACGGGCTCGCGGTCCTGCTCGCCTTCGCCGGCGTCAAGCTCATCCTGTCCGAGACCCCGGTCGGCAAGCTGCCCATCCCGCTCACCCTCGGCGTCATCGTCGTCACCATCACCGTCTCCATCGGCTGGTCCCTGATCGCCACCCGCGGCCAGGACGGCGACACCACGCCCCCCGCCGACAGCCCGGCCCCGGACGGCGCCGAGCCCGCTCCGGCGCACCGCCGGGACGGGTGACCGGTGAGCCGTCCGCCTGCTGCCGACCCGCGCCCATCCCCGCCACCGCTCCCGCGATGGCGGGGTGCGTGCGTGTCGTAGATGTGCACGGTGTCTCCCGGCAGGGCCCCGCACCGCTGATAGCTTGTCCCTCGTGTTCCTCCCCCTGGCATAGGACCCGCTCAGGTCCGCGATCGGCACCCGGCATCCGGCCGTAGCCGTCGCGGCGTATCGGCGTCCCTTTTCGTGCCGCCTCCTGAGGAACCCTTCACATGTCTGCGCCTGCTTCCGCGCGCCCTTCGTACGCCGCCGTTCTGCGTGTTCCATATGTCCGCCGCACCTTCGCCGCCGCGCTCGTGGGCCGGCTGTCGTACGGGACGGTGTCCCTCGCCGTTCTGCTCTCCGTGAGCCGGGCGACTGGCTCGTACGCCGTGGCCGGTACGGTCATGGCGCTCTTCGGAGCCCTGTCGGTCCTGCTCTCACCATTGCGGGCGTCCCTCGTCGACCGGTACGGGCCCCGCCGGGCCCTGCCGCCGTTGGCCCTCGTGTACGCCGGGCTGCTCACCGCGCTCGCCGTGGTGACCTGGCGGCCCGGCGCTCCCGCGCTGCTCGTCGCAGCCTTCGGGGTGGCCGCCGGCGCCTTCCCGCCCCCACTGGGCCCGACCATGCGGGCCGTGTGGAGCGAACTCGTCGAGGACCCGCGGCTGATCCAGCGGGCCTATGGGCTCGACGGCGTGGCCGAGGAACTGCTGTTCGTCTCCGGACCGCTTCTCGTGGGCGCCGTGGTGCGGTGGGCGCCGCCCCCGGCCGCCGTGGCGCTCACCGCCGTGCTGGCGGCCGCGGGAACCCTTCTCTTCGCCTCGTCCCCCGGGACCGCCCGGCTCCACCACCACCGCGAGCCGCAGCCCCGCCCGGCAGGCGGACGGACCAAGGCCCCCCGGGGACTGGCACAGCCCGTGCTCGTCGCCGCTGCGACCGGTCTCGCGACCGGGGCGTTCGATCTGATGGCGGTGGCCTTCGCCGAGCAGCGGCACTCCGGCGGCTCCGTCGTGACCTGGGTGTTCGCGGCGCTGTCCGCCGGCAGCGCGGTCGGCGGGCTGGTGTACGGCGCGGTCCGCTGGCGTAGCGCCGCGCGGCTCCGGCTGCCGCTGCTCGCCGTGGGCCTCGGGCTGACCCTGGCCGCGGCGGGGCTGGTGCCCGATGTCGCGTCCTTCGCGGTGGCCGCCGCCTGCACCGGCCTGTTCATCGCACCGTCCCTGACCACCGCGTACCTGGTCGCCGATGAGGCGGCTGGACCGGGCTTCCGCACCCGGGCCGGAGCCTGGGTCAACGCGGCGGTCAACGCCGACAGCTCGGTGGGCTCCGCGGTGGCGGGGGCACTGATCGGTCGTCTCCCGCTCACCGTCTGCTTCGCGGTGTCGGGCGCGGTGACGGCGGCAGCGGGGATGGCGGCACTGGTGCCGCCGTACGAAGCCCGAGGGGGCGACCCCGGTTCGGATGCCGTTGTCGCCCCGACGCAGGACGCACCCTGATCGGAATTGCCGGGTGCTCCCGGCTGGCTTCAGGGGCGGTGGCCCCCGGCCTTCAACTCGCCTATGAACGCGGCCCAGGAGGCGGCGTCGAAGCACAGCGCCGGGCCGTGCGGGACCTTGCTGTCACGGACGGGGACGACGGCCCCTGGGAATCCGTCGGCCACCTCCACGCAGTCGCCGCCCTCCTGATTGCTGTAGCTGCTCTTGCGCCAGGCGGCGCCGGTCAGTTCGGGAAGGGAGATTCGCGCCACGGTAGTTGCCTTCCATGGTGGAACGGATCATGTCGAGGGACATGAGAGGTCAGGGCTGCCGTCCGGCCTTCAACTCGCCTATGAACACGGCCCAGGAGGCGGCGTCGAAGCACAGCGCCGGGCCGTGCGGAACCTTGCTGTCACGGACGGGGACGACGGCCCCTGGGAATCCGTCGGCCACCTCCACGCAGTTGCCGCCCTCCTGATTGCTGTAGCTGCTCTTGCGCCAGGCGGCGCCGGTCAGATCGGGACGGGACATTCGCTCCACGGTGGTTGTCCTCCATCACGGATCGGATCACGTCGAGTGACATGAGCGGGGGCAGGGCTGCCGCCCGCAGCCGATCGTAGGCGAGTGCGAAACCCTTCACCTCGTCCGGATCCTCGACGAGTTGGCCGTAGTGCGCGCCCTCCGTGTAGGCGATGTCCGAGCCGTCCGGCATGGTGAGCACGGTGAGCGAGCCGCCCATGACATCGTGCTCGCCCTGGTCGAACGGCAATACCTGCACGGTGACATGAGGCTCCGCCCCGGCCGTGAGCAGTCGCGCCAACTGCTCCCGCATGACTGCCCGCCCGCCGACGGGACGCCGGATCACGGCCTCGTCCAGGACCACCCACAGCTCCGGCCGGTCCGACGCGCCGAGCCGCTCCTGTCGCCCCATGCGAAGGGCGACCCGTTCCTCCAACTGCTCCTCGCTGCCAAGAGTCCGGCCGACTTTCAGCACTGCCCGCGCGTAGTCCTCCGTCTGCAACAAGCCGGGCACCACATGGGCCGCGTACTCGCGCACGACGACCGCGCGCTCCGAGTACTCGATGAACTTCCGTGACCAGTCCGGGAACGCCTCCCGGTACACGTAGGGCCACAGCTCGACCAGCAGGTTGTCGGCGCCGAGCGCAGCGTCCAGCGCACGCGCCAGTTCCAGCGTGGGCTTCGCGCCGGACGCGCGCTCGATCTGGGTGATCCGGGTACTCACGACGTGCGTCCTGGCGCCGAGTTCGGCCTGGGTCAGTCCGGCCGCCGTACGGAGCCGGCGGACCCGCGCGCCGAACAGGGCGGCCATGGACGCGCTGGGGTCAATTCCGTTGGCCAAAGCGTCACTTCCGTTCCTTATGGCCTGAAAGGTAAGCCTGTGTCACCTGTTGAGCGTAGGGCGATCGTACGACCCTTGAGTACGGAACGTGACGATCCGTGCACGCACGGGACGTATGGCTCGACAGGAACAAGGACGGACAGGCCGTGCTGACGACAACGACCACCCCGGCG
Organism: Streptomyces sp. NPDC031340; assembly: GCF_055569945.1. NCBI lineage: Bacteria > Bacillati > Actinomycetota > Actinomycetes > Kitasatosporales > Streptomycetaceae > Streptomyces > Streptomyces sp. NPDC031340. Next base: position 56,871 of record NZ_JBVIIE010000015.1, read on the forward strand.
GAGGACCCCCGGCGGACGACGGAGTTCGCCGAGCGGTTCGCGTGCTCACCGCGAGGCGCGCGACTCGCCCGACGGCTCGCCGTCCGGCGTATGGAGGAATGGGGGCACCCGCCGGAGGGCGACCTGTCGTGCGCGGTCGCGCTGGTCGTCGGCGAACTCGCCGCGAACGCCGTGCGGCACGGCCGGGTGCCCGGGCACGGCTTCGGCCTCCGGCTCGCCCTGGACGCGGTCGCGGGCCTGGTCCGCGTCGAGGTGTCGGACGCGGCCGCCGGCAGGCGGCCGCCGACGGCGCCGCCCTCGTCGTACCCGGAGGGCGAGTCGGGCCGGGGGCTGCTGCTGGTGGACGTCCTGTCCGTGCGCTGGGGTACGACGCCCCGCCGGCCGGTGGGCAAGACGGTGTGGGCGGAGCTGGTCGTGGAGGCGACGACGCCTCTCCCCTGACGGCGGCGGGTGCGGCCGGGCGGTCGGTCGGCCGGAGTCACCGCGGGGAATGAATGACACTTCTTATGATGAAAATCTCTCATTGGTGATTTCCCGCCTGATGTCACTCTTTTGCCGCGCATCTGGAGGACAGGCAGCCGCGTTAGCGGGACATGACGAAAGTGAGTCCCCACGGCCTGCCTCACCGCGGAGCGAGGCAGGGAGACGTGGCCGGCGCCGGTGCGCGGACCGAGCTTCCGGTCGTCGACTCGCTGCTCAGCGAGTTCCTGACGCTGCTGGAGGCAGCCCAGAAGGAGCTCCACGAGCGGTGGAACGTCCAGAAGGACTCCGGTCGGCACACAGACCGCGCTTAAACGGGGCTGGTTTTTTCCATGGAACACGACTATGCCGATCCCTCCTTCCCACGGCGGGAGCGGTATTCCGACGACTACGCGTACGCGGGCACCTATGAGTCGGACACCGGCTGGCCCGGCCGTCCCGGCGACAGCCTGCACACGGGGGTTTCGCTGGTGCCCCCGGACTCGGGCTGGGATCCGGTCGAGGAACTCGCGTACCTCCTCCAGGAGGCGGTGCCGGGGGAGCAGGCGGCGGCCGGCCCGCCGCCCCCGCGCGACGAACCCGCACCGGAAGGCGACTTCGCCGACCCGATGCACAACCTGGCCAAGATCACCGCCCAGTTGCCGCCGATCCGGCGTCCGTCCGCCGGGCACCGCAGGACGCGGGACCGGAAGAGCGGCCGGGCGAGGCTGCTGCAGACCGGCAGCCTGCTGATCGTCGCCTTCGTCGCCGTCATCGTGGCGGTGGTCGACGTCCTCGGCGCGGTCGTCTCCTACGGCCCGCTGCAGAGCATCACGGCCGACGCGAAGGGCGGGACGGTGTCCTGGTGGCCGCTGCTCGTGTACGGACCCTGGACGGTGGCCTCCCTCTCCATTCTGCGCACCGCCCTGCACCGGCGCCGGGCGCTGCACTCGTGGCTGATCGTGCTGCTGTTCTCGTCCGTCGCGATGACGCTGTGCGTGGCCCAGGCGGACCGGACCTTCACCGGAGTCGCCGGGGCGGCCCTGCCCGCGGTCGCGTCGCTGGCCTGCTTCCAGCAGCTCGTACGGCAGGTCACGCTGACGCTCCCACCGCGTCAGCGCACGCCCCGCCACCGCCAGTAGTGATCGTCAATGGGACCGAATCTTTCCGCAAGGGGTCCGTGTTCGGTCATATCCGGCTGCAAAGCAAGGAAACAGGCCACATTCCGTCGACTTTGTTTTCCGGTACACGGCGCGGCGGCAGCATGGTCGGTCATGCGAACGGCGTCTGCCGCGCCGTGGGGGAAAGCGTCGGGGGTACTGGTGAATCGCGCGTGGCCGTCGTCCACTTTTCTCGGCCGGTTACAGGCCAGGACACGGGAAGAACTTCTCCGTGCGGGCACCCCGATCAACTACCCGACGCATCGCGCCCTGCTGCAACAGGGCGACGAGAGCCGGCACGTCCTGCTGATCACGAGCGGGGTCGTGAAGGTGGTCGCCAGCGCGGAGAGCGGTTACGACATGCTGCTCGCCGTCCGGGTCGCCGGTGACCTGGTCGGCGAGATGGCGGCCTTCGAAGAACGCCCCAGGTCCGGCACGGTCATCGCCTGCAGCGACGTGACCGCGCGGATCATCCAGGTGCGAGCGCTGGAGACCTTCCTCAGCGGCCACCCGGACGCCATGCGGGCCATCCTCCACATGCTGTGCGCCCGGCTGCGCTGGGCCAACCGGCGGCGGATCGACTTCCGGGCCTACGACTCGCTGACCCGGCTCGCCCGGGTCCTCGCCGAGTTGTCCCAGGCCTACGCCCAGCCCGTCCCGGACGGCGACGGCACCCGGTGCGACCTCGGCGTCACGCTCACCCAGAAGGAACTCGCGTCACTCGCCGGACTCGCTCTCAACACGGCCGAAAAGAATCTGGCGTTGCTGACATCCATGGGGCTGGTGGAGCGCAGTTACCGCAGCATAACCATCTGTGACGTTCCGAAACTCCTTGAATTCGCCAAAGTCGTGGCCGACAACCCGTAGTGCTACGGGATCATCTCTCGCGCTCTCTCCTAGCCTCTCGAGCAGCACTTCGTGGGCAGTGTCTGCCCTTTGCACGCCTGCCCAGAGAGGAATGATCGGGTGGCTGAGTGGACCGGGTTCCGGCCCTGTACCTGCATAGCCGTGGACGCGCAGGCCTACGGCGGCAACAACGACCGTAGGCAGTCCGAGATCCAGCACGACCTGCCGCGGCTCCTGGACAGCGCCGCCAGGAGCGCCGGCCTGGACCGCGCGCAGTGGCAGATCCAGCGCAAGGGCGACGAACAGCTCGCCGTCCGCCCGCTGGACGGCGCGGAACCGCGACTGGTCGACGACTACGTCCGCCATCTCGCCGCCGAACTGCGCGAGTACAACGCCCAGCGGGTCCCCGAGGCCCGGATGCGGCTGCGGGTCGTCATCCACCAGGGGCTCGTGGAGCTCGCCGACAACGGCTTCGCCGGATCGGCCGTGGTGGCGACCGCCCGCCTGCTGAACGCCCCCGCGCTCTACGACGCCCTGGCCGCGCACCCCGGCGCCGACCTGGTGCTGCTGCTGTCCGACGACGTCTTCCGCTCGGTGGTGAAGGGCGGTCACACCAGCCTGCGCACCGAGGACTTCACCCACGTCACCGTCCAGGTGAAGGAGTACCAGGCGGAGGCGTGGCTGCACGTGCCCGGGCCGGTGCCCGGCGCGCGCACCACCGCCTCACACGAGCCCGGGGCCGCGGAGAGGGGGAAGCCCGCGGCCCCGGCAGCGGGGGAGCCCGCGGCGGACCGGTCGGGGCCGGCCGCCGCGGGCGCCGCGGGGATCAGCAACGAATACCGGGCCGACAACATCAACGTCACCAACGTCGCCGGCGATGTGGACGCCCGGGGCGCCGTCTTCGGCTTCGGAGGCGGCGGTGGCTGAGCCCTGGGACCCGGATGCCGGGCCGGCCGTACCGCCCGTGGAGCCCGTGCAGCCGGTACCGGCCTCCGGCGACGACATCGAGCAGCCCGCACCGGACGACGCCGTCGACGCGGACGCCACCCCGGAGGCCGACGAGGAGGCCCATGGCGCGGACGCGGCTCGCGACCGCCGCCGGCAGCCGGACGAGCAGCCGGACGAGCAGGCGGAGGACGACCGCGGCTACGACGACCTGCGCCGCTTCCACCAGCTCGTCAACAACAACTTCTACGGCGCCGTCGACGCCTCCGGGGCGGCCTTCGGGTTCGGCGCCGCCTCGTCGCCCGGGCTCGCCCCGGGCGTCATCGAGCCGGCCGAGGCGGACCGGGCCCTGCGGTTCTACCTCCCGCCGGAGCCCTGCTTCGACGAGGCGTTCGGCAAACTGCGCCGGAACGCCCTCGTGGTGCTGACCGCGCAGGAGGGCAGCGGCCGGGGCGCGGGCGCCCTCGCCCTGCTCAGGAAGGTCCTGGGCGGCCGGGCCGAGCTGCGCAGCCTGTCGCCGGCCAACGCCCTCGCCGAGCTGGCCGCCTCGCCGAACCTCAAGCGCGGACAGGGCTACGTCATCCTCGACTACGTCGGCGAGCTGCACGTCGAGGCCGTACAGGCGTACGCGATCGGGCGGCTGAGCGAGGAACTGCGCCGCCGGGGCTCGTACCTGGTGATCACGGCGGGCGACGCCACCCGCCGGCGGCTGGCGCTGCGGGACCACTGCGTGCCGTGGCGGACGCCGGACCCGGTGGCCCTGTTCGAGCGCTGCGCGCGGCAGCTGCCGCCCACCGCCGTCGAACCGGACACCGAGCGGGAACTGCTGCGGTGGGTCGGCGAGCAGCGGCGTCCGGCGGACGTCGTCGCCGCGGCCGTGGCCCTGTCGCGCGAGGGCGCGGAGGCGGCGCTGGACATGCTGCGGGACGGGGACCAGAACCGGGTCCGGGAGTGGTTCGGCGGACAGCCGCCGGCGGACGACCTGCTTCCGCTCGCCGCCCTGGCCTTCCTGGAGGGCATCCCGGAGCGGACGTTCGAGAAGCAGTGCGCCGCGCTCGCCGCCCATGTGCGCAACTGGCGGCAGAGCGGCGAGACGCCGGTCGCGGAGCCCGACGGTTCGCCCGAGGACCTGCTGACCGGCGCGGTGGCCGACCAGTCCCGGGCCCGCTGGCGGGACCGCGCGGTGGGCATCGTCACCACCGAACACCGGCCCGGCCCCGGCCGGGACGGCGCCCGCAGCGAGCGGCGCCTGGTCTTCACCTCCCCGCGTGTCCGCGAACTCGTCATCGCCGAGCTGTACGACCTGTACGGCTACGCGCTCTGGTACCCGCTGCGCAAGTGGCTCGGCGAACTGGCCCTGCTGGGCGACCTGGACACCCGCACCGAGGTGGCCCGGGGAGTCGCCCTGCTGGCGCGGTACGCGCTCGCCGACGTGGACGAGAACCTGCTCAAGGTGTGGTCCGACGGCTTCAGCAGCCAGCGGGTGACCGCCGCGCTGACACTCCAGTTCATGTGCGACGCCGAGCATCTCGCCCCGCAGGCGCTGAGCATCGTCCTCGGCTGGGAGGACAACAACGGCCCCGGACGGGCCGTCACGGCGGCCATGGCACTGACCGGCCGCCTGGGCGCGCTCTACCGCCGCCAGGCACTCAACTGTCTGTGGTTCCTGGCACAGCGCGGCGAGCGGATCGCGTTCGCGTCCCGCCGCTCCCTGGTCCTGCTGCTGCAGACCGCCGAACAGGACCCGGAACGCGCCCTGTTCACCCTCCGGTACGTCCGGACGGTGATCGCGAGGACGGCACCGGGCTCCCGCGACCGCTCGATCGCGCTGCGGATCGCCGTCCAACTCCTGGAAGCCACGCGGCTGGAGGCCCCCGAGCCGGTCACCGCCGAACTGCTGCGCGGCGTCCCGGACAGCGCCCGCCATCTCGGGGCTATGTGGGCGGACGTCCTGCACAGCGGCAACCGGAGCCGGGCGGTCAGCGCGCTGTGCCGCACGCTCGTCGAACTGCGCGACGACCCGTCCGTCACCGGTGCGGTGGGCGAACTCGGCGAAGCCATGCGCAACGCCATGAACGGACGCCAGTGGGCGGCCCTGTGCCACCACCTGTCCGTCGCCCTGCGCCACCCCGACTACGCGATCCCCGGCGCCCGCCGGCTCGCGCAGGTGCTCCTCGGATCACTGCGCGGCCGGCCGCCCGCGGACTCCCGGCACTCCGCCGGATCCCTCATGTCCACCACTCCCCTTCCTTCCGCCCGAGGAGGCCGAAGCAAGTGAACTACCCGGTCATCGCCGAGCACGTCCTGGCCACCGTCCAGGGCACCTGGTGGTCTCGGCGCCGCCGCCGCGAGGACGTGCCGCCGCTGCCGCCCGGCGCGGTCTACGTCTTCCGGGTCGGCGGGAACTACCGCACCTTCCCCGAGGGGATGGTGTTCGACCCGTCCCACCCCGACGTGCTGGAGGCGTCGTCGGTCAGCCTCGTCGACACCCGGGCGCGCCTGGTCGAGGTGGAACGACAACTCCCCTCGGTGAGCGAGGCGGACACCTTCACGATGCGGGCGTCCTTCACCTGCCAGGTGACCGACCCGACCGTCATAGCCCGGCAGGGCATCATCGACGTCACCGTTCCGCTGCGCGCCTACCTGATGGGCGACAGCGACCTGCCCAGGGTGAGCGCCGGGCACCGCGTGGAGGAGGTCAACGCGGTGCGGACCGAGGTCACCCACCGGATGACCGCCTACAGCGCGATCGTGCCGCCGCGGGTCGCCGGGACGAGCGTCGAGTTCGTCAGCGCCGAGGTGCACGCCTCGGACGACGACCTGCGGGACTGGGAGCAGAAGCTCCGCGACGCCCGGCGCGACTGGGAACTGCGGCGCGGCAAGCGCGACTTCGAGACCCAGGACGCGCGGCGGATCGCGGAACTGCTCGCCCAGGGGCCCGACCACGTGGACGCCTTCGGTATCGCCCGGGACGAGATCGAGGTCACCGAGGCGGCGGCCCGCATCCACCGGATCGCCGACGAGGAGTCGTCCCGCCGCCACACGGCCGAGACGGAGGAACGCGCGCACGCGCACGCGCGGGAGACGGCGGAGGCGCAGATGCGCCGCGACATGGTGCTGACGCTGCTGCGGCAGATGAACGGCAGCGATTACGTCGACTATCACCAGGTCCTGGAACAGGTACTGCGGGAGACGGGCGGCCAGGCCGGGCAGGCCGGGCGCGGCCTGCCCGGCGTCGGCGACGGCGCCGACGGGCGCATGGTCGAGTCGGGGCGGCCCCGCCCCGACCGTACGGCGACGGGCCGGGGCGGCTCCCGGGACCCGCGGGGTGGCTTCGTCATGGACGAGGACGATCTCGTTGACTGACTTCCTGACGAACCCGGTCACGGCCCCGGCCTCGGACACGCCTTCCGGCATGGCCTTCGACACCATGGACGGCCGGACCACGGACGGCGGGGCCGCGATCGGCCGGACCACGGACGGCGGGGCCGCGATCGGCGGGGCTGTGCCCGGCATGGCCGCCGCCCGTACCGCCCCTCCCCGGGCCACCGTCCGCCGCCGGACCACCGGCCGTCGCCCGTCCGCCGGGTTCGACCTCGACGCCGCACGACGGCTGCGCGCCCTGACCGGCGTGGACGAGGAACTGCTCGGCAGGATCAGGTACGAGCGGAGCAAGTACACGGCACTCGGCGGGGTGGTGCTCGGCACCTCCGTCATCGCGGCGTTCTCCATGTGGAACTTCGCGACCGAGGCGATCGGCAGAGTCTCCTTCGCGGCCGTCGTCCCGACGGTCATCTGGATGCTGTTCGTGCTCAACCTCGACCGCTGGCTGGTCACTCCGCAGCCGAACGCGCGACGACGGCTCGGGCCGCTCCTCATGCGCCTGCTGATCGCCCTGATGCTCGGCGCGGTGATCGCCGAGCCGCTCGTGCTGCGCATCTTCCAGACCGCCGTCGAGGAGCGCATCGCCGACGAACGCACCGGCGTCATCGACGAGTTGCGCACCAACCTGGTCCGCTGCAACCCCGTGCCGTCCACCATGACGGTCGTGACGCCGGAGGGCTGCGACAAGGGGTACGTCCTCTCCTTCGGCGCGACGCCCGGCGAACGGGCCGAGGAACTGGCGTCCTTGCGCTCGGACGCCGCGTCCCTGCAGAAGCGGGTGGACAAGGACACCACCAGGCTGGAGGCCATCGACTCCGAGGTGCGGGACGAGTGCCGCCGGCTGATCCGGATCGCCGCCACCGGCCTCCTCCAACGGACGTCCGAATGCGAGCGCCTGCGGGACAAGGCACGGGACTACCGGACCACCCACCGCACCAGCGAGAACGAGCAGCGGCTGGCCGGCATGAACAGCCGCATCTCGAAGATCGAGTCCCGACTGACCTCGTCCCGGGGCGCGTTCCTCAAGGCCCGGGCCGACGGCATCCAGCAGCGGCTGGACCAGGAACGCGCCAAGCAGAAGGAGATCGGCGTCCTGGAGAGAATCCGGGCGCTTGACGAGCTGGCGAGCGGGAACCCGGTTCTCTTCATGGGCATCTGGCTCGTCCGCCTGCTGTTCGTCCTCCTCGACGCACTGCCGGTGCTGGTGAAGTACCTGAGCGGCGAGACGGCGTACGACCGGATGCTCACCAGCGAGAGCAACAGTGCCGTCAAGATCCACAGCGAGGAGCTCCGGCTCGCCGAACGCCGGGTCATGGCGGACCTCGAGATCGCCCAGGACGCCATCGAGCAGAAGGTCCGGCGTCACCGCGCCGAGTCGGAGGCGGCGTTCCGCGAGCACACGGCGGAGATGAACATCCGGGTCCGGCAGGCGGTGAACGCGCTGGAGGACGAGATCCGCCGCTCGTCGACGGTCTGAGGCCCCGCCGCACCAGGAACGGCACGTACCACGAGGAGCACGCACCAGGAACAGCAGTGAGCACGGCGGCCGCCCCGCACGTACGCGGGGGCGGCCGCCTGCCATCGACGGAAAGGACGGGGAAGGCATGACCACACCGCAAGGCGACACCGGAACGGCCCCAGCCCCGGCCCCAGCCCCGGCTCCGGACCTGGCCCCGGCGCGGGCCCCGGCCCCGACACCGGGTCCGGACGCCCGCACCGCGGTCGGCGGGGGCGCGCCCGACGGGGGCGCGGCACTCGCCAGGGTCCTGCTGTCCGAGGCGCGCGAGGAACTCGTCAAGGCCGACAACAAGGCCGGCCTGCTGCTGGCCTCCCTGGGCGCCGCCCTGACCGCCCTGCTCGGCGCGATCGGCAGCGGCGTCATCGCCCCGCGCCAGTACGCCGTCGTCCCGCAGCTCCTCCTCTGGGCCGGCTGCGCGGCCTGCGCCCCGGCGCTCGTCCTGCTCGGCCTGGCGGTGACCCCGCGGCTCGGAGACCCCCGCGCGTCCCGCACCCACTACTTCGGCGACGCGAGGCTGGCGATGTCGGCCGCGCAGCTCGAACGGACGGTCCGCCGTACCGACCCCGTGTCGCGGGACCTGAGCCAACTGGAGACCCTGTCCCGGACCGCCTGGACCAAGTACCGCTGCATACGCCACGCACTGGTCTGGGGCACGGCCTTCTTCACCCTCACGCTGCTGGGCATCGTGACCGGGGTGTCGTTCTGACGCTTCATCCGGCGTCCATCCGCACCCTCGTCCGGTCCCGGGCGGGCGTCCGCGCGTCAGCCGGAATGCCGCCCTGCGCCCGCCCCGACGACTCCTCGACGACGTCGCGGACGAGACCGAACAGTTCACGGCCGAGCGAGCGCCCGGCGGCGGCGAACAGTTCTGGGTAGAGACCGGGGAAGGTGTTCTCGTCCACGATGACGGGCCGCCCGTCGCACACGATCAGGTCGAAGCCGACCAGCGGCAGGCCCAGAGCCCGCTGGGCACGCTGCGCGAGCCGGGCGTGCGCCGGGGGAACCTCGCAGCCGTCGACATCGCCGCCGGCCTCCCCGGGGTCGTACACCTTCACCGCGTCCGCGGACAGCCGGGCGAAGCGGTGCTCGCGCTTGCGGTAGCCGTACATCAGCGTGCCGTTGACGAAGGTGGTGCCGGTCCAGTCCGCGGGGTCGTTCGGGTAGAAGCGCTCCAGGAGGAAGGCGCTCTCCGTGGTCGCCGCGAGGGTGCTGTCCAGGTAGTCCGCCAGGTCGCGCAGGGTGGCGAAGTCCTCGATCAGCAGGACCCCGTGCCCGAAGGAGCCGCGCCTGGGCTTCAGCAGGGCACGGCCCCACTCCGCGACGACGGGGGCGGCGGCGGCCGTGTCGCGCCGGTCGAGCAGAACCGTGTCGGGCACCGGGAGGCCGGCCCGGGACAGCCGCAGGTGCGCCCGGAACTTGTCGAGGCCGGTCGAGTAGCGCGCCGGGTCGGGGACCACCGGGATGTCGAGGCTGAGGGTGCGCAGCGCCTCCATGGCGTAGCAGCCGGGGTCCCGGGACAGCCAGGCGTGCCAGAGGTAGAGGTCGAGGTCGTTGAGGCAGACGTCGCCGCAGTGGACCCTGCCGTTGCGGATCCAGGACCGGCGGATGTCCAGGTCGTGGTGGAACTCGACGTCCGTGAGGTCCGCCAGCAGCTCCATCAGCAGCGCGTGGTCGTCGGCCGGGATCCTGCCGATCTCCGGGTGCGCGGGCACCGCCCCCGGCCCGCCGTGGTCGACGGGAGTCAGGAAGGTTCCCACTCTCAGCACGGGCGAAGCCCTTCGGGAAGCGGCTGTGGTGCGTCTCGGGCCGACGGGCGTGTCCGATCGCGACCACGGACCCTCTCACCACAGCACACGCCGCCGAGACCCGCACCTCGGCCGGGCGGCCCGTCGGCCCGGCGGCGATGTCCCGCGTCCGGCCGCCCGGTGCGGCCCCGAGCCCCGAGCGCCGCGCGCCGACGCGGGCGCGTCCCGCAGGAACGAGCGGCACGCGCCGTGCACTCTGGACCGGAGCGAACGGGCGCGACGGCGCCGGGCGCCGGCCGGCCCGTGGAAGCCCGTGGAAGCTCGGACGACAGAAGGGCACCACCCAGCTGTGAACCGGCGAAACAGAGCGAGGCGGACCGGGCGAGAGGCCGGCGCCGGAGAACCAGGAACCCTCCGGACGCTGTTCGTCCTGCTCTCCGTCGAGAACTTCCTGATCAACTACACCTCGACCGCCATGAACGTGGCGCTGTCGGTGATGGTCAGGGACCTGCACACCTCGCTGACCGGCGTCCAGTCGGCGATGTCCCTGTATGCGCTGGTGGTCGCCGCGTGCCTGATCACCGGCAGCAAGCTCGGCGCGCGCCACGGGTACGCGCGGGCCTTCCTCGTCGGCGGCCAGATCTTCGCCCTGGGCGCACTGATCACCGCCCTCGGCCCGAGGCTGCGGTTCATGCTGGTCGGCTGGTCCCTGCTGCAGGGAGTCGGCGTGGCGCTGATGCTCCCGGCGCTGGTGTCGATGCTGACCGAGGCCTTCACCGGAGCCACCCGGACGAAGGTCCTGTCGGCCCTCGGCATCACCGCGGGCATCGCGTCAGGGGTCGGCCCCGTGCTGGGCGGCCTGATCACCACTTACCTCGACTGGCGGCTGTCGTTCCTCCTGGAGGCGGTCATCACGCTGGGAGTGCTGCTGGTCATGCGGCGCAAGGTGAGCCCCGAGCGTTTCCCGGCACGCCCCGGCCGGCGCTTCGACGTGACGGGAGCGGTGCTGTCCGCCGCCGGCTTCGGGCTTCTCGTCGTCGCGACCCTGCTGACGGGGCGGTACGGGCTGATCAAGGACCGGCAGGACTTCGAGGTCTTCGGCGTCACCCTGCTCCACCGCGGCCAGGTGTCACCCGTACCCGTGCTCGCCGGCGCCGGGCTGGTGGTCCTGGTCGTGTTCGCCGTATGGGAGCGGCACCTGATCAAGCACGGCAGGGACCCGCTGGTACGGCTGTCGGTGCTGCGCAACCGCACGATCCGGGCCGGAACCCTGACCCTGGTCATGCAGATCCTGGTGCCCACCGGCATGCTCTTCCTGGTGCCGGTCTTCCTGCAGACGACGGCGGGGTTCGACGCGCTGGGCAGCGGGGTCACGCTGATCGTGGTGCCGGTGGGTCTGACGGCGGCGGCCTCGATGGCCACCGGATTCATCGCGAACGGCCGGATGACCCACCGCACGGCCCAGATCTGGGCGTTCCTCTCCATGGCCGCCGGCTGCATTGCCGTCGCCTTCATGTTCGACCCGCACCGGCAGGACGTGTCGGCCATCGGCCTGGCGCTGGCCCCGGGTCTCCTCCTGATCGGCATCGGCCGTGGCCTGGCCACGACGGCGACCGACCTCGTCCAGTCGGCGTCCCCGCCGGAGCAGGTGAGCGACGTGACGGGACTCAGCCGCACCGCCGGCTACCTCGGCAGCTCCTTCGGAGTCGCGCTCGCAGGTGCGCTGATGACCACCTCGCTGCTGTTCGCCTTCAACGCGGGGACGAACGCCAGCGCGGTCCTGTCCCCCGGCCAGAAGCAGTACGTCCAGCAGACCATCGAGCACCAGGTCCAGATCACCGCCGCGACCGACGCCGCGGTACGCGCGAAGGCCGGGTCCCGGGGCATCACGGGCCCCGATGCCGACGAACTCGTCCGCATCAACACCCGAGCCAGAGGCCAGGCCCTGGCCGCCGCCTCCCTCGGCATGGCCGCCCTGTCCCTCGTCGGCCTCCTGCTGGCCCTACGCCTGCCCCGCACGAAGACCCACGGCCTCCACCCCGCCCGCCCGGCCGACTGACCCGGCATGGACGGACACGGCGCGATGCCCCGGCGCGAGCGCCCTTCCTACGGTCATGGCGCTGTCGTCTCCTCCTGAGCACCCGGGCGCCTTTCCGCACCGACCTGCCTGGGATCGGGCAACGAGCACTTCGAGGGGACAGCCGGATCGCCCTGATGGGGGAGGGACGTGACAGCCGAGGTCCCGAACGCCTCATCGGCTCCGCCGCCGGTGGCGAGCGCACCCTTTCCGGCGCGCGGCGTCCGGGATGCACGCGCGCCGGCCCACGCCGCGAGACGTGCACTGCGGGCGCCCAGCGCGGTCAGGAACGGCGTCGGGAGGAACACCATGTCGCAGACGACCATGGCCAGCGACAGGAAGGGGATGCCGAGGATGACCGCGATGCTCAGGTGCTCCGTGATCATCAGAACCAGCAGCGCGTTCTTGATCTTGCGGTGGGCGAGCGTGAAGGGGAAGGCCACCTGCACCATCACGGTGCCGTAGGTGAGAGCCAGTACGAGCAGGGTCTGACCCGCCACAAAGCCCGAGAGCGCCGGCCACGGGCTGAAGTAGTCCAGGTGCAGGGCGTAGTAGAGGGCGCTGCCGTCCTGCCACCGGCTTCCCTGGATCTTGTACCACCCGGCGGTCGCGTAGATCAGGCATACCTGCGCGGCGATCACCAGCATGGCGCAGTTGTGCAGCATGGACGCGGCGGCGTCGAGAACGGCCCGCACCTCGTGGCGGGGGAACCAGCACTCGACCACGTACCAGATGCCGTGCGCGGCCCACAGAACCCAGAACACGGGCAGCCAGCCGGCGGTCGGCAGAGCGGAGAGCGCGGCCAGGGGCGCCACGGCAGCGGTCCACAGGGCCGGCCCCGAAAGAGGGACCGGTGCACCGACCGGAGCCGGGCCCGCATGCCGTTCGCTGCGGGCCCTGCGCCGGGCGTCGAGGGACCAGACCTGGGCGCAGCGGGTGAAGACGAGGTAGACGACCATGATCCGGACGACGTTGTCGCCACCGTCGCCCACCAGCGTGTTGCGGTTGATCACCGACAGGACGCCGGTCATGAGCACCACCGACATGCCCCTGGTGTGCCAGCCGAGAAGGACGGCGAGGGCCGCGCCGATGGTGAGGAGGTAGACGCTCTCGAACCACAGGGTTCCGTCGCTCCAGAGCAGGACCGAGAACGTGTGCTCCTCGCCGGCCAGGGTCTGCGCGAGGTCGAAGGAGAGCGGGCTGCGGTTGCCGTAGAGCTCGTGGCGGTGCGGCCACTCGCGCAGGAGGAAGGCGAACACGACGGCGGAGAGGCCGATCCGGAAGACGGCGGCTTGGTAGGGGGCCCGGACGGTGCCGGCCGTGCGCAGAATCCGGGTGAAGCGGTCCGGTGCCGTTCGCTCCGTGGTGGTGGTCATGTCACAACCCCCTGTAGTCCTGGTCGGTCACCGGCCACCAGCGCAGCAGTCGGTAGTCGGTGGTGTCGGAGGGTGCTTCCGGGCTCCAGTCGGGAAGCGGCACCGGGCTGAAGCGTCCCGCGACCTGGATGGAGACGATCCGTTGTCCGTTCCAGGTGCGGCCGGTGCGCTGGAGGACGGCACGCTTGAGGTAGTCGGCGGTGAGCCGGCCGCGGGTGCCCCTGGGGATGTCGTTCTTGAGGCTGTGGCTGGCCGAGTACGCGTCCCAGGCGCGGCGCAGCATGTTCTGGTTCAGATGGCTGGGCGCCGGGTTGCCCCGCACCGTCTCGATGTCCTGTGCCGTGAGGTTCACCCAGTCGCTGACGTGGTAACGCCCGTCTTCGGCCCGTGTTCTCATCCGGACTCCGACAGCCTGGTTGCCCTGCATCGGGTTCGGGGCGAACAGCTTCCAGTCCTGCCCGAACTCGGGTTGCACATAGGCGTCGATGGCTTCTCGGTACCTGGCGTTCGCGGCGTTGGCCGGGGCGATGCTTAGGAAGACGAGCGCCAGGTGGACGAGCAGGGCCCCGGTCAGGGCGAGGCCGGTCACCGCGAGCGCGGCTCTGGCTTTGCCGGACCACGCGTCGGGCGGCGTCGTTGCTCCCATCGTGCTCCTTAACTGGAAGGACCGTGCGGTCGGCTGGCCGCACGGTCCGTCGGATCAGGTGATGGTCGAGGACGGCGATGCGCGGTGCATGCCGGCCGGCCTGGTGACCACGTGGACTAGAGCGGGCAGTTGTCCACCCGGGCGCCCGTGAAGTTGAGGCCCGCCTGGATGCTCAGGTAGTCGGCGATCTGGTTCGTGTCGTCACCGCCGTAGTACTGCGGGTGCTCGAGGACGTAGAGGAGCGTGGGGTCCGTCGGGGCGTTGGCGGCGATGCCGGCCGGCGTGCGGGTGGGGGCGCCTCCCAGGGCTTGGCTCCACAGAGTCGTCGTCGGAACCGGCCAGTCCTCCGGGTGGTTCCTCCAGAAGCCGGGCGAGCACCACTCGGCGTCACCGGGCGGGGTGGTGGTTCCGGTGGTGGTTCCGGTGGTTGTGCCCGTGGTTGTGCCGGTGGTCGTGCCCGTGGTCGTGCCGGTGGTTGTACCGGTGGTCGTGCCCGTGGTACCGCCGATGAGACCGGTGGTTCCGATGAGCGCGACCGGACCGACCAGGTGTGGCGCGAAGTTCACGTTCTCGGTGCAGTAGCCGAACGAGTCGCCCTCGCAGCTGTTGACAAGATGGTGCTTCGACTTGTCGACCACGACATTGCCGCCCTTGTCGTGTCCGTCGCCCTTGTCGTGCCCGTCACCCCCGTGCCTGGATGCCGAGACAGGGGCAGCCGTACCACTGGTCGCCTGAGAGGCGCCGACCGTTCCCAGCGTCATGGCGCCCACGGAGAACGCGACGAGTAGACCGCGCATGTAACGCATGAATCGTCCTTCCTCGATTGGCGGGACAGGGGCCCGCGTCACGCGCTCAACCGACCGCGTGTACAAGGGGTGACGGGCGAGATGTCGGCTTCCGTCGGATGGCGCAAAACGAACACCCAGAGGCCGCAATAGCCGACTGCGGTGGACGACCGGGAATGACGGGACGATCAGTCAGGCGTATGTCTGTACCGGCGCTGCCCGACCCGGTGATCCTTCCCGCGTCGGCCCGTACCGGATCATCGGCCGTCTCGGTTCCGGCGAGGCCACCGACGGGTGCTACAGCGTGATCGCCGGGCAGTGGCAAGGCGATGAGTCCGGCATCGCGACCGCCGGGATACCGAGCAGCCTGTTGCTGAAGTGAGCCATCAGGGAAACGCCTGGGTCGCGGCCGAGCGGACATCCTGTGCCGCACTTCGCAACACCAATGCTGGGCCAATTAGGTGAAGCGCAATTAATACTGCATGTGTATATGGGCCCGTCTCCTCCGCCGGTGCGTATTTTCTCAGAACCATGTCTCAGGACGTGGGAACCCATTCCTATGAGCTGAAGGGAAATCATGTCTGTACGCACGTCGATCAGGCGTATCGCCCAGGTCGCCGGCATGGGCGTCATCGTGGTCATCGGGGCGCCTGCCTTCCAGGCGACCGCACAAGCACAGACGTTCGTCGCCTGCAACGAGGGCGCCCTGGTCGAAGCCATCGAAGACGCCAACACCGCAGGGTCCGCCACGCTCTCCCTGGCCCCGGGCTGCGTGTACCACCTCACCATGCGGCTGCCGGACGTGACCGGGAACATCACGATCAACGCGAATGGCGACACCATCACCCGCGACGCCGGGGCAACTGCCTTCCGAATTTTCACGGTCTCGGGGCAGCTCACTCTGAACAACGCGACCATCTCCAACGGAAATGCGGCCGGGGAGAGTCAGAACTTCGGCGGCGGCATCGGTGTGATCGGCTCGGGCTCCCTCACCGTGACCCGAAGCGCCATCGTCAACAACAGCGCCAACTTCTCCGGTGGGATCGGTGGTCTTTCGGGAACGACGGTCACCGTCGATCGCACCACCATCACGGGCAACAGGGCGGCACTGAGTGGTGGCGGCTTCATCGCCGACGGGGTCGGGAACATCACCAACAGTCGAGTCATCGGGAACAGCGCCGGAAACCTGGGCGGCGGAATCGCCAACCAAGGTCAACTGACGGTCCGGGACAGCAACATCAACGACAACATGGCGGGCGATGGCGGCGGGATCGCCAATATCGGCGGCACCCTCAACCTGATCCGCACCAACGTCAACAGCAACGCTGCCACGGACGGAGTAGGCGCCGGCGGCATTCTCAGGACAGCCGGCACAGTCAACCTCATCAGCAGCCGCGTCCGCGGCAACGTGCCGACGAACTGCGCGAACACGGTACCCGGCTGTACCGGTTGAAGTAATGCCGCGCCAGCGCCTCCCAGCTTCTGGCGCGGCACCGTCTTGCAGGCGCCGCATTCAAAGAGCCCGGGCAGCGGCGCGTTTCGCCGGTCCAGCCGCTGATGTCAGGGCCTCGGCGATGTGGCGGACGGTCGTGTGGGTGACTCCGCGGGTTCCGGCCTCACTCTGGAACTGGTCGAGCCGAGACAGCGCGTCGTCGGGATCCAGCTTCGTGCCCCTGCTCTCCGGCCACGGCATCCCGCTGAGACCATCGCTCTCTTGGCCGGTCGCAGCAGCCAGGCCACCACAGAGGGGGTCTACCGCAAGCAGCTCCGGCCTGTGATCACGAAGGGTGCCGAAGCAATGGACGACATCTTTGCTGAAGATCAGGAAGGGGAGGACGCGGCAGACCAGGAAGAGGGCGACGCAGTGGCCTGATCAACGTCGTTCGGCCCCCGAGCACGACAGGGGCCAGGTACTGGAATCAGTACCTGGCCTCTGACCAGCGTCGGGGTGGCGGGATTTGAACCCACGACCTCTTCGTCCCGAACGAAGCGCGCTGCCAAGCTGCGCTACACCCCGGTGTCGCCGCAGTCCTGCTCGTCGCGGCGACGTCGTTAACTTTAGCCCACCGGCGGCTATAGACGAAATCCGGTTTTGCCGCGGCGGCGGGTCAGGTCCGGGCGGGTGTGGTCGACGGCCACGAAGAGGGCGGCGAGGGCGCAGAAGGCGAGGCCGAACAGGAGGGCGTCGGCGAGGACGTCGCGGTAGCCGTGGGCGTCGACGTCGAGGAAGGGGTAGAGGTAGCGGGCCGACGTGCCGGCCGGGAGGAGTTCGCCCCGGGCGAGGGAGAAGGCCAGGTAGGCCAGGGGGTAGAGCATCCACGTGGCGGTCTGGCGCAGGTGCAGGCGGCCGGGGGGTGTCAGGAGCAGCCAGTCCAGCAGCACCGCGACCGGGATCGCCGTGTGCAGGATCTGGTTCGCGGTCCACTGCCAGCCGGTCAGCGGGGTCGTGCCCGTCATCGAGAACGGGCTCGACGCGTCCGTCAGCAGCAGGTGGTACACCGAGCCCGCGATCGTGACGTAGAGCAGCGTCGCGCCCGTCCAGGAAGAGGGGAGGGGGTGGCGGGCCGTCCACGCCCGGCGGGCCTCGAGCGTGAAGACGGCGGCCAGCAGGATCTCGCTCTGGATCGTGAAGTGGCTCAGGAGCCGTGCCGGGCTGCCGAGCCACAGGTCGATCACCACCGCCGCTGCCGCCGCCAGGGCGATCAGCAGGCGGTACGTGGCGACCAGGGGGCGGCGTACGGGGGTCACCACCGCTGTCGCGGGGACGAGGGAGGACTGCGGCGCGGGCATGCCGGGGATCGCGGGCAGGTCCGGTATGTCCTTGGGGATCGGGGCGGTCATGCCCTCAAGTTAGGCAATGGTGGCCTATGGGGCTATTCGGGCGGGGTGTCCGGGTTACGTCCCTGCCATCCAGTCCGTGCTGCCGCGCCGGCCCCGGCGACCGGCTACTCCCGGCCCACCAGCGTCAGCAGCGTCGCCTCCGGTGGGCAGGCGAAGCGGACCGGGGTGTAGCGGTTGGTGCCGCAGCCCGCCGAGACGTGGAGGTAGGACCGACGGCCTTCCGCCGTGTGGGTGGACAGGCCCTTCACCCGGTCGGTGTCCAGGTCGCAGTTGGTGACGAGGGCGCCGTAGAAGGGGACGCACAGCTGGCCGCCGTGCGTGTGGCCGGCCAGGACCAGGGGGTAGTCGTCCGCCGTGAACGCGTCCAGCACCCGCAGGTACGGCGCGTGCACCACGCCCATCGAGAAGTCCGCCCCGCCCGACGGGCCGCCGGCCACCATTTCGTAGCGGTCGCGCTTGATGTGCGGGTCGTCCAGGCCGGTCAGCTCGACCGACACGCCCTCGACCTTGAGCTGCCCGCGCGTGTTGGTCAGGTTCAGCCAGCCCGCCGCGTCGAAGGCGTCCCGCAGGTCCTCCCACGGGTTGTGGACCACGCCCACGACGGGCGGGTTGCCGTTCAGGCCGTGCCGGCCGCGGACCTTTTCGACGAGGTAGCGGGCGGGGTTGCGGGGCCTCGGGCCGTAGTAGTCGTTGGAACCGAAGACGTACGCGCCCGGGAACTCCATCAGCGGGCCGAGGGCGTCCAGGACCTCCGGGACACCTTCCGTGTCGGACAGGTTGTCGCCCGTGTTGATCACGAAGTCGGGGCGCAGGCCGGCCAGCGAGCGCAGCCAGCGCTGCTTCTTGCGCTGGCCGCCGACCATGTGGATGTCGGAGACCTGGAGCACGCGCAGCGGGCGCATCCCGGACGGCAGGACGGGGACCGTCACCCGTCGCAGGCGGAAGGAGCGGGCCTCGAAACCCGCCGCGTACACCAGACCGGCGGCGCCAGCCGCCGCGATGGACAGAGGTACTCCGTATCGCGCGCGCATGCGTCCATCGTGTCAGATCCGGAGCACCCGTCATGCCCACCGCCCCTGAAATCAGCGGGCGTCGAGCCGTACGCACCTGCGACAATCGCGTCATGACCACCACGCTCAAGTCGAAGCTGCACGAAGACCTCAACGCCGCGATCAAGGAGCGCGACGAGCTCCGCTCCTCGACGCTCCGGCTGACGCTCGCCGCGATCACCAAGGAGGAGGTCGCGGGCAAGGCGAAGCGCGAGCTCTCCGACGACGAGGTGCTCAAGGTGATCACCAAGGAGGCGAAGAAGCGCCGGGAGGCCGCCGAGGCCTTCGCGCAGGGTGGTCGCGCCGAGTCGGCCGAGCGGGAGAAGGCGGAGGGCGAGGTGCTCGCCGCGTACCTGCCCAAGCAGCTCAGCGACGAGGAGCTGGACGCGATCGTCGCGCAGGCCGTCGCGGAGGCGAAGGCGGCCGGCGCCGAGGGGCCGCGGGCCATGGGCGCCGTCATGAAGATCGTGAACCCCAAGGTCGCCGGGCAGGCCGAGGGCGGCCGCGTCGCCGCCGCGGTGAAGAAGCTGCTGGCCGACTGACGGCCGGCTGAGCACGCGAGGCGACGGCCGCTCCGCGGAACGGCCGACGGCCCCCTCTTCCCGTACGACCGGTGGACGGTCATGTGTGGGAGGAGGGGGCCGTTCCCGTTGCTCCGGAGAGGGCCGCGTCAGCCGCGTCCGCCCCCGTTGCCGTTTCCGTTCGTCTGGCCCTGGAAGAAGGTGCCCGGCAGGGTGATCGTGGGCGTGGGGAAGTCGGTGCCGCCGTTCGTGCCGCCGTTGGTCGTCAGGCCGCCGAGGAAGCCGTCGTTACCGCCGTTGTTCCCGTTGCCGCCGTTGTTCCCCTGGTCGCCGTTGTTCCCGTCGTTGCCGCCGTTGTCGTTGCCGTGGCCGCCCTTGTCGCCCTTGTCGGGGTCCGGTATGTCTATGAGGTTGAAGGACGGGGCGTCCTTGCCCGACAGGGCGCCGGTCATCGCGTCGCGCCAGATGGGGCCCGGGACCGAGCCGCCGTAGACCTTGTCGTGGTAGACGCCGCCGATGTTGATGTTCACCATCTTGACCTGCTGGCTGGCGCTGCCGACCCAGACCGCGCCCGACAGGTTCGGCGTGTAGCCGACGAACCAGGCGTTCTTGCGCTCGTCCGTGGTACCGGTCTTACCGGCGTTGGCGCGGTCGGTGAGGCCCGCCTGCTGGCCCGTACCGGAGTCGATCACGCCCTGCAGCAGGGTGTTCACCGTGTCCGCGGTCTTCTCGCTCATCGCCCGCGAGCACGTCGACTTCGGCACGTCCAGCGACTTCTTCCGGTCGCCGATCTTCTGGGTGATCGACTCGATGGCGACGGGCGTGCAGTACATGCCGCGGGAGGCGAAGGCGGCGTACGCGCTCGCCATCGTCAGCGGGGCGATGCCCTTGGAGCCCAGGGCGATGGCGGGCACCTCCGGGAGCTTGTCGCCGCTGCCCTGCACGACGTGCAGACCGTCGGTCATCTTCATCACCGGGCACAGGCCGATGTCGGCGACCATCTGCACGAAGTAGGTGTTGACCGACTTGGCCATCGCCTCCTTCAGCCGGTACGGGCCGACCTCCGACTTGCTCTCGTTGGGGACGGTCTCGCCGCCCTGGTTCATCCAGGGCTTGCCGCCGCACGTCTGCACGGGCTCCGGGTAGGGCATCTCGTACGGCGACGAGTACTCCTGGGTGGCCGGCCGCCCCTGCTCGAGCGCGGCCGCCGCGACGAAGGGCTTGAACGTCGAACCGGTCGGGAAGCCGTAGTTGGAGCCGCCCATGCCGTGGCCCACCGAGTAGTTGATCTCGGTCTCGTTCTTGCCGTAGCCGTACGGCTTCGACTGGCCCATGGCCAGGACCTTGCCGGTGCCGGGTTCCACGATGGTGGCCGCGGCGGCCACCGCGTCGCTCTTGTTGACGTGGTTCTTGAGCGAGGCCTGCACCGACTCCTGGGCCTGCGGGTCGAGCGTCGTGCGGATCGTCAGGCCGCCCTGGTTCCAGACCTTCGCCCGGGCCTGCCGGCTCTTGCCGAACACCGGGTCGTTGAGGAACACCTCGCGCACGTAGTCGCAGAAGAAGCCGGCGCCCTTGACCGCGGTGATGCAGCCGTTCTTCGGCTGGCTGGGGTTCAGGCCCAGTGGAGACTTCTGCGCCTTGGCCGCCTGCGCCGGGGAGATGTCGCCCAGCTCGGCCATGCGCTGCAGCACGGTGTTGCGGCGCTTGGTGGCCTCCGCCTCGTCGTTGACGGGGTCGTAGCGGCTCGGGGACTGGACGATGCCCGCGAGCAGCGCCGCCTCCTGCAGCTTCAGGTCCTTGGCGTGCTTGGAGAAGTAACGCTGGGAGGCGGCCTCGACGCCGTAGGCCTGCTCGCCGAAGAACGTGATGTTCAGGTAGTTCTCGAGGATCTTCTTCTTGCCGAGCTCCTCCTCGACCTGGATCGCGTACTTCAGTTCCTTGATCTTGCGGCCGAGGGTCTGCTGGGTGGCCTGCGCGACCTTCGTCGGGTCGTCGCCGGCCTCCTCCACGAAGACGTTCTTCACGTACTGCTGGGTGAGCGTCGAGGCGCCCTCGGATACGCCGCCGCTCTGCGCGTTCTTGTTGACGGCGCGCAGGATGCCCTTGAGGTCGACCGCGCCGTGCTGGTAGTAGCGCGAGTCCTCGATCGCGACTATCGCCTTCTGCATGTACGGCGAGATGTCCTTGAGGCTCACCACCGTGCGGTCGCGCGAGTAGACGGTGGCGATCTGGCCGCCGTCGGCGTCGAGGATGGTGGTGCGCTGGCTCAGCGGCGGCGTCTTCAGGTTGGCCGGGAGCTCGTCGAAGCTCTCCACGGACCCCTTGGCCGCCAGTCCCAGCGCGCCGACGGCGGGCAGCGCGATGCCGGCCAGCACCGCTCCCGAGAGGACACTGACACCGAGGAACTTGGCGGCCTGCTGCGTCGCCGACAGGCCACCGCCCGAGCGCTTGTTTGGCATGGGGGCAGCCTAATCCGTAGTTCTGGGCGTTCCGACGGAGCGGGCGCCCGCGGGACATGTGCGCGCCGGATCACGACATTCCGGCAGTCGTGCGACCGGCGCGTGACGGCAGGGCGAAGCAGGGCGCTACCTTCCCATTCGCCGGACACGCGGACAGGCGTTGGCCTAAGCTGCTCTCAACTGTCACAGCAGTAGGGCCACGTATCAATACGTCCGGCGACCCCGAATCGTTCCGGAAGTTCCCCGGCTTTCTGCCGAGGGCGTGTCCGAATCCGCCTTGTGTGTCACTCGGCGTCCGTTGTGACTCAACAGAAGTGTCCCGGTTTGCCGGGATGATCACACATATCACCAGGTCACTCCCCCGGGTGATCTGCCGCTTGCGCATAGTCCGTTCGGGCCATTCAAGATTGGGCCCGAAGGGGGTGTTGCGCTGTGCCCACCTTCCGTAACGTCCTCAACTGGCGGCGGTGAATATGCCGCTGCCGCCGTGGGGGAGCCTCGATTCGGGAGAGGACGGCGCCGGTATGGGCTGGGTAACCGACTGGAGTGCGCAGGCTGCCTGCCGCACTACCGATCCGGATGAACTGTTCGTTCAGGGAGCAGCGCAGAACAGAGTCAAGGCGGTGTGCACCGGATGCCCGGTACGCACCGAATGTCTGGCCGACGCGCTGGACAACCGCGTCGAGTTCGGTGTGTGGGGAGGCATGACCGAGCGCGAGCGCCGCGCCCTGCTGCGCAGGCGGCCGACCGTCACATCGTGGCGCCGGCTGCTGGAGACGGCTCGTAGCGAGTACGAGCGCGGTGCGGGCATCGTCCCGCTCGACGACGACCAGGTGTACGAGAACTATGCCGCGGTGGGCTGAGGGTTCCTCGGCCCGGCCGGTTCGGACTTCTCGCGTGCTCGGCTGAAGCTTCGTGGGCGGCTGAAGACCCGTGCTCGGCTCAAGGGCCGTGGTCGGCTGCAGGACCAGGACCAGGACCAGGATCAGTCGTCGGCGGGTCCGGGCGGCTCCGGCCGGTTGGCCGAGAGCCGGTCACCGATGTCCCGCAGCCCGGCGAGGTCGTGCACGTCACCGGGGAGCGCGGCCACTTCGGCCACCGCCACCTCGGGGTGGAGCGCGGTGAAGCGGTCACGCGTGCGCTGCTCGCGGGCGATCAGCTGCATGCGTTCGGCGTGCAGCCTGAGCAGGCCCGCGGTGAGCCGGTCGACGCCCTGACCCTCGCCCTGCTCCGTGGGGGGTGCGGATGCGGCGGGCGCGTCGGGTGCCGCGGTGGGGGATTCTGAACTGCCTTGCGGTTCGGGAGAGTTACGAAGTACTGCTTTCCCGTCGTCCTGATCCACAATGCGGGACTCCACAAGATTTTCCGCGGCGGCGAGTGCCCGCTCGGCCGACAGCCGTTCGGCGCCGCTGCCGTGGACCCGGTTGAGCACCAGGCCCGCGAGCGGCATCTCCTCGGCCGCGAGCCGTTCCACGAAGTACGCGGCCTCCCGCAGGGCGTCCCGCTCGGGGGCCGCGACCACCAGGAACGCCGTGCCGGGCGCCTGCAGCAACTGGTAGGTGGCGTCCGCCCGCTTGCGGAAGCCGCCGAACATGGAGTCCATCGCCGCCACGAACGTCTGGACGTCCTTGAGCAACTGGCCGCCCAGCAGCTTGCCCAGCACGCCGGTCATCATCGACATCCCGACGTTCAGGAACTTCATGCCGGCCCGGCCGCCGGCCCGGGCGGGCGCGAGCAGGACCCGGATCAGCTTGCCGTCCAGGAACGAGCCCAGCCGCTTCGGCGCGTCCAGGAAGTCGAGCGCCGAGCGGGACGGCGGCGTGTCGACGACGATCAGGTCCCACTCGTCCAACGCGCGCAACTGGCCCAGCTTCTCCATCGCCATGTACTCCTGCGTGCCCGCGAAGCCCGCCGAGAGCGACTGGTAGAAGGGGTTCGACAGGATCGCGGCGGCCCGCTCGGGGTCCGTGTGCGCCTCGACGATCTCGTCGAACGTGCGCTTCATGTCGAGCATCATGGCGTGCAGCTCACCGTCACCGTCGACGCCCTTCACCCGGCGCGGGGTGTTGTCGAGGGAGTCGATGCCCATGGACTGGGCGAGCCGGCGGGCCGGGTCGATGGTCAGCACGACCACCTTGCGGCCGCGCTCGGCAGCCCTGAGCCCCAGCGCCGCGGCGGTGGTGGTCTTGCCGACTCCGCCCGAGCCGCAGCACACCACGATGCGCGTCTGCGGATCGTCGAGCAGCGGGTCCAGGTCGAGCAGGCGGGCGGGGGCGAGGTGGTGGCGCGCGCCCTCGGGGTCGGGCGTGTTCTTCGGGGCGTGGGCCGGGTCCGGACTCATGCGATCCCCTGATTCCGCAGTTCGGTTGCCAGTTCGTACAGACCCGCCAGGTCCATGCCTTCGGCGAGCAGCGGCAGTTCGTGCAGCGGCAGGCCCAGTTCGCCCAGGGCGGCCCGCTGTTCGTGCTCCAGCGCGTACCGCTCGGCGTACTCCCCGGCCAGTCGCAGCAGCGGGTCCACCAGCTTCTCCGCGTTGCCGCCGCGGCGCGCCCCGCCGAGCCCGGCGGTGGACAGCGACCGTGCGACGGAGGAACGCGACACGTCACGTACGAGTTCCAGATCGGTGGCGTCCAACACCTCCGGACGCACCATGTTCACCATGATCCGGCCCACCGGCAGCCGCGCGGACCGCAGTTCGGAGATGCCGTCGGCGGTCTCCTGGACCGGCATCTCCTCCAGCAGCGTCACCAGGTGCACGGCCGTCTCCGCCGACTTCAGCACCCGCATCACCGCCTGCGCCTGATTGTGTATCGGGCCGATCTTCGCCAGGCCCGCCACCTCGTCGTTGACGTTCAGGAAGCGGGTGATGCGTCCGGTGGGCGGCGCGTCCATGACGATGTAGTCGTAGACGAACCGGCCGCGCTTGTCCCGGCGGCGCACCGCCTCGCACGCCTTGCCGGTCAGCAGCACGTCTCGCACACCCGGCGCGATGGTGGTGGCGAAGTCGATCGCGCCGAGCTTCTTCAGGGCCCGCCCGGCGCTCCCCAGCTTGTAGAACATCTGGAGATAGTCCAGGAGGGCCAGTTCGGGATCTATGGCGAGGGCGTACACCTCCCCGCCCCCGGGAGCGACGGCGATCTTCCGCTCCTCATAAGGCAGCGCTTCCGTCTCGAAGAGCTGCGCGATGCCCTGCCGGCCCTCGACCTCGACGAGAAGCGTCCGCTTCCCCTCGGTCGCGAGGGCCAGCGCGAGGGCGGCGGCGACCGTCGTCTTTCCGGTCCCGCCCTTACCGCTGACGACCTGGAGCCTGCTCACGTATTCGAGCGTAACCACTCTGTGCGCGGACTACGCGGCGACCTGTGGACAACCCTGCCCCGGCCGGGCGTCCGACCCCGCCCGGGTACGGCTAGAGTCGCCCACATGACCAAGTGGGAATACGCAACGGTGCCACTGCTCGTCCACGCCACGAAGCAGATCCTGGACACCTGGGGCGAGGACGGCTGGGAACTCGTCCAGGTCGTGCCCGGGCCGAACAACCCCGAGCAGCTCGTGGCCTACCTGAAGCGGGAGAAGCAGTAATGGGCGCCGTCGAGGCGAGGCTGGCCGAGCTCGGCCTCACCCTGCCGGAGGTCGTCCCGCCGCTCGCCGCCTACCAGCCGGCCGTGCAGTCCGGCGGGTACGTCTACACGTCCGGCCAGCTGCCGATGGTGGACGGCAAGCTGCCCGTCACCGGCAAGGTCGGCGCCGAGGTCACCCCGGAGGAGGCCAAGCGTCTGGCCCGCACCTGCGCGCTGAACGCCCTGGCCGCAGTGAAGTCCGTCACCGGTGACCTGGACCGCATCGCGCGTGTGGTGAAGGTCGTCGGCTTCGTCGCCTCGGCAGCCGATTTCACCGGCCAGCCCGGCGTGGTCAACGGCGCGAGCGAGCTGCTCGGCGAGGTCCTCGGCGACAAGGGCGTGCACGCGCGCAGCGCGGTGGGCGTGGCGGTGCTGCCGCTGGACGCCCCGGTGGAGGTCGAGATCCTGGTCGAGCTGGCGCCGTAAGCGGCGGAGGCGCGGTGCCGCAGCCGTCGGAGCCGGTGCGGTGGCCGACGGGGGCGGTGCGGTGACCGTCGGAGCCGGTGCGGTGACCGTCAGGGCCGGTGCGGTGGCCGACGGGCCGGTGCGTGGTCGGCGGGGCCGGTGCCGTAGCCCGGAAGCCGCGCGGTCGCGGCGTCGGCCGGCGCTCTGACCTCGGGGACCTCTCGAACAATCGCGCGTCACGGGATAGCCTCCGGCCATGGCGAATGGGCAGTGGTTTCCGCAGGACTGGCCGGAACGCATCCGCGCGCTCGCGGAGGGCACCCTCACGCCCGCCGCCCCCAAGCGGGCGGCCACCGTCATGCTCCTGAAGGACACCGGCACCGGCCCCGTCGTCCACATGCTGCGCAGACGCGCCTCCATGGCCTTCGCCGGGGGCGCGTACGCGTATCCGGGCGGCGGCGTCGACCCGCGCGACGACGAGCGGCACGTCCGCTGGGCGGGCCCCGCACGCGCGTGGTGGGCCGACCGGCTCGGCGTGGACGACACCGCGGCGCAGGCGATCGTCTGCGCGGCCGTGCGGGAGACGTACGAGGAGGCGGGCGTCCTGCTCGCCGGTGAGACCGCCGACTCGGTGGTCGGCGACACGACCGGCCCCGACTGGGAGGCCGACCGGGCCGCGCTGGTCGCCCGTGAGCTGTCCTTCGCGGAGTTCCTGGACCGCCGCGGCCTGGTGCTGCGCTCGGACCTGCTCGGGGCCTGGACCCGCTGGATCACCCCCGAGTTCGAGCCCCGCCGCTACGACACCTTCTTCTTCGTCGCCGCCCTGCCGCACGGCCAGCGCACCCGCAACGCCTCCACGGAGGCCGACCGCACGGTGTGGATCCGGCCCGGGCAGGCCGCTTCCTCCTACGACCGGGGCGAGCTGCTGATGATGCCGCCCACCATCGCGACCCTGCGCCAGCTGGCGCCGTACGCCACGGCCGCCGAGGCACTCGCCGCCGCACCCGGCCGGGACCTGACGCCGGTGCTGGCGCGGGCCCGGCTGGTGGACGGCGGGATCGAGCTGTCCTGGCCGGGCCACGACGAGTTCACCAAGCACATCCCGAGCGGCCTTCCGGCCGATCACACGACCGGTGGAGCCTCCGCATGACGGACGCGAGCGTCCTTCCCGGCCAGCCGCGGGGCGGGGTCCTCACCGGACCCGCCACCGCCCGGGCCGTCAACGTCCTGGCGCCCAACGCCTCGGCGATGACCCTCGACGGCACCAACACCTGGATCCTCGCCGAGCCGGACTCCGACCTGGCGGTGGTGATCGACCCGGGCCCGCTGGACGACGCCCACCTGCGCAACGTCGTCGAGACCGCCGAGAGGGCCGGCCGGCGTGTCGCGCTCACTCTGCTGACCCACGGCCACCCGGACCACGCCGAGGGCGCCGCCCGCTTCGCCGAGCTGACCGGCACGAAGGTGCGCGCCCTCGACCCGGCGCTGCGGCTGGGCGACGAGGGGCTGGCGGCCGGGCAGACGGTCGTCGTCGGCGGCCTGGAACTGCGGGTGGTCCCCACGCCAGGGCACACCTCCGACTCCCTGTGCTTCCACCTCCCGGCCGACCGGGCGGTTCTGACCGGTGACACGGTCCTGGGCCGCGGCACGACGGTCGTGGCGCATCCCGACGGCCGCCTGGGCGACTACCTGGACTCCCTGCGCCGCCTGCGGTCCCTCACGGTCGACGACGGCGTGCACACCGTCCTGCCGGGCCACGGCCCGGTCCTGGAGGACGCCCAGGGCGCGGTGGAGTACTACCTCGCCCACCGCGCCCACCGCCTGGCCCAGATCGAGACGGCCGTGGAGAACGGCCACCGTGCCCCGTCCGAGGTCGTGGCCCACGTGTACGCCGACGTGGACCGCTCGCTGTGGCCGGCGGCGGAGCTGTCGGTCCGGGCACAGCTGGAGTACCTGGAGGAACACGGGCTGATCCCGCCCGTCTGATCCGGACAGCGGCGTGCAGGCGAAAGGTCCCGTCTCGGGAGAGACGGGCCCCTTCGCACCGTACGAACGTCAGCCGTCAGCCGACGTCAGCGGGAGCGCTTGGCCAGCCGCTCGACGTCCAGCAGGATCACGGCCCGCGCCTCCAGGCGCAGCCACCCGCGCTGGGCGAAGTCGGCCAGCGCCTTGTTGACCGTCTCGCGCGAGGCGCCGACCAGCTGGGCCAGCTCCTCCTGCGTCAGGTCGTGCACGACGTGGATGCCCTCCTCCGACTGCACGCCGAAGCGGCGGGAGAGGTCGAGCAGGGCGCGCGCGACACGGCCCGGAACGTCCGAGAACACCAGGTCCGACATGGCGTCGTTGGTCTTGCGCAGACGCCGGGCGACGGCGCGCAGCAGCGCGGCGGCCACCTCGGGGCGGGCGTTCAGCCACGGCTGGAGGTCCCCGTGGCCGAGGCCGAGCAGCTTGACCTCGGTCAGCGCCGTCGCCGTCGCCGTGCGGGGGCCCGGGTCGAACAGGGACAGCTCGCCGATCAGTTCGCCGGGGCCGACCACCGCGAGCATGTTCTCCCGGCCGTCGGGGGAGGTGCGGTGCAGCTTCACCTTGCCCTCGGTGACCACGTAGAGCCGGTCACCGGGGTCGCCCTCGTGGAAGAGTGAGTCACCCCGCGCCAGGGTCACCTCGCTCATGGAGGCGCGGAGCTCCGCGGCCTGCTCGTCGTCGAGCGCCGCGAAGAGCGGGTTCCGCCGCAGAACGTCGTCCACGAGTTCTCTCCTTGTCGACCTGCTCAGGGGATCTTGTTCCCCCTTGGTACCAGGGGACCGTGGTGCCCATTTTGCCGGACGGTCCAAACAGTGTGATCTGTCACAAGGATGCCGCACGCGGGTCCCGGGGTGGGCGGCAGGGGTCCGATTGGGGGCTGATCTTCGGGGTCCGGGGCGGATGTCGGCGCCGGGCTCTAGGCTGACCGGGTGTCCAAATCGCCGGTAGAGCACAGGCCGAGGGAGCTGAGCGGATGGTCGTACCTCGTGATTCCGCTGTGGGCGAACAGGGCCCCGGTGATGCGAAGAAGGCGACAAAAGTGACAAAAAGGGCGCCAGCGAAAAAGGTGGCAGAAAAAGCAACGAAAAAGGCGGCCACGGGCAAGGGCAAGGCAGCCGCGGACGAGACCAAGGCCAAGGGCGCGAATACGGCCACCGCGAAAGCCGCGGTGAAGGTCGGCAAGAGGCCCGCGCGGAAAGCCGCCGCCGCGCCGAAGAAGGCCACGGCCGCGGTCGAAGGCGTCCCGCCCGCCAAGACCGTCGCCGGGAAGGCCCCGAAGGGCGAGTCGCGCACCGCCCTGGTCCGCCGCGCCCGCCGCATCAACCGCGAGCTGGCCGAGGTGTACCCGTACGCCCACCCCGAGCTGGACTTCGACAACCCCTTCCAACTCGTGGTCGCCACGGTCCTGTCCGCCCAGACCACCGACCTGCGGGTCAATCAGACGACGCCGGCCCTCTTCGCGGCGTACCCCACCCCCGAGGACCTGGCCGTCGCCGATCCGGAGCGGGTCGAGGAGATCCTGCGCCCGTGCGGCTTCTTCCGGGCCAAGACCAAGTCGGTCATAGGGCTGTCCAAGGCGCTGGTGGAGCAGTTCGGCGGCGAGGTCCCGGGCAGGCTGGAGGACCTCGTCAAGCTGCCCGGCGTGGGCCGCAAGACCGCCTTCGTGGTGCTCGGCAACGCCTTCGGGCGGCCCGGCATCACCGTCGACACGCACTTCCAGCGGCTGGTGCGGCGCTGGAAGTGGACCGAGGAGACGGACCCGGACAAGATCGAGGCCGCGGTCGCCGCGCTGTTTCCCAAGGGCGACTGGACGGACCTGTCGCACCACGTGATCTGGCACGGCCGCCGCATCTGCCACGCCCGCAAGCCCGCCTGCGGCGCCTGCCCCATCGCCCCGCTCTGCCCGGCGTACGGCGAGGGCGAGACCGACCCGGAGAAGGCGAAGAAGCTGCTGAAGTACGAGAAGGGCGGATTCCCGGGCCAGCGCCTGAAGCCGCCGCAGGCGTACCTGGACGCGGGCGGCAGGCCGGCGCCGCCGCTGGGGGCCGGATGACGGCCCGTTCGCCCGAGGAACGATCAACGGGCGGCCGGGCGTTGGATCGTGCAGGACGACGGGGGTGGCGATGACGCGAGCGAGCGAGACGCGGGGCGGTTCGGTGACGCTGAGCAAGGAGGGCCTGCCGGCCTGGCTGGACCCGGTGGTGCGGGCCATGGAGACGGTCGAGCCGCTGCAACTGAGCCGCTTCCTGCCCCCGGAGGACGGCGGGGGACGCCAGTCCGCGGTGCTCGTGCTGTTCGGCGAGGGCGAGCGCGGCCCCGAACTGCTGCTGATGGAGCGGGCCAGCTCGCTCAGGTCCCATGCCGGGCAGCCGTCCTTCCCCGGCGGCGCCCTCGACCCCGAGGACGGCGACCCCACGGCCGACGGGCCGCTGCGGGCGGCGCTGCGCGAGGCCGAGGAGGAGACCGGCCTGGACCCGTCCGGGGTCCAGCTGTTCGGCGCGCTGCCCAAGCTGTACATCCCCGTCAGCGGTTTCGTCGTGACGCCCGTGCTGGGCTGGTGGCGGGAGCCGAGCCCGGTCGGCGTGGTCGACCCGAACGAGACGGCGCGGGTCTTCAAGGTTCCCGTGGCGGATCTCACGGACCCGGCGAACCGGGCCACAGTGGTCCATCCCAGCGGCTTCCGAGGTCCGGCATTCCTGGTCGAATCCGCCCTGGTCTGGGGTTTCACCGCCGGGATCATCGACCGGCTGTTCCACTTCGCGGGGTGGGAGCGCCCCTGGGACCGGGAGAAGCGGGTCCCGCTCGACTGGCGGTCATGACAGGGTGAGCTCCGTGAATGTGCTGGACATCTTGTTGCTGGTCGCGGCCGTGTGGTTCGCGGTCGTGGGCTACCGCCAGGGCTTCGTCGTCGGCATCCTGTCGGTGATCGGCTTCCTGGGCGGCGGTCTCGTCGCCGTCTACACCCTGCCCGTCGTCTGGGACGCGCTGACCGACAACTCGGAGGTCAGCACGACCGCCGCCGTCGTCGCGGTCGTCATCGTCATCGTCTTCGCCTCCGTCGGCCAGGCGCTGACCACCCATCTCGGCAACAAGCTGCGCCGGTACATCACCTGGTCGCCGGCCCGCGCCCTGGATGCCACCGGCGGCGCCCTCGTCAACGTGGTCGCGATGCTGCTGGTGGCCTGGCTGATCGGCTCGGCCCTCGCGGGCACCACGCTGCCCACGCTCGGCAAGGAGGTCCGCAACTCCAAGGTGCTGCTGGGCGTGTCACGGGCGCTGCCCGACGCGGCCGACACCTGGTTCGCGGACTTCTCCTCGGTCCTCGCGCAGAACGGCTTCCCACAGGTCTTCAGCCCGTTCTCCAACGAGCCGATCACCGACGTCCAGCCGCCCGACCCGGCCCTCGCGAACGGTTCCGTCGCCACCACGGCCAAGCGGTCCGTCGTCAAGGTCGTGGGCACCGCCCAGAGTTGCGGCAAGGTCCTGGAGGGCAGCGGCTTCGTCTTCGGCAACCGCCGCGTCATGACCAACGCGCACGTCGTCGGCGGCGTCGACGAGCCCACCGTCCAAATAGGCGGCGAGGGCAGGAAGTACGACGCGACGGTCGTCCTGTACGACTGGCGGCGCGACATCGCCGTGCTCGACGTACCCCATCTCAAGGCGCCCGCGCTGAAGTTCGCCACCGGGGACGCGGCGAGCGGCGACAGCGCCATCATCGCGGGCTACCCGGAGAACGGCTCGTACGACGTGCGCGCCGCGCGCGTGCGGGGCCGCATTCCGGCCAACGGCCCGGACATCTACCACCGCGGGACCGTCCGCCGCGACGTGTACTCGCTGTACGCCACCGTCCGCCAGGGCAACTCCGGCGGCCCGCTGCTCACACCGCAGGGCGAGGTCTACGGCGTGGTGTTCGCCAAGTCGCTCGACGACGCCGACACCGGGTACGCGCTCACCGCGGACGAGATCCAGGAGGACATCTCGAAGGGGCGGACCGCGAACCAGCAGGTGGACAGCGACAGCTGCGCGCTGTAGGCGAGCACTGGGCGTCCTGCGACCGTCAGCCCCCGGGGGCCGGCTGGGGACCGGCAGGTCCTGACGGCTGGGAGCCATCAGGACCTGGGGGTCCGGGGGCCTGGGGAGCCGTCGGTCCGGGCCCCAGTGGCCGCCCGGGGCCGGTCAGCCCCGGGGGTGACGCAGACGCATCGAGACCCAGCGGGCCCGGCGGCGCAGGATGCGCGGGATGCCCACCCGGGGGTCCGCACCCGGCAACTGCGGGGAGCCGCCCCGCTGGTGGGAGCTCAGGCCGCCGGCCGAGCGGCGGTTGCGTGCTACGTCACTGTAGTCGTGCGTCCAGCCCATACCGGGACGTCTGCCCCTGCCCCATGGTCGATAACCGCCCCACGCGCCCCCAATTGGCCTATGCGCCAGGCAATTGGCCTTTCGGGGAACAGGCGTTCAGATTTGGACACCGGGCGCGCAGGAACGGTCACCGATCGGGTTCGGGATCCTTCAGCCAGTTGATCAGTTCCGTGGAGAAGGCGGCCGGGTCCTCCTCGTGCGGGAAGTGCCCGAGACCGTCGAACAGCCGCCAGCGGTAAGGCGCTTCGACGTACTCCCCGGAACCGGCCGCGCTGCGGATGCGCATCACGGGGTCGAGCGAGCCGTGCAGATGCAGCGTCGGCACGCGTAGCGGGCGCTTCATGCGGCGGTTGAACTGGAGGCCGTCCGGACGGGCCATCGACCGCACCATCCATCGGTACGGCTCGATCGAGCAGTGCGCCGTCGACGGGATGCACATCGCGCTGCGGTACGTCCGCAGGGCCTTGTCGTCCGGCGGGTTCGGCCCGGACCACTCGCGGATCAGCTCGGCGACGAGCGCGCCGTCGTCGGCGGTCAGCTGCCGTTCCGGGATCCAGGGGCGCTGGAACCCCCAGATGTAGGAGCCCGCGCGTGTCTGCCGTACGTCGGTGAGCATCGCCGAGCGCCAGCGCCGCGGGTGCGGCATCGACGTGACCGCGAGCCGCCGGACGAGCTTCGGACGCATCACGGCCGCCGTCCAGGCCAGGTAGCCGCCCAAGCCGTGGCCCACCAGCGCGGCGTCAGGTTCGCCGAGGGAGCGGATGACGCCGGTGATGTCGAGGGCGAGGTTCGCGGGGTCGTAGCCGCGCGGGGTGCGGTCGCTGCCGCCGACGCCGCGCAGGTCCATGGCGACGGCCCGGAACCCGGCGTCGGCGAGCGCGGTCAGCTGGTGCCGCCACGTCCACCAGAACTGGGGAAAGCCGTGCAGCAGCAGCACCAGCGGCCCGTCGCCCACCTCGGCGATGTGGAAGCGCGCGCCGTTCGCGGCGACCTCCCGGTGCGTCCAGGGGCCGTCCGGTCGTACGACCGATGCGGGTTGCGCCGAGTGTGAGTGCGCCGAGTGCGATTGCCCCGCAGGGGTCGAGGAGCCCGTCATGAGGATGAGCGTGCCACAGCCTCGATGGCCTTCGCGGACCGGTCCTCCAGAGCGGGCGCCTCGGGACGCGGGTGCGGCTTGGCCTTCTGCAGGACGCCCGCCGTCTCCTTCACGGAGGCGGCGACCTTCTGCGGGCCCTTACCCTTCTGCGCCTTCTTCGCGAAGGACACGCCGACCAGCGCCAGGAAGCCGGCGATCAGGACGTTCGCCGCGAAGGACAGCAGGAAGCAGACCGCGAGGTTCCAGCCGCTCCAGGTGCGGATGCCGTAGGCCAGGGCGAAGTTCAGCATCGGCAGGGAGAACAGCAGCACCGCGCCGGCCACCGAGAAGGCGCCCCCGCTCACCGCGCCGCGCTTGACGTCCTGCTTGAGCTGCGCCTTGGCCAGCGCGATCTCGTCGTGCACCAGCGCCGACATCTCGGCCGTCGCCGAGGCGAACAGCTCACCGATGCTGCGTTCGGCGCCGACCGGGCTGCCGTCGGGTGCGCTCATCGCGGTCTCCCTCACTGCCTGACTCGTCTGCCTGACTTGTCCGACTCGTCTGACTTATCTGACTGTTTTCCCACGGTCTTTTTGTACCGTCCCGTCAGATCATGCCGGACGGTCGCCGTCCTCGCCTGCCCCGCCCGGCACTTCGGCAAGCGCGCGTCGCTCCGCGGCCTTCAGCTCGGCGAGGCGGCGGTGCTCGGTGGCCTTGCGTTCGTAGATCTCGGCCATCCGCAGGTGGTACTCCGGCTCGTCCTCCTCGTAGACGTCCGGGATGCCGTCGCTGTCCTCGTCGCGCCCCTCCGCCTCGCACAGCCTGCGGTACTTGGCGTTGCGTATCTTCAGCAGCACCGTCGCCAGCGCGGCCGCGACCAGGGAGCCAGTCAGGACGGCGGCCTTGACCTCGTCCGTCATGGTCGTGTCGCCCTCGAAGGCGAGCTCGCCGATGAGCAGCGACACGGTGAAGCCGATCCCGGCCAGGGTCGCCACCGCGAACACGTCCGCCCAGGCCAGGTCCTCGCTGAGCGAGGCCCTGGTGAACCGGGCCGTGAGCCAGGTGCCGCCGAAGATGCCGAGCGTCTTGCCGACGACCAGGCCGAGCACGACGCCCAGCGTCTCCGGCCGGGTGAACACGTCCCCGAGCGCGTGGTGGGAGATGGTGACACCGGCGCTGAACAGCGCGAACAGCGGCACGGCCAGGCCCGCCGACAGGGGCCGCACGAGGTGCTCGATGCGCTCCCCGGGGGAGTGCTCCTCACCCTCGCGGCGGTGGCAGCGCAGCATCAGGCCCATCGCGACGCCGGCGATGGTGGCGTGGACGCCGCTGTTGTACATCAGCGCCCAGATGACGAGCGCGAGCGGCACGTACACGTACCAGCCGCGCACGCCCTTGCGCAGCAGCAGCCAGAACACGGCGAGACCGGCGACCGCCCCGCCGAGCGCCGCGAAGTCGATGCTGTCGGTGAAGAAGACGGCGATGATCAGGATCGCGAAGAGGTCGTCCACGACGGCGAGCGTGAGCAGGAAGGCACGCAGCGCGCTCGGCAGCGAGGTGCCGATGACGGCGAGCACGGCCAGCGCGAAGGCGATGTCGGTGGCCGTGGGCACCGCCCAGCCCGCGAGTGAGCCGCCGCCGGTGAGGCTGGTGAGCGTGTAGACGAGCGCGGGTGCGGCCATGCCGCACAGGGCCGCCACGACGGGCAGCGCGGCGGCCTTGGGGTCCCGCAGGTCACCGGCGACCAGTTCCCGCTTGAGCTCGATGCCGGCGACGAAGAAGAAGACCGCCAGAAGTCCGTCGGCCGCCCAGTGCTGCACAGACAGGTCCAGGCCGAGGGATCCGGGGCCGAGGTGGAAGTGGCCGACGCTCTGGTAGCTGTCGCGCAACGCGGGGATGTTCGCCCAGAGCAGGGCCGCGATCGCGGCGACGAGCAGCAGTACACCGCCGACCGTCTCGGTGCGCAGGGCTTCCGCGACGAAGTTCCGCTCGGGCAGGGACAGGCGTCCGAAGGCCTTGCGGGTGCGAGAGGTGCGGGGCGGGGTCAAGAGGGGACCTCCGGTCGGTGGGCAGGACGGAACCGCTTGCCGACCAGACTTCCCGGCGCACCTGAGATCACGTGTGTTTTGCTTAGTTTACCTAATCTGCCGGAGGGGGCCCGGCTCAGTCCACGGTAGGCGCGAAAAGGGCATCCGGCACGCCGGTGCCGGATGCCCTTCGGCCGCGGACGGGGCATTGCTCCGCGGCCGACCGCTCAGTTCTCGCTCGGGGACCCTCGGTCCTCGCTCGTCCCCGTTCAGTCCTCGCTGGGGGACGCCGGCAGCTTGGCCTGGATGAGGTCCATCACCGTCGAGTCGGTGAGCGTGGTGACGTCTCCGAGCTGGCGGTTCTCGGCGACGTCGCGCAGCAGGCGGCGCATGATCTTGCCGGAGCGGGTCTTGGGCAGCTCGCCCACGGGCAGGATGCGCTTCGGCTTGGCGATCGGGCCGAGCGTGGCGCCGACGTGGTTGCGCAGTTCGGCGACCAGGTCCTCCGTCTCCGCCGCCGTGCCGCGCAGGATCACGAAGGCGACGATGGCCTGCCCGGTGGTCTCGTCGGTCGCGCCGACGACGGCCGCCTCGGCGACGGACGGGTGCGACACCAGCGCCGACTCGACCTCCGTGGTGGAGATGTTGTGCCCGGACACGAGCATCACGTCGTCCACGCGCCCGAGGAGCCAGATGTCCCCGT
This sequence comes from Streptomyces sp. NPDC031340, assembly GCF_055569945.1. NCBI lineage: Bacteria > Bacillati > Actinomycetota > Actinomycetes > Kitasatosporales > Streptomycetaceae > Streptomyces > Streptomyces sp. NPDC031340. The sequence continues at coordinate 92,894 of NZ_JBVIIE010000015.1, forward strand.
CGTCGTCCTTCTTCGCTCCGTCGCCGGCGAAGTACTTGCCCTCGAAACGCGACCAGTAGGTGTCGATGAACCGCTGGTCGTCGCCCCAGATGGTGCGCAGCATCGACGGCCACGGTTCGGTCAGGACCAGGTAGCCGCCACCGCCGTTCGGCACCTCGTTCGCCTCGTCGTCGACGACGGTCGCGGAGATGCCCGGCAGCGGGGTCTGCGCGGAGCCCGGCTTGGCAGGGGTCACGCCCGGCAGCGGCGAGATCATCATCGCGCCGGTCTCGGTCTGCCACCAGGTGTCCACGACCGGGGTGCGGTCGGCGCCGATGTTCTTGCGGTACCAGATCCACGCCTCGGGGTTGATCGGCTCGCCCACGGAGCCGAGCACGCGCAGCGACGACAGGTCGAACTTCGCGGGGATGTCGTCGCCCCACTTCATGAACGTGCGGATCGCCGTCGGCGCGGTGTACAGGATCGTCACCCCGTACTTCTGCACGATCTCCCAGAAGCGGCCCTGGTGCGGGGTGTCCGGGGTGCCCTCGTACATCACCTGCGTCGCGCCGTTGGCCAGCGGCCCGTAGACGATGTAGGAGTGCCCGGTGACCCAGCCGACGTCGGCGGTGCACCAGTACACGTCCGTCTCCGGCTTCAGGTCGAAGACGGCCCAGTGGGTGTACGCGGTCTGGGTGAGGTAGCCGCCGGAGGTGTGCAGGATGCCCTTCGGCTTCCCCGTCGTACCGGACGTGTACAGGATGAACAGCGGGTGCTCCGCCTCGAATGCCTCCGGTGTGTGCTCGGCCGGCTGCCGGTCGACCGCCTCGTGCCACCACACGTCCCGGCCCTCGGTCCAGGCGACCTCCTGGCCGGTGCGGCGGACCACCAGCACGTGCTCGACGTTGTCCACGCGCGAGACCGCCTCGTCGACGGCCGGCTTGAGCGCGGAGGGCTTGCCCCGGCGCCAGCCTCCGTCGGAGGTGATGACCACGCGCGCGTCGGCGTCCTGGATGCGGGTGGCGAGCGCGTCCGCCGAGAAGCCGCCGAAGACGACCGAGTGCGCGGCGCCGATGCGGGCGCAGGCCAGCATCGCGATCGCGGTCTCCGGGATCATCGGCATGTAGACGGCGACCCGGTCGCCCTTGCGTACGCCCAGTTCCAGCAGTGCGTTCGCGGCCCGGGAGACCTCGTCCTTCAGCTCGGCGTAGGTGATCGCGCGGCTGTCGCCGGGCTCGCCCTCGAAGTGGATGGCGACCCGGTCGCCGTGCCCGGCCTCCACGTGGCGGTCGACGCAGTTGTACGCGACGTTCAGCTCGCCGTCCTTGAACCACTTGGCGAACGGCGGGTTCGACCAGTCCAGCGTCTCGGTCGGCTCCTTGGCCCAGCTCAGCCGGCGGGCCTGCGCGGCCCAGAAGCCGAGCCTGTCAGCCTTGGCCTGTTCGTACGCCTCTGCCGTGACGTTGGCGTTCGCGGCCAGGTCAGCGGGCGGCGCGAAGCGTCGCTCCTCCTTCAAGAGGTTGGCCAGGCTTTCGTTGCTCACGACATCTCCCTTTCCCAGGGTGTCCGTTGTGTCCCAGGCCACAGCTCATCAGAGCCGGGGGCCGATGACAAGGCCCGACCGGAAAATTGGTGTAGACCTTTGGGTGGGCATTTCCGGTCGCCGAGTCATCCGTACCCACGGACGCCGACCGGGCCGAGTTCAGCCATGTGCCGTGGCTCTCACATCGTGGTCCGCGGCCGGTGGGTGGTCCGCTGCCGGTGTCTGCGATCCGCTGCGGGTGTGCGGTCCGGGGCGGATGTGCGGTCCGCTGCGGGTGTGCGGCCCGGGGCGTCGGGACCGCGCACCCGCAGGGACTCGGCGTCGGCTCTGCCTGCCGGGACTCGGCGTCGGCTCAGGCGGACACCTCCGCCGTGCCCGCCCGGCCGAACACCGCGCCGCCCTCCTCCGCCCCCGTGAGCAGGTACGCCTGCGCCTCGCCCACGTGGAAGTACATGCCGTGCAGCTCCAGCTCGCCTGCCCGCAGGGCGCGGGCCACGGACTCGTGGGCCCGCAGGTGCCGCAGTTGCTGGACGACGTTGGTCAGGCAGAGCTGCTCGACCGTGTCGGCCGGTGCCCGGCCGGCGAGCCGGGGCCGGGTCCTGCTGTCCTCGGCCATGCGCTCCAGGCTCGGCGCCCCGTGCCGCAGCCACCGCCTGAGCGGTGTGGGCGCGCCCCCGGGCTCGGAGCCGAGGAGGGCCTGCATGGCCCCGCACCCGGAGTGCCCGCACACCGTGACGGACCGCACCTTGAGTACCTCCACCGCGTACTCGATGGCGGCCGCCACCGAATCGTCGCCGCTCTCCTCGCCGGGCAGGGGGACCAGGTTGCCCACATTGCGCACGACGAACAGGTCGCCGGGACCGCTGGAGGTGATCATGGACGTGACCAGCCGTGAGTCGGCGCACGTGAGGAAGAGCTGGGACGGCCGCTGACCCTCCCGGGCCAGCCGGGCCAGCTCGCCCCGGACGAGCGGCGCGGTGTTGGTCTGGAAGGCGCTGAGGCCGCGCGCCAGCTGGCGTCTGCTGGGCCCGTGAAGGCGGCCCGGCCCGGCGGGGCCGCCGGAAACGCCGGGGCCCTCGGGGCCGCCGGGGGCGCCGGATCCGCGGAGGCACTCGGATCTGTCGCGATCCCCGAGTCTGCTGGGTTCCCCGGAGCCGGTGGGCCCGCCGGAGGCGACGGGGTGCCCGGCAGGCGTACCGGTGTCATCGGTGGGCGTCCCGGCGGCCCCGCCGGGCTCCCCGGAGGCATCGCTGGGCGGTGGGGCCGGCGGGCGGTGGCACTGGTGGTTGCGCCAGGGCGTCCAGGGGCGGCAGCGGCAGTTGGCGGAGCCGGGGAAGCCGAGCGGGCCCGGAGAACCGGGGGAACCGGGGGAACCGGAAGAGTCGGGACAGTCGGCGCGCTCGATGGGACCGTCAGAGCCGTCAGAGTCGTCAGAGCCGCCGACGGTCCCGGTGATCTTCGTGGTGCCCGTGTCGCCGGGCAGCCGGGCGAGGCTCCCCGGCTCGGCGATGGTGAGCCCGGCCCGGCGGCCGGTCAGCTCTACGGTGCCGCCCTGCGCGGTGTGCGTGTTCCGCCAGTCCTGCAGTGACTCGTACGCCGCGTGGTCCATGAACGAACCGTCCAGTTCCACGACGGCGCGGGCGCCCGCGGGTACCAGGTGCAGTGCCCTGCTGAGCCGTGGCACGGCGAGGAACGTCAGCGCTCCCCGGACGTGTACGTGGTGGGCTCCTTCCTTCTCCTCGTGCGTGATGCGGGTGCGGGCGAGGCGGTGCATGGCGACGGCGACGGCGACGGCGATCCCCAGCGCCACGCCCTGCAGGACGTTGAGGAAGACCACGCCGAGTGTGGTGACGACGTACACCAGCACCTCGCGGTGGCGGGTCACCGCGCGGATGTGGTGCAGGGACACCATCTGGATGCCGACGGCCATCACCAGGGCGGCGAGCGAGGCGAGCGGGATGAACTCCAGGACCGGGACCATCAGCAGCGTGGCGGCCACTACGAGAACGCCGTGCAGGGTCGTGGAGTTCCGGCTGACAGCGCCCGCGTTCACGTTCGCCGTGCTGCGTACGGCCACGCCTGCGACGGGCAGTCCGCCCAATGCGCCGGAGACGATGTTGGCGGCGCCCTGGCCGAGCAGTTCGCGGTCCAGGTCGGAGCGGCCGACGCGGCCGGCCAGGCCGGGGCGGGAGGCGACGAGTTTGTCGACGGCGACCGCACCGAGCAGCGACTGCACGCTGCACACCAGCGTGATCGTCAGGACCGCGGCGACGAGGCCGAGCACCGGGCCCTCGGGCAGCCCGGCCGGGGCGTGGCTGCCCCAGGACGGCAGGTCGACCCTGGGCAGGGCGAGCCCGCCGAGCGAGGCGGCCGCGGTGGCGCAGGCGACGGCGACGAGTGCGGCCGGGACCGTGCGGAGCAGGCGTCCGGCCCGGCCGGGGACGCGCGGCCAGAGCAGCAGCAGGGTCAGGGTCAGCAGGCTCGCCGACAGGGCCGCGGGATCGAGCCGGGCCAGTTGGGCGGGCAGGGCGGCGAGGTTGTCGGGGACGGAGCTCTGCGGGGTGCCGCCGAGGACGATGTGCAACTGGGCGACGGCGATGGTGACGCCGATGCCGGCGAGCATGCCGTGCACGATGGCGGGGCTGACGGCGAGGGCGGTACGCGCCACGCGCAGGCAGCCCAGACCGAGCTGGGCCAGCCCGGCCAGGACCGTGATGGCGCAGGTCGTACGCCAGCCGTAGCGGTGGATGAGGTCGGCGGTCACCACGGTGAGTCCGGCGGCGGGGCCGCTGACCTGGAGCGCGGAGCCGCCGAGCCGTCCGACGACGATGCCGCCGACCGCGGCGGCGACGAGGCCGGCCTGGAGCGGGGCCCCGGTGGCCAGGGCGATGCCCAGGGACAGGGGAAGTGCGATCAGGAAGACCGCGATCGAGGCGGACACATCGGCGCCCGCGACCCGGAAGCGGCGGGGCGGGCCCGATGGCGGGCTGTGGGGCTGGTGATGGCGCTCGGACCGAGTCGAGTCGGTGGCGCGAGTGGGGGTGCAGGCTGACATGTTCCCGTCTCCTCCGGGGCAGCGCGGTCGCGGATGGGATAGGCCCCCCGTCCATGGCGGGGGTCGGGGTCGCGGCCGTGGGTCACGGCGTGCAGCGGCGGGATGATTCAACGTTCGGTAAACGAATCGTAATTCAAAGTAAAGGACGAGTGCGGACATTTCTGGCGAATGGGCTAGATGGCCACTCGAATGAGTGAAGCGATTATTCGATCGGCTTGTCTTACAAATTCCTTCTCGGTTGCGTGCGACCTTGGCGGCGCTGTCGGCATTTCCGGCACATCACCAGAAATCGCCCCCATCAGCGTTGGTCTGAGAGAAGGAAGAAGGTGGGCGGAACATGGCCGCCACCCAGAGGATCGCCGCGGGCGCCGTGATCGCCGCGGCCTGTGCCGCATCGCTCGCCGGTTGCGGAACCGGCTCCCACGCCCCCAAGGCAGGCAGTCCCGGACCGCAGAACGCCAAGCACGCCGCGCAGAGCACCGAGCCCGCCGCGCACAGCGGCAGGCCCGCCGCGCGGAACACCGCCCCCGCCCCGGCGCCCGCGCCCAAGAGCGCCGTCCGGCTGATCGGCGACGGCTCCACCGCGTACACCGGGGTCCAGCCGCACCTGCCCCGGCCCGAGCGGCTCAGGCCCGGCCAGAAGCCCCCGCAGTTCGTCGTCTTCTCCTGGGACGGGGCGGGCGAGGACAGCCAGAAGCTGTTCTCCCGCTTCCGCGCGGTCGCCAAGGCGAATCACGCGACGATGACGTACTTCCTCAGCGGCGTCTACATGCTGCCCGAGAACAAACGCGACCTCTACCGGCCGCCGCATCACTCACCGGGCCGCTCCGACATCGGCTTCAACGACACCAAGGGCATCGCCGACACCGTCGAACAACTGCGTCTGGCGTGGCTGGAGGGCAACGAGATCGGCACCCACTTCAACGGCCACTTCTGCGGCAAGGACGGCGGGGTCGGCGAGTGGTCGGTGGCGGACTGGAAGAGCGAGATCGCGCAGGCCAAGCAGTTCGTGAAGTCCTGGAAGACCAACGCCGGCATGAAGAACGCGGCCCCGCTGCCCTTCGACTACGACAAGGAGCTCGTGGGCGCCCGCACCCCCTGCCTCGAAGGCCAGGGGAACTTCATGAAGGCCGCCCGCGAACTGGGCTTCCGCTACGACACCAGCGGCGTCAACACCCAGCTCTGGCCGAGGAAGAAGGAAGGCCTGTGGGACCTGTCGATGCAGCTCGTGCCCGTCCCCGGACACTCCTACGAGCAGCTCACCATGGACTACAACTTCATGGTCAACCAGTCCGGCACACGCACCCAGGGCAACCCCGCCAAGTACCGCTTCTGGGGTGACCAGATGCGTGACGGCCTGCTCAAGGGCTTCGACCGGGCCTACCGCGGCAACCGCGCGCCCTTCATCCTCGGCAACCACTTCGAGTCCTGGAACGGCGGCACCTACATGCGCGCGGTCGAGCAGGTCGTCGAGACCGTCTGCAACAAGCCGGACGTGCGCTGCGTGTCCTTCCGGCAGCTGGCCGACTGGCTGGACGCCCAGGACCCGCGGACCCTGGAGGCGCTGCGCTCGCTGCAGGTGGGCGAGGCCCCGGCGCAGGGCTGGGCGTCCTTCCCGGCGGGCCGCCGCGCGCCGGCGCCGAAGGGCGTGCCCGGCGCGCAGGCGGCCGGACGGTAGCCGGCGCCGCCGTCACACGGAGGCGGTGACCCCCTCGCCCAGCACGAACCCGGGGTCGACCTGCGCCGCCAGGTCGGCCCCGGTACGCGCGTTGCCCCAGGACGACGCGTTCTTCAGGTGGAAGTGCACCATCTGGCGCGTGTACCGCTCCCAGTCGCGCAGCTCGTACGTCGCGTCGGCGGCGGCCTGGAGCGTGCGCAGGGCCTGCCGGCCGGCGTCCTCCAGGAACTCGAACCGGGGCGGGCGCCCCTTCTCCATGGCGCGCACCCAGTCCGAGTGCCCGACGGTCACCAGCAGGTCGTCCCCGGCCTCGGCGCGCAGGAAGTCGAGGTCGTCCGGGCCCTGCACCTTGTTGCCGACGACCTTCAGCACGACGCCGAAGTCGCGGGCGTACTCCTTGTACTGGCGATAGACGGAGATCCCCTTCCGGGTCGGCTCGGCGACGAGGAACGTGATGTCGAAGCGGGTGAACATGCCGGAAGCGAAGGAGTCCGAGCCCGCCGTCATGTCCACCACGACGTACTCGCCCCGCCCGTCCACCAGGTGGTTAAGGCACAGCTCCACCGCCCCCGTCTTGGAGTGGTAGCAGGCGACTCCCAGGTCGGCGTCCGTGAAGGGGCCCGTGACCATCAGACGGACGGCGCCGTCGTCCAGCTCCACCGGCCGCGCGCAGGCGTCGTACACCGGGTTGTCCTCGCGCACCCGCAGCAGCCGGGAGCCCTCGCCGGGCGGAGTCGTCTTGATCATCGTCTCGGCGGAGATGATGCGCCGGTTGGAGCCGCGCAGGTAGTCCTTGATCAGCGGCAGCCGGTCGCCCATCGCGGGCAGCGCCGCGGCCTCCGCCTCGTCCAGGCCGAGCGCGGCCCCCAGATGCTGATTGATGTCGGCGTCGACGGCGAGCACCGGTGCGCCGGTCGTCGCGAGGTGGCGGATGAAGAGGGAGGACAGGGTCGTCTTGCCGCTGCCGCCCTTTCCGACGAAAGCAATTTTCATGTTCACGAAGCGTAGTCAGTCGGTGACTCATGGTGTGGGCGGACGTGAAGAAGACCACTCCATCGTGGGGTCCTGCCGCCGAGGTGCGTAGGGTCGTACTCATGAGTACGACAGGCGCGACCGCCGATCCGCTCGCAGCCCTGGGCGCGCTGCCCGGAGTGGCCGATTCCGTGGAGTCCGTGCGCAAGGCAGTAGACCGGGTCTACGGGCACCGGATCATGCGGCGCCGCAGCAACGAGATCACCTCCGAGGCGGCGCTGCGCGGCGCCCGCGGTTCCGCGGCGCTGTCCGGAGCCGACTGGGCCCTCGAAGAGGTGCGCCGCCGCACCGACTTCAGCACCGACGACGAGGCGCGCGTCATGGGCGCCGCCCTGCGGCTGACCGCGGAGGCCGGCCAACTGCTTTCCATCTGGCGGCAGTCACCCCTCAGGGTGCTGGCCCGGCTGCACCTGGTGGCCTCCGCGGGCCACGGGGACGAGGTTGGACGGCCGCGGCGGGAAGGCGAGCCGGTGCACGAGCCGCTCGTCGAACTGCCGCTGCCGGGCGCCGCCGAGGTGAACGGCCGGCTGGAGGGCCTGTCCGAGCTGATCATCGCCGGGAGTTCCGCCCCGGCCCTGGTGACGGCCGCCGTCGTGCACGGCGAACTCCTCGCGCTGCGCCCCTTCGTCTCCCACAACGGCCTCGTCGCGCGCACGGCCGAGCGCATCGTCCTGGTGGGCAGCGGCCTGGACCCGAAATCCGTCTGCCCCGCCGAGGTCGGCCACGCCGAACTGGGCGGCGAGGCGTATCTGCGGGCGCTCGAGGGGTACGTCTCCGGCACCCCGGAGGGGGTCGCCGCCTGGATCGCCCACTGCGGCAGGGCGGTCGGCCTCGGCGCGCGCGAGTCGACGGCCGTGTGCGAGGCCCTGCAGCGCGGCGCGGCGTAACGACGCCCCGGAAAGCAGAAGAAGGCGCGAGCAGGCGCGAGACAGGTACGGGAAGGGCGAGAAAAAGGCCGTCCGTGGGGAGGGCCGGCGCAGAGGTGCGGCGGTACGAGAACTCGTACCGCCGCTGGCATGCGCACCGAGTTACCAAGCGTCCTCGATATCTCGCCCATCAGGTCGGGGACTTGGCCCGTACCTGGTGCGGCTGGCCCGTAATCGACGGGTCGACGTCGCGTGGGTGCTCGGTGAACATGCTCGGTCCGTGGGGCCGTTATGCGTGAAGACGATCCTTTCGGATGACCTTGGTCTCGCGGGCCGTTAAGTCCTTTGTACTCCAGCGCCCTGGCAAGGGGAAGCCCGCTGCCTGCGGTTCTTTCCGACCGCTTCGTCCAGCGGCTCGGGCGGGCTCCGGCTCAGGCGGGGGTCGCCCGGCGCCGGCTCGCGTACCAGACGAGGCCCGCCGTGGCCGCCGCGGCGCCTATGGCCGCCGCCGCGACCAGTGCCGGACGGGGCGGTACGGACAGTCCGGGGAAGCGCTGCTTGAGCCGGACCGGCCGATGGAAGTCGAGAATCGGCCATCCCTGCGCCAGGGCCTCCCGCCGCAGCGCCCGGTCCGGGTTCACGGCGTGCGGACGGCCGACGGCCCGCAGCATCGGCAGGTCGGTCGCGGAGTCGCTGTAGGCGTAGCAGCGGTCCAGGTCGTACCCCTCGGACTCGGCCAGTTCCTTGATGGCCTCGGCCTTCGTCGGGCCGTACGCGTAGTACTCCACCTCGCCCGTGAAGCAGCCGTCCTCGCCCACGACCATGCGGGTCGCCACCACGCGGTCCGCACCGAGCAGTTCACCGATCGGCTCCACCACCTCCGCGCCCGAGGTGGACACGATCACGACGTCGCGGCCGGCGGTGTGGTGCTCCTCGATGAGGGAGGCGGCCTCGTCGTAGATGATCGGGTCGATCAGGTCGTGCAGGGTCTCGGCGACGATCTCCTTGACCTGCTGGACGTTCCAGCCGCGGCACAGCGCGGACAGGTACTCGCGCATGCGCTCCATCTGGTCGTGATCGGCGCCGCCCGCGAGGAAGACGAACTGGGCGTATGCGGTACGCAAGGCGGCCCTGCGGTTGATCAGCCCGCCTTGATAGAAGGACTTGCTGAAGGTGAGCGTGCTCGACTTCGCAATGACCGTCTTGTCCAGGTCAAAGAAGGCCGCTGTGCGGGGCAAGGAGTGGTTTTCCACAACCCTGAGCATAGGCGCAGCCCATTCGGCGTAAGGTGGGGCGCGTGGGTTTGCCTGAGAAGGCTCTCGGGTACACCATGGAAGTCACGGATCGTTCGCGACCGTGCTAACCCGGTCCGACTCCTCCCCCCCCGAGTCGGCCGTGGGGACGACCCCCGCTCTCCCCCCCGGCGGGGGTCGTCGCATGTCCGGACGGGTTTTTTCCCCTCTCCTCGCGGTCGGAGACCGCTCCGAGGCGGCTGCTGCCGCCTCTTTCGCATGCCCGTGATCCGTCACTTTGAGTAGTCGTCAGGGTGCTCTGCGGAAGTCATGCAAGGGCTGGTACAGACCGCGCCGACGGGTGACGGCGATATTCACAACCACTGGGTTGTCCACAGTTTTTGACCAAGATCCGCAAGGTTTTCGGGATCGCTGCACCGTGATTCCCGCACGTCCCGATCGCGCCGAGTTCCTGACCGGATCCGGTTTGTCGGGCGGGTTCGAGCGGTCCGCGGGGGCCGTTCACGGCGGAGCCGCCCGACGGTTCTCCGCACGTTCGGGAATCGCGTGGCCGTTGGGGCCGCGCGGAACGCAGCCAAGGGGGACGACGTCATGGCAGGAGCCATCACACGACAACCACCGTCCGCCGCCTCGGGGCGGCAGGCCGGACCGCTGATCGTCACGGAGGACGTCGACCTGCTCGACGACCTGCTGCGCCTGTGCGCCGCGGCCGGGGCGACGCCCGAGGTCCACCACTCCGTGCCGGAACGCGCGGGCAGTTGGGAGGCCGCGCCCCTCGTCCTGGTCGGCGACGACGCCGCGCGGCGGGTGCGCGGGGCCGCGCGCAGACGCGGCGTGGTGCTGGTCGGCCGGGACCAGGACGACTCGGGGGTCTGGCGCCGGGCCGTCGAGATCGGGGCCGACCACGTCCTGGTGCTGCCCGACGGCGAGCAATGGCTGGTCGACCGCATCGCCGACGTCGCCGAGGGCGTCGGCAGACCCGCCCTCACCGTGGGCGTCATCGGCGGCCGCGGCGGGGCCGGCGCGTCCACGCTCGCGTGCGCCCTCGCCGTCACCTCCGCGCGTGAGGGGCTGCGCACACTCCTGGTGGACGCCGATCCGCTGGGCGGCGGACTCGACGTGCTGCTCGGCGGTGAGAGCGCCGAGGGCCTGCGCTGGCCCGCTTTCGCCGCCTCGCGCGGCAGGGTCGGCGGCGGCGCCCTGGAGGAGTCGCTGCCGCGGCTGCACTCGCTGCGGGTGCTCAGCTGGGACCGCGGCGACTGCGTCGCCGTCCCGCCCCAGGCCGTCCGCGCGGTGCTCGCCGCTGCCCGGCGCCGCGGCGGCACGGTCGTCGTCGACCTGCCCCGCCGCGTGGACGACGGGGTCGCCGAGGCTCTGGCCCAGATCGATCTCGGGCTCCTGGTGGTCCCCGGCGAACTGCGCGCCCTCGCCGCCGCCGGACGCGTGGCCTCCGCCGTCGGCATGGTCCTGCGCGACCTGCGGGTCGCGGTCCGCGGACCGTACGTCCCCGGGATCGACGACCGCGAGGTGGCCCGCCTGCTCGGGCTGCCGCTGGCCGGCGAGGTGCCCGTCGAGCCGGGACTGCTGCGGCCGGGCGACGGCCAGGCGCCGCCCGCCGCGGGCGGCCGGGGACCGCTGGCGCGCTTCTGCAAGGGGTTCTGGGAGCGGGCCCTGCTGGATGCGGGTCCGGCATGAGCGTCGACCATGGGCTCGAAAGGGGCGCTTCCCTGGCCGCCACCGGGGCCACCATGCCGGGCGCCGGCCGGTATACGGCGGCGGGCGCTTCCCCGGCCGCCGCCGGGGCCGGGCGGGACGTGCCCGCGCTGCTCCTGGACGGGGTGCGGCAGTGGCTGGCCGAGAGCGGGGCGGAACCCACGCCCGCCCGGGTGGCGCAGGCGTTGCGGGAGCAGGGGCGGGTGCTGGGCGACGCCGAAGTCCTCGGCGCCGCGGTGCGGCTGCGGTCCGAACTGGTCGGCAGCGGGCCGCTGGAGCCGTTGCTCGCCGATGGTTCGGTGACCGACGTCCTGGTGTCGGCCCCGGACCGGGTGTGGGTCGACCGCGGTGGCGGGCTGGAGCTGACCGGGGTCTCCTTCCCGGACGCGGCCGCCGTACGGCGTCTCGCGCAGCGCCTGGCCGCGGTGGCCGGACGCCGGCTCGACGACGCACGGCCGTGGGCGGACGCCCGGCTGCCCGACGGGACCCGGCTCCACGCGGTGCTGCCCCCGGTGGCGGTGGGCTGCACGTGTCTGTCGCTGCGGGTGGTACGACCGCGCGCGTTCACGCTCGACGAACTGGTCGCGGCGGGCACCGTGCCGCCGGGCGGGGACCGCGTCCTGCGGGCGCTGATGGCCGCCCGGCTGTCCTTCCTCGTCAGCGGCGGCACGGGCAGCGGCAAGACCACGCTGCTCAGCGCGCTGCTGGGGCTGGTCGGGGCCGGTGAGCGGATCGTGCTGGCCGAGGATTCGGCGGAGCTGAGGCCGGATCACCCGCACGTCGTGCGGCTGGAGACCAGACCCGCCAACCAGGAGGGCGCGGGCCTCGTCACCCTCGAGGACCTGGTGCGGCAGGCGCTGCGCATGCGGCCGGACCGGCTGGTCGTGGGCGAGGTGCGAGGGCCCGAGGTGGTGCATCTGCTGGCCGCGCTGAACACCGGCCACGAAGGCGGGTGCGGGACGGTGCACGCCAACGCGGCCGCCGACGTGCCCGCCCGGCTGGAGGCGCTGGGCACGGCGGCCGGGCTCGACCGGGCCGCGCTGCACAGCCAGCTGGCGGCCGCGCTGTCGGTCGTCCTGCACCTGGTGCGCGACCGGACCGGACGGCGGCGGATCGCCGAGGTGCACGTGCTGGAACGGGATCCGTCGGGGCTGGTGCGTACGGTGCCGGCGCTGCGGTGGGGCCCGGAGGCCTTCGCGTACGAGCCGGGGTGGGCGCGGCTGCGGGGGCTGCTCGACGGCGAGTTGCCGGAGGTTGTCGAAGGAGGGATGTCATGGGGTTCCTCATGGGGGACGTGATGAGCCAGGTGGCGGCGGGAGTCGCCGTGGTGTGTGCCGGGGCCGCCGCGCTGCTGCCGGGCGGGTGGCACGCGGGGGCCCGGCGGACGCGGGCGCTGCTGGCGGGCGGCGGGGCGGTGGGGGCCGGGCCGCCCGCCCGGCGCCGGGTGGCCGAGGAGTTGCGGCGGGTCCGGGAGCGGCTGGGAGCCGAGTGGTGGGCGCCGGTCGCCGGGCTGGTGCCGGCCGTGCTGGGGGCCTCGGTGCTGCCGGTCGTCGCCGGGGCGGCCGCCGTGCCGGTGCTGCGGCGGCTGAGACTGGCCCGGCAGGCCCGGCGGGTGCGGGAGCGCCGCGGGGAGGCGGTGATCGCGCTGTGCGGGGCGCTGGCCGGTGAGGTGCGGGCGGGACGGCAGCCGGGGGAGGCGCTGCTGCACGCGGCGCGCGACTCCGGTGGGCTCGGGGACGCTCCGGCGGCGGTCCTGGCGGCGGCGCGGTTCGGCGGGGACGTGCCGGGTGCGCTCACGGCGGCGGCCCGGCAGCCGGGCGCCGAGGGGCTGCTGGGGCTGGCCGCGTGCTGGCGGGTGGCCGTGGACCGGGGTGCGGGCCTCGCCGCCGGACTCGACCGCCTCGAAGCCGCCTTGCGCGCCGAGCGGGACCAGCGTGCCGATCTCCGGGCGCAGTTGGCGGGCGCGCGCGCAACGGCGGTGATGCTCGCGGGACTGCCGGTCCTGGGCCTCGCGCTGGGCATCGCCCTCGGCGCCGACCCGCTGCATGTGCTGCTGCACACCGGCGCCGGGCTGGGGTGCCTGCTGATCGGCGGGTCGCTGGAGGGGCTGGGGCTGTGGTGGGCGATGCGGATCGTGCGGGGAGCGGAGGCGGGGTGAGCGGGAGCCGGAAGGGCGGGCTTCCGTCGAAGACCGCGGTGGTGGGTGTCAGAACGGGTGCGGGGTTGGCCGGGAAAGGGGTCGGCGTGGGTCCGGAAGTTGTCCACAGGTTGGGGGTGACGGTGGGGGCGGTGCTCGTCCTCGGGTGGCTCGTGCGGTGGCTGGCGAGCGTGCGGCGGGAACGGAGGGTGCGGCAGCGGTCGGTGGCGCTCATGGCCGGAGCCGGGGCGATGACGGCCGCGGCGCGGTGGGAAGGCCGGGATCTCGCGCGGCGGTGGCTTCCGGTGGCGGGGGCGGCGGGCGCCGGGTGGGTGCTGGTGGGCGGTGTCGCCGGGGTCGTCGTGGGGTCCGCCGCCGGCGGCGGGCTGTGGTGGTGGCGCCGTCGGCAGGCGGCGGCCGCGGACACCGTGGCGGCGGGCGACCCGGGTGAGGCCGCACGGCAACTCCCGCTGGCCGCCGATCTGCTGGCCGCCTGCAGCGCGGCGGGCGCCGGACCGGTGGCAGCGGCGCGGGCCGTGGGTGAGGCCCTGGGCGGGCCGGTGGGGGAGGCGCTTGCCCGGGGCGCCGCGGAGGCCCGGCTCGGGGGCGAACCGGCCGAGGCGTGGCGGCGGCTGGGCTCGCTGCCGGACGCCGGGGCGCTGGCCCGACTGCTGGAACGGGCCGACGTGTCCGGACTGCCCGCCGCCGGGCCGGTCGCGCGGCTCGCCGAGGACGCACGCGCCGACTGGGCCCGCGCCGCGACGGCACGGGCCCGGCGGGCGGCCGTCATGGTCACCGCGCCGGTGGGCCTGTGCTTCCTGCCCGCGTTCATCGCGGTCGGCGTGGCGCCCGTGGTGATCGGTCTCGCGGGCGGGGCGCTGGGAGGGGGCGGCCGATGACGGACGACTGAACCGGCGACGAGCGACGGATGACCGACAGAACTGAAACTCACTGATCCTTCACGGGGGTTGAGATGTGCGTGATGTGCAAGATGTGCAAGGCGGTACGGGCGAGGCTGCGGGCCCTGATGTGCGGGCTGCTCGCGGTGCTCACGGTCCGCACGGTCCGCAGGGACTCGGGAATGGTCACCTCGGAGTACGCGATGGGCATCGTCGCGGCGGTGGCGTTCGCGGTGGTCCTCTACAAGGTGGTGACGAGCGGGGCCGTCAGCGCTGAGCTGCAGGGCATCGTGAAACGGGCACTCGATGCGCGGATGTGAGAGCGGATACGAGAAGGGAACCGACCGGGGGTTCGTGACGGCGGAGTCGGCCATGGTGCTGCCCGTGCTGGTGATGTTCACGATGGCGCTGGTGTGGGGGCTCCTGGTGGTGGCGGCGCAGATCCAGTGCGTGGACGCCGCCCGGACGGGCGCCCGCGCGGCGGCCCGCCAGGATCCGCCCGACGCGGTCACCGCCGTGGCCCGTGAGGCGGCGCCGCACGGCGCGAAGATCACCGTCGGCCGGGAGGGCGGCCGGGTCCGTGTGGTCGTCGAGGCGAAGCCACCGGCGTTGCGCGGCCTGCCGTTCGAGGTGCGCGAGGAAGCCGTCGCGCAGGCGGAGGAGACGACCGCGGGGACGGCGCAGGGGCTGGGGACGGCGCCGGGGACGGTTGTGGGGCCGGCCAGGGAGACGGCGGTGGAGCCATGACCGGCGGCAGGCGTGCAGGGCGCGGAGCCATGACCGGCGGACGGGGAGGGCCGTGGCGGGCCCTGCTCCGGGGCGGTGACCGAGGTTCCGCCAGTGTCTGGAGCGTCGGCGCGATCGGCGTCCTCTGCGTGGTGTTCGGGGTCGTGCTCGCGCTGGGACAGGCCGTCGTGGTCCGGCACCGCGCGGCCGGCGGCGCCGATCTGTCGGCCCTCGCGGCGGCGGACCACTGGTCCGACGGCACGGCGGCGGCCTGCGCCCGGGCCTCCCTGGTGGCCCGGGCCCAGGGGACGCGGCTCGTGCGGTGCGTGATCGTCGGCGAGACGTCGGACGTGACGGCGGCGGCGGGCCGTGGGCCGTTCGCGGCGGAGGTCAGGGCGCGGGCGGGGCCTGCGGGTCCGGTACCGCCTGGGCCCGCGCCGGGGAATCCGGCCGTCGCGGTGCCGGCTCCACGTCCGCCCCTCCGTCCGTCCCTCGGTCCATTCCCCCGTCCGTCCCTTCCCCCGCCCCTCCGTGCGTCCCCCGGTCCGGCTGCTGCGGAGCACCCCGCAGCAGCACCGTGAGCAGCCGCACCGCCCCTCGCTTGTGCAGCGGGTCGTTGCCGTTGCCGCACTTGGGGGACTGGATGCAGGACGGGCAGCCGGCCTCGCACTCGCAGGAGGCGATGGCCTCGCGGGTGGCGGTGAGCCAGGCGCGGGCGGTGTGGAAGGCGCGCTCCGCGAAGCCCGCGCCGCCGGGGTGGCCGTCGTAGACGAAGACCGTGGGCAGGAGCGTGTCGGGGTGCAGCGGGATCGACACGCCGCCGATGTCCCAGCGGTCGCAGGTCGCGAAGAGCGGCAGCATGCCGATCGACGCGTGCTCGGCGGCGTGCAGGGCGCCGCCGAGGATCTCCGGGCCGATACGGGCGGCGTCCAGCTGGTCCTCGGTGACCGTCCACCACACCGCGCGGGTGCGCAGCGTGCGGGGAGGCAGGTCGAGCTTCGTCTCGCCCAGCACCTCACCGGTGATCAGCCGTCTGCGCAGGAAGGAGACGACCTGATTGGTGACCTCGACGGAGCCGTAGCACAGGCGCCCGTCGCCCCAGGGGACCTCGATGTCGGTCTCCAGGACGGAGACGGACGTCGTGTCGCGGGCCACCGTCGCGTACGACGGACTCGCCTGCTCGACCAGGGCGACGGAGTCCTCCAGGTCGAGGGAGCGGACGAGATACGTGCGGCCCTGATGGAGGTGGACCGCACCCTCGTGCACCGTGGTGTGCGCGGCGCCGGCGTCGACCGTGCCGAGCAGCCGGCCCGTCCCGGCCTCGACGACCTGCACCGGGCGGCCGCCTCCGCCGCGGATGTCGGTGAGGTCGGCGGCCCGTTCCCGGCGCGTCCAGTGCCAGGCCCTGGTCCGGCGGCGCAGCAGCTTCGCGGCCTCCAGCTGGGGCAGCAGTTCCTCGCACGAGGGGCCGAACAGCTTCAGGTCCTCGTCCGTCAGCGGCACCTCCGCGGCGGCCGCGCACAGGTGCGGGGCGAGCACGTACGGGTTGTCCGGGTCGAGGACCGTGGACTCCACCGGCTGGTCGAACAGCGCCTCGGGGTGGTGCACGAGGAAGGTGTCCAGCGGGTCGTCGCGGGCCACCAGGACGGCCAGCGCCCCCTGCCCGGCCCGCCCCGCCCGGCCCGCCTGCTGCCACAGGGAGGCGCGCGTGCCCGGATACCCGGCGATCAGTACGGCGTCCAGGCCCGAGACGTCGATGCCGAGCTCCAGGGCGGTCGTGGCGGCGAGGCCGAGGAGCTCCCCGGACTGCAGTGCCTGTTCGAGGGCGCGGCGCTCCTCGGGGAGGTAGCCGCCGCGGTACGCCGCGACACGCCGGGCGAGTGAGCGGTCGACCTCGGCCAGCCGCTCCTGGGCGATCACCGAGATCAGCTCGGCGCCGCGCCGGGAGCGGACGAAGGCCACCGATCGCACGCCCTGCACGGTGAGGTCGGTGAGCAGGTCCGCGGTCTCGGCGGTGGCGGTACGGCGGACGGGCGCGCCCTTCTCGCCCCGCAGGTCGGTCAGTGGCGGCTCCCACAGGGCGAACACCAGTTCACCGCGTGGGGAGGCGTCGTCGGCGACCTCGACCACCGGAAGCCCGGTCAGGCGGCGGGCGGCCACCGAGGGCTCCGCGGCGGTGGCGGAGGCCAGCAGGAACACGGGCGAGGAGCCGTAGCGCGCGCACAGCCGGCGCAGCCGGCGCAGCACCTGGGCGACGTGCGAGCCGAAGACGCCCCGGTAGGTGTGGCACTCGTCGACGACGACGTACTTCAGCGCCTTCAGGAAGGAGGACCAGCGGGCGTGCGAGGGCAGGACGCCCCGGTGCAGCATGTCGGGGTTGGTCAGCACGTAGTTGGCGTACTGGCGGATCCACTCGCGTTCCTCGAACGGCGTGTCGCCGTCGTACACGGCGGGGCGCACCGCGCTGCCCAGAGAATGTGAAAGTTTTTTCACGGACCGGCACTGGTCCGCCGCGAGTGCCTTCGTCGGGGCCAGGTACAGCGCGGTCGCGCCGCGGCCGTTCGGCGCCTCGGAGCCGTCCAGCAGGGCCGACATGACCGGTACCAGGTACGCGAGGGACTTGCCGGACGCCGTGCCGGTGGCGACGACCACCGAGTCGCCGTCCAGGGCGTGTTCGGCGGCCTGTGCCTGGTGAGCCCAGGGGTGTTCGATACCGCAGTCCCGCAGCGCCGCGATGACCTCGGCACGGATCCGGTCGGGCCAGACGGCATGGCGGCCCTCACGCGGGGGCAAGTGCTCCGTATGAGTGATGCGCGAAGCCCGGCTCGGCCCGGACGCGAGCCGGTCCAGGACGGTGCCCGGCGCGAGCCGGGAGACCGGCGCCGTGGGGATTCGATCGGATCGGTGATTCTCGGCCATCGGCATCGAGTGTGTCACCGGCGTGACGGACAATGGGACCAAGGCGTCGTGCACGCCTGCCGGTAAGTGATTGAATGCCATCGCGGCTGGCGAACCGTCCTGGGGGCTCCGCCGAGGTGTCCCGAGGGGCGACCGCTCGATAGCAAGGTGCTGGAGGATCCGTGGACCTGTCCCTGTCGACCCGTACCGTCGGCGATCGTACGGTCGTCGAGGTCGGTGGCGAAATCGACGTATATACCGCGCCCAAGCTGCGCGAGCAGCTGGTCGAGCTGGTGAACGACGGGAGTTTCCACCTCGTCGTCGACATGGAGGGCGTGGACTTCCTCGACTCCACCGGTCTCGGCGTGCTGGTCGGCGGCCTGAAGCGGGTGCGGGCCCATGAGGGCTCGCTGCGCCTGGTCTGCAACCAGGAGCGCATTCTGAAGATCTTCCGCATCACCGGCCTCACCAAGGTGTTCCCCATTCACACCTCGGTCGAGGAAGCGGTGGCGGCGACCGACTGACCACCGACCCGGAGCTCTTGCCCGGGGCGGCAGAAGGAAACCAAGGGGGTTCGGGCTTTCGGTGGCCCGGACCCCCGCACGGCACGCCCAGTTCCGAGGGGGATGCATGGCCACCGTCGAACTCCGCTTCAGCGCGCTGCCCGAGCACGTCAGGACCGCCCGGCTGGTGGCGGCAGCGGTGGCGCGCAGGGCCGGAGTGGACGAGGCCGTCCTCGACGAGGTCAGGCTCGCCGTCGGCGAGGCGTGCTCCCGTGCCGTCGGTCTTCACCGCAACGGCGGCATCGCCGCGCCCGTGACGGTGATGCTGATCGAGGAGGAGAAGCAGTTCTCCATCGAGGTCGGCGACGAGGCGCCGCGCGCGCTGCCCGGGGACGCCGGATCCGGCGCCGCGGGCGAGGACGCGGACACCGAGGAGGACGAGATGGGCCTCGCGGTCATCAGCGGGCTCGTCGACGACGTAGAGGTGAGCGCGGGGGAGCACGGCGGGCTGATCCGCATGACCTGGCCGACCGCACCGCCGGCGGTCGTGCTTTCCTGAATACCGTTCCGCGTCACCGCACCCGAAGGGCCCTACACGTTAGGGCCCTTCGGCATGTCAGGGCGCGGTTTCTGTGCCTACAGTGGTCTTGTGCGACGGATTCGTGAAGCAATTCACTAATCCGTCGCGCGAGAAATCGATCGTGTCCTGTCGGCATCAATGCCTCTGAGGCATTACTCCATTCGAGTCCTGTGATCTGTCGTCGATCATTTGCTGAACGGCATGTGCGGACCGATTCCGTTTACCGCGCACTGTTTTGATCAGGTGCGGGTACCTAGAATCCGTCCACATCTTGAGCTCAGCCCAAGCGTCAAGGAGGACGAATGGCGGGGCTTTCTACCCCTCATCAGTTGGATCACTCCACTACCTTCGCAGCCGCGGTGCTGACCGACGACAACCGTGTCATCGTGGCGGTCATCGCGGTCGTCGCGCTGGCCGCTCTCGCGGTCGCGGGCATTCTGGTGCGCCAGGTGCTGGCAGCGGGCGAGGGCACCGACAGCATGAAGAAGATCGCCGCGGCGGTCCAGGAAGGCGCGAACGCCTATCTGGCCCGGCAGTTGCGCACGCTCGGCGTATTCGCCGTCGTCGTGTTCTTCCTGCTCATGCTGCTGCCCGCGGACGACTGGAATCAGCGGGCCGGCCGATCGGTGTTCTTCTTGATCGGCGCGGCGTTCTCGGCCACCACTGGCTATATCGGCATGTGGCTCGCGGTGCGCAGCAATGTGCGCGTCGCCGCGGCGGCACGGGAAGCGACTCCGGCGGAAGGCGAGCCGGAAAAGGATCTCACCACCGTCTCGCACAAAGCCATGAAGATCGCTTTTCGCACGGGCGGCGTCGTCGGCATGTTCACGGTGGGGCTCGGTCTGCTGGGCGCCTCCTGCGTGGTGCTGGTGTACGCGGCCGACGCGCCGAAGGTGCTCGAAGGCTTCGGCCTCGGGGCCGCGCTGATCGCCATGTTCATGCGTGTCGGCGGCGGCATCTTCACCAAGGCCGCCGACGTCGGCGCCGACCTGGTCGGCAAGGTCGAGCAGGGCATTCCGGAGGACGACCCCCGCAATGCCGCGACCATCGCCGACAACGTGGGCGACAACGTCGGCGACTGCGCGGGCATGGCGGCCGACCTCTTCGAGTCGTACGCCGTGACCCTGGTCGCCGCGCTGATCCTCGGCAAGGCCGCCTTCGGCGACTCGGGGCTCGCCTTCCCGCTGATCGTGCCCGCCATCGGCGTGCTCACCGCGATGATCGGCATCTTCGCGGTCGCCCCGCGGCGCGCCGACCGCAGCGGCATGTCCGCGATCAACCGCGGTTTCTTCATCTCCGCGGTGATCTCGCTGGTGCTGGTGGCGGTGGCCGTCTTCATCTATCTCCCGTCCAAGTACTCCGACCTCGACGGCGTCACCGACGCGGCGATCAAGGCCAAGGACGGCGACCCGCGGATCCTCGCGGTCGTCGCGGTGGCCATCGGCATCCTGCTGGCCGCCGTGATCCAGCAGCTGACCGGCTACTTCACCGAGACGACCCGTCGTCCGGTGCGGGACATCGGCAAGAGCTCGCTCACCGGCGCGGCCACCGTCGTCCTCGCCGGCATCTCGGTCGGCCTCGAATCGGCCGTCTACACCGCCCTGCTGATCGGCCTCGGCGTCTACGGGGCCTTCCTGCTCGGCGGCACGTCGATCATGCTGGCGCTGTTCGCGGTGGCGCTGGCCGGCACCGGCCTGCTCACCACGGTCGGTGTGATCGTCGCCATGGACACCTTCGGGCCGGTCTCCGACAACGCGCAGGGCATCGCCGAGATGTCCGGCGACGTCCAGGGCGCGGGCGCGCAGGTGCTCACCAACCTGGACGCCGTCGGCAACACCACCAAGGCCATCACCAAGGGCATCGCCATCGCCACCGCCGTCCTCGCGGCGTCGGCGCTCTTCGGCTCGTACCGGGACGCGATCACCACCGGGGCGCAGGACGTCGGCGAGAAGCTCTCCGGATCCGGCGCGCCGCTGAACCTGATGATGGACATCTCGCAGCCCAACAACCTCGTCGGCCTCATCGCGGGCGCGGCGGTCGTCTTCCTCTTCTCGGGGCTGGCGATCAACGCGGTGTCGCGGTCGGCGGGCTCCGTGGTGTTCGAGGTGCGGCGGCAGTTCCGTGAGCACCCCGGGATCATGGACTACAGCGAGAAACCGGAGTACGGCAAGGTCGTCGACATCTGCACCAGGGACGCCCTGCGGGAGCTGGCCACACCGGGTCTGCTGGCCGTCATGGCGCCGATCTTCGTCGGGTTCACGCTCGGCGTCGGCGCGCTCGGCGCGTACCTGGCGGGCGCGATCGGCGCGGGCACGCTGATGGCGGTGTTCCTCGCCAACTCCGGTGGCGCCTGGGACAACGCCAAGAAGCTGGTCGAGGACGGGCACTACGGCGGCAAGGGCAGCGAGGCCCACGCCGCCACCGTGATCGGCGACACGGTCGGCGACCCCTTCAAGGACACCGCCGGTCCCGCGATCAACCCGCTGCTGAAGGTGATGAACCTGGTGTCGCTGCTGATCGCGCCCGCGGTCATCAACTTCAGCTACGGCGCGGACAAGAACATCGGCATGCGGATCCTGATCGCGGTCCTCGCACTGCTGGTCATCGTCGGCGCGGTGTACGCCTCCAAGCGGCGCGGCATCGCCGTGGGCGACGAGGACGACGCCGAGAAGATGTCCAAGCCGGCCGATCCCGCGGTGGTTTCGTAGGCGGCCTCCGGACGCCTGCTCAGGCGCCTGCTCGGACTCTGCTCAGGCTCTGCTCAGGCGTCTGCTCAAGGGGCGGGCGGACGGCGCGTGTTGACGCGTCGCCCGCCCGCCCCGTTCGTGCGCGTGTGCCCGTCGTGAGCCTTCTCTCGCCTGGTGTAAATGGTTCTATCAGCGGTCATAACGGATGCCCGTTCTGCGGTTGCCGTCCGTCCGGCGTGTATGTTCCGGGGCCGAGAGCCATGGAAGGGACCAATCCGGTGAACAAGAAGCTCGCGGCCGCGCTGTCCGGCGGTGCGGTACTGGTACTGGCGCTGTCGGGATGCAGCAGCGACGACGGCAACGAGAAGCTGGATGCCTGGGCCAAGCAGGTCTGCGACGCCGTACAGCCGCAGGCCAAGAAGATCGAGGCCGCCAACGCCGCGATCCAGAAGGAGACCTCGGACAACAGCACGCCCGCCCAGGTCCAGAAGACCGACGCGCAGGCTTTCCAGGACATGTCCGAGGCCTACAAGGCGATCGGGGACGCCGTCGAGAAGGCCGGGGCGCCGAACGTCGACAACGGTGAGAAGAAGCAGAAGGACGCCGTCAAGGAGCTCGACGGCATCGCCGCGTCGTACGCCTCCCTCAAGGAGCAGGTCGACGGGCTCGACACCAAGGACCAGGCGAAGTTCGCCGACGGTCTCAAGGACATCGCGACCTCGCTGGACAAGCTGAGCAAGTCCGGCAACGACGCGCTCAAGACCCTGGAGGAGGGCGACGTCGGCCAGGCGATGGCCAAGCAGCCCAGCTGCAAGTCGGCCTCCGCGTCGGCCGCGGCGACGACGGGCTGAACCGGCCGGCCCCGGCGCCGGTCCCGGCCACCGGGGCGGGGCGGGGCGGGGCAGGGCAGGGGGCCGGGGCGACGGGCGGTACGCGTGCGCGTGACGGCGCCGGGTGCCCGGGCGTATGTGCGCGCGTGCCGGGCGCCGTCCGCCGTCCGCCGTCCGCACAGGCGTAGGTGCGCTGTCCGTCCGAACGGACACAATGGGGGCGTGAGCAACTCCAGCCTGGCGCACCTGCCCTCCACCGACCGCCTCGACGTCGCAGCCCGGCTGCGGGACGCCCTGCTCGGGGCGTCCTTCACCGCCGACGGGCTCCTCGACCTGCTCGGCGCCCCCGCGTACGCGGCGCTGGCCCGCAGCGAGACCGTGCCCGCCCTCCGGGCCACCCGTGGCGACACGCCGCTGGAGGTGCTCGTACGGCTGTTCCTGCTGCAGCAGCCCGTGCCGTACGCGCACGTGACGGACGTGCTGCCCGCCGCCGAGTGCCTGGAGAGCGGGTGGCTGGTGGCGGCCGGCGCGGACGAGGTCGCGGCGACCGTGGACGTGCGGCCGTACGGCGGGCCCGGCGGCGAGGACTGGTTCATCGTCTCCGACCTCGGCTGCGCCGTCGGCGGCGCGGGCGGCATCGGCCGGCGCGGCGAAGGGGTCGTCCTGGGCGTCGGTGGCGCCTCCACCACCCTCGCCGGCATCACCGTCCGTACGCCCGTCTCCTCCGCCCTCGACATCGGCACCGGCTCCGGCGTCCAGGCGCTGCACGCCGCCCGGCACGCGACGCGCGTGACGGCGACCGACGTCAATCCGCGCGCCCTGCACATCGCCGCGCTCACGCTGGCGCTCTCCGGCGCCCCGGCCGCGGACCTGCGCGAGGGCTCGCTGTTCGAGCCGCTGCGCAGCGACGAGAAGTACGACCTGATCGTGTCGAACCCGCCCTTCGTCATCTCGCCGGGGGCGCGCCTGACGTACCGCGACGGCGGGATGGGCGGGGACGATCTCTGCCGCACCCTCGTCCAGCAGGCGGGCGACCGTCTCAACGAGGGCGGGTTCGCGCAGTTCCTGGCCAACTGGCAGCACGTCGAGGGGGAGGACTGGCAGGACAGGCTCCGCTCCTGGGTCCCGCGCGGCTGCGACGCCTGGATCGTGCAGCGCGAGGTGCAGGACGTGACGCAGTACGCCGAACTGTGGCTGCGGGACGCCGGCGACCACCGCGCCGATCCGGAGGAGTACCAGGCGCGGTACGACGCGTGGCTGGACGAGTTCGAGGCGCGCAAGGTGAAGGCCGTGGGCTTCGGCTGGATCACCCTGCGCAGGACGGAGGCGGCCGTGCCCTCGGTCACCGTGGAGGAGTGGCCGCATTCGATCGAACAGCCGCTCGGCGACACGGTCCGGGCGCACTTCGACCGGCTCGACTACCTCCGGGAGCACGACGACGCGGCGCTGCTCGAAGGGCACTTCCGGCTCGTCACCGAGGTCGTCCAGGAGCAGGTCGGACTGCCCGGCGCCGAGGATCCCGAGCACGTGGTGCTGAGGCAGAACCGCGGCATGCGCCGGGCCACCAAGGTCGACACGATCGGCGCGGGCTTCGCGGGCGTCTGCGACGGGTCGCTGAGCGCCGGCCGCATCCTGGACGCGATCGCCCAACTGCTCGGGGAGGACCCGGTGTTGCTGCGCGACCGCACACCGGCCCAGATCCGGCTGTTGGTGGAGCAGGGATTCATCGAGCCGGCCTGACCGGTCGACTCGGACGCGCCTTCCGCCGGGCCTGGAACGCACGCCTGTCCGGGCCGGTGGAAATGCGCCGTGAGAAGGGCGACAACACGACCGGGCCGCACGGTGACGAATTCTCGTCGCCTTGTGAGCGGAGTGAGTCGAGTGAGTGGAGTGAGCGGGGCGAGCAGTGTTACGTCTGTGTCGTGAACGGCCGGATGCCGTGATGCCGGACCCGCACGGCGGCGGCGCCGGCTTTACAAGATCGCCCCCCCCTGATCACCCGCGTGATCTCCGCCAGATCGCCGGACGGCAATACGAAGACGGCCGGAAGACACCCGTACCCGCTTCCGCCGCTTCCGCCGCTTCCGCCGCGGGCCGCACGGCGGCCGCCCGCACGGCCCGGGAGGCCCGTGAATCCGTCGGCTCCGCGTTCACCCGGGGTTCGCCCGCCCGCCGCCCGCGCGTGTCAGTCTCCCGGGGCTGGGACACCCGCCGACAGGAGAAAAGGGGCGCACAGAGCCATGGAGAGCGGACCGGCGATCTTCTCGGGAGTGGTGTTCGCCCTGTTCGGAGGCGCGCTGCTGACGTGGACCGTGACCAGGGCGCGGCATCGCGAACCGGTCGCCCACGGTGTGAACCCCGTCGCATCGGCGGCCGTCGCCGGCGTCGCCGCGGTGCTCGCGCTCGCCCTCGGGACCTGGTGTTTCATACGATCCTGAAAGGGGCCGCAGAGCCGCGGCTCCGATAATTGGGAGCTGTCCCTCCGGATAGGCTCGAAAAGGCCGGTGACCACGCCGGGCGGCAGGAATGACGGAAGTCGGGTTACCGTTCGAGTGGCCGTTGCGGGCTTTTCCCGTTTGACACGGGGGCGGGATGTACCGTCACACTCCGCAGCGTCACCAGTACCCGACCCCGGGACGAAGAGGCCTGGGGAGGCCGCAGCGTCGACCGGAGAGAAGAGCGAAGTTGTCCCCGACCAGCGAGACCGCACAGGGCGGCCGCCGACTCGTCATCGTCGAGTCGCCTGCCAAGGCGAAGACGATCAAGGGCTACCTGGGCCCCGGCTACGTAGTCGAAGCGAGCGTCGGGCACATCCGCGACCTTCCCAACGGCGCCGCGGAGGTGCCGGAGAAGTACACCGGCGAGGTCCGTCGCCTCGGTGTGGACGTCGAGCACGACTTCGAGCCGGTCTATGTCGTCAACGCCGACAAGAGGGCCCAGGTCAAGAAGCTCAAGGACCTGCTGAAGGACTCCGACGAGCTCTTCCTGGCCACGGATGAGGACCGCGAGGGCGAGGCCATCGCATGGCACCTCCTGGAGGTGCTGAAGCCCAAGGTCCCGGTCAAGCGGATGGTGTTCCACGAGATCACCAAGGACGCGATCCGCGCGGCCGTCGCCAACCCGCGCGACCTCAACCAGCGCATGGTCGACGCCCAGGAGACCCGCCGCATCCTCGACCGCCTCTACGGCTACGAGGTCTCGCCGGTGCTCTGGAAGAAGGTCATGCCGCGCCTGTCGGCCGGCCGCGTCCAGTCCGTCGCCACCCGGCTCGTCGTGGAGCGGGAGCGGGAGCGCATCGCGTTCCGTTCCGCCGAGTACTGGGACCTGACCGGCACCTTCTCCCCCACCTCCGACTTCGCTCCGGCGGGGGGACCCCCATCCGGCCGCGCCGGAGACCCGTCGGACCCGTCGTCGCTGGTCGCCCGCCTGCAGACGGTCGACGGCAGGCGTGTCGCGCAGGGCCGCGACTTCGACTCGCTGGGGCAGCTCAAGAGCGCGAACACCCTCCACCTCGACGAGGCGAACGCCCGCGCCCTCGCCGCCGCGCTGGAACAGACCCGGTTCTCCGTCCGGTCCGTCGAGTCCAAGCCGTACCGCCGCTCGCCGTACGCCCCGTTCCGTACGACGACGCTGCAGCAGGAGGCCAGCCGCAAGCTCGGCTTCGGCGCCAAGGCGACGATGCAGATCGCGCAGAAGCTGTACGAGAACGGCTTCATCACGTACATGCGTACGGACTCCACGACGCTGAGCGACACGGCGATCGCCGCCGCCCGCGCCCAGGTCACGCAGCTGTACGGCGCCGACTACCTGCCCTCGGCGCCGCGCACGTACGCCGGGAAGGTCAAGAACGCGCAGGAGGCGCACGAGGCGATCCGGCCTTCGGGTGATCGTTTCCGCACGCCCGCCGAGACCGGCCTGACCGGCGACCAGTTCAGGCTCTACGAGCTGATCTGGAAGCGGACCGTCGCCTCCCAGATGAAGGACGCGACCGGCAACAGCGTGACCGTGAAGATCGGCGGCACCGCCGCCGACGGCCGGGACGTCGAGTTCAGCGCCTCCGGCAAGACGATCACCTTCCACGGCTTCCTCAAGGCCTACGTGGAGGGTGCCGACGACCCGAACGCCGAGCTGGACGACCGCGAGCGCCGGCTGCCGCAGGTCGCCGAGGGCGACGCGCTGTCCGCCGACGAGATCACGGTCGACGGGCACGCCACCAAGCCCCCGGCCCGCTACACCGAGGCCAGCCTGGTCAAGGAGCTCGAGGAGCGCGAGATCGGCCGCCCGTCGACGTACGCGTCGATCATCGGCACGATCCTCGACCGCGGCTACGTGTTCAAGAAGGGCACCGCCCTGGTGCCGTCCTTCCTGTCCTTCGCGGTGGTCAACCTCCTGGAGAAGCACTTCGGGCGGCTCGTCGACTACGACTTCACCGCCAAGATGGAGGACGACCTCGACCGCATCGCCCGCGGTGAGGCGCAGTCCGTGCCGTGGCTGAAGCGGTTCTACTTCGGCGAGGCGGCGTCCGGCAGCGGCTCCGCCGCGGGCACCGGCTCCACCGCCGCCGACGCCGGCAACGGCGACGGGGACCACCTCGGCGGCCTCAAGGAGCTCGTCACCGACCTGGGCGCCATCGACGCGCGCGAGGTGTCGTCGTTCCCGGTGGGCAACGGCATCGTGCTGCGGGTCGGGCGCTACGGCCCGTACATCGAGCGCGGCGAGAAGGACTCCGAGAACCACCAGCGGGCGGACGTGCCCGAGGACCTGGCCCCCGACGAGCTGTCCGTCGACCTCGCCGAGGAACTGCTCGCCAAGCCGAGCGGCGACTTCGAGCTGGGCGCCGACCCGGCGACCGGCCACCAGATCGTCGCCAAGGACGGCCGCTACGGCCCGTACGTCACCGAGGTGCTCCCCGAGGGCACCCCGAAGACCGGCAAGAACGCCGTCAAGCCGCGCACGGCCTCGCTGCTGAAGTCGATGTCCCTGGACACCGTGACGCTCGAGGACGCCCTGCGGCTGATGTCCCTGCCGCGCGTCGTCGGCACCGACGCCGACGGCCAGGAGATCACCGCGCAGAACGGCCGCTACGGTCCCTACCTGAAGAAGGGCACGGACTCGCGCTCGCTGCAGTCCGAGGACCAGATCTTCACGATCACGCTGGAGGAGGCGCAGGCGATCTACGCCCAGCCCAAGCAGCGTGGCCGGGCGGCCGCCAAGCCGCCGCTGAAGGAGCTGGGCGCCGACCCGGTCAGCGGCAAGCCGGTCGTGGTGAAGGACGGCCGCTTCGGTCCGTACGTCACCGACGGGGAGACCAACGCGACCCTGCGCTCCGGCGACAGCGTCGAGGAGATCACCCCGGAGCGCGGTTTCGAGCTGCTGGCCGAGAAGCGCGCCAAGGCGCCCGCCAAGAAGACGGCGAAGAAGGCGGCGGCGAAGAAGGCCGCCCCCGCCAAGAAGACGGCCGCCAAGAAGACCGCGGCGAAGAAGACGACCACCGCGGCGAAGAAGACGGCCGCCAAGACCACCGCGAAGAAGACGGCCACGAAGACGGCCGCGAAGCAGACGACGGCGGCGAACTCCGCGGAGGACTGAGGCGCGGCGGGGTCACCTCCCGTTCACTTCGCGCTCACACGGGCACACCCCGGCATCAGTTTGGTGTCGGGGCGTGCGCGCGTTCGGGCGGACGCCGCAGGCTGTCAGCCGGTCCCGATAGGCTGAACGCATGACGCGAGCCGAGCAGCCAACGGCCCCCCCGCCGGCCCCCGACGACGCCCTGGTCGCGGACTCCCGCGAGCGCGCCGTCCGTGCCCTGCTGCGCCGACCGCAGCTGCGGCGGCTGTGGAGCGCACAGCTCGTGGGCGGTGTCGGCGACACCCTCGCCCTCCTGGTGCTGGTGCTCCTCGCCCTGCAGGCCGCCATCGACGCGGGCTCCTTCGGCGGCGGCTACCGCGGCGTGGCGTTCGCAGTGGCGAGCGTGTTCGCGGTGCGCATCCTGTCGACGCTGCTGTTCGGAGCCGTCCTCCTCGGCCCGCTCACCTCGCTCACCTCCCACGACGGCCCGCTCGACCGGCGCTGGACCATGGTCGGCGCCGACGGCCTGCGGGTCGCGCTGCTCATCGTGGCGCCCCTGTGGATCGACTGGACGCCGGACAACGCGCTCGCCGTCCTCCTGGTCACCGTGTTCGTCGCCGGGATCGCCGAACGTTTCTGGACGGTGTGCAGGGAGAGCGCGTCTCCCGCGCTGCTGCCCGGCCCGCCCCCGGAGGGCGCGTCGATACGGCCGCTGCCGGACCACATGGACGCCCTGCGCCGCCTGTCGCTGCGCACGAACTTCGTGGCGATCCCGCTCGCGGCCGCCGTGCTCGTCGCCGCGGGGCTGCTGAACAACCTGCTGGGCTCCGGCATCGACTGGTTCGACCAGCACCAGGCCGCCCTCGCGTCGTACGTGGCGGCCGGGCTGTTCGCCGCCTCCCTGTCCGTGCTGACCTTCCTGGTCCTGCCCGACACCCGCACCCCCCGCGCGCGTTCCCCGCTCGAGGGACTGCGCCGGCCCAGGGCGGGCGCGGACGTCGACCGGGGCCGTACGGGCGTCCTGCCGCTGCTGGTGCTCGCCTCCGCGGCCGTCGCGGGCGCGATCTCCGCGGCCGTCTCCGTGTGCGTGCTGCACGCCAAGGACCTGGGCGGCGGCCCCGTCACGTACGGGCTGCTGGTGGGCGCGCTGACCGGCGGCGTCGTCGTCGGCATACGCACCGCCCCGGCCGTGCTGCCCACCCTGTCGAGGCGCCGTCTGCTGGCCCTCGTGATCGCCTTCACCGGCGTCGCGCTGCTGGCCGCCGGACTCGTCCCGGACGTCACCACCGTGCTGCTGATCGCCGCGCTGGCCGGCGTCGGCGCGGGCATGGCCGCCAACATCGGGCACACCCTGCTCGACCAGGAGACCGAGGACCAGCGGCGCGCCCGCGTCACCGAGCACCTGCACGCCGTCGTACGGGTCTTCGTGGCGCTCGGCGCGGTCGTCGCACCCGTGGTGGCGGCGGGGATCGGCCCGCACCGTCTGGAGAACGGCAAGTTCGTCTTCGCCCACGGCGGCGCGGCCTTCACCCTGATGCTGGTCGGCGCGCTGCTGCTGCCGGTGGCCGCGCTGGTGCTCGCCAAGGTCGACGACCGCTCCGGCGTCCCCCTGCGGCAGGACCTGCGCGACGCGCTGCTCGGCGGCGACGACCCCGAGACGGTGCCCGCGGCCGGCGGCTTCTTCATCGCCCTGGAGGGCGGCGACGGCGCAGGCAAGTCCACCCAGGCCGAGGCGCTCGCCGAGTGGATCCGGGCCAAGGGGCACGAGGTCGTGCTGACCCGCGAGCCGGGCGCCACGCCCGTGGGCAAGCGGCTGCGGTCGATTCTGCTGGACGTGTCCAGCGCGGGCCTCTCGCACCGCGCGGAGGCGCTGCTGTACGCGGCGGACCGCGCCGAGCACGTCGACACGGTGGTCCGGCCCGCGCTGGAGCGCGGCGCGGTGGTCATCTCAGACCGCTACATCGACTCCTCGGTCGCCTACCAGGGCGCGGGCCGTGACCTGTCCCCGACGGAGATCGCCCGCATCAACCGCTGGGCCACGAACGGCCTCGTGCCCCACCTGACCGTGCTGCTGGACGTCGCGCCGGAGATCGCGCGCGAGCGGTTCACCGAGGCGCCGGACCGGCTGGAGTCGGAGCCGGCCGAGTTCCACGCGCGGGTGCGCTCCGGCTTCCTGACGCTCGCCGCGGCCGACCCCGGGCGGTACCTCGTCGTGGACGCCGGCCAGGACCCCGAAGCCGTCACGACCGTCGTACGGCACCGGCTCGACCGGATGCTGCCGCTGTCCGAGGCGGAGATCCGGGCCCGCGAGGAAGCCCGCCGGAAGGCCGAGGAGGAGGCCCGCCGCAAGGCGGAGGAGGAGGCCGCCCGCAAGGCCGAGGAGGAGCGGCTGGAGCGCGAGCGCCAGGAGCAGCTCGCGAAGCTGCGCGCCGAGGAGGAGGAGCGCAAGCGGCGCGAACTGGAGGAGGCGCAGCGGCGCGAGGCCGAGCGGCAGGCGGAGGAGGCCCGGCAGCGGGCCGAGGAGGCGCGCCGGAAGGCCGAGGAGGAACGGCAGCGGCTGCTCGCCGAGGAGAAGGCCCGGGCCGAGGCGGAGGCCCGCCGCAAGGCCGACGAGGAGCGGCGGCGCAGGCAGGCAGAGGAAGAGGCCCGGCTGCGCGCCGAGGCCGAGGCGCGGCGACTGGAGAAGCAGCGGAAGGCGGAGGAGGCCCTGCTGCGCGCCGAGGAGGCCCGCCGGCTCGCCGAGCAGGCCGCGGCCGCCGCGGAGGCGGGCCCCCGGCAGCCGGCGCCGCCGGTCGCTCCGCCGGACGCCTCGACCGTCCCGACCCCGATCGTGACGCCGACGAACGCTTCGGGCGGCCCGCTGGAGGAGACGGCGGTGCTGCGGCCGGTTCCGGCGGAGGACCGCGTCGGCACAGCCGCCGAGGCTTCCCGCGGGCGGTCCGTGGGCGAGTCCGCCGGTGAGTCCGACGCCGAGGTGACGGCGAAGCTGCCGAAGCCGCCGGTGTCCCCGGTGCCGCCGGGCGCGGCGGACGAGACGGCGGTGCTGCCGCCCGTGCGTGACGGGGGAGCGGCGGACCGCGTGCCGCCGGGGTTCTTCCGGGACGAGCCGTCCGCCGGGGCGCGCCCGGACGGGACGGAGGACCGCACGCGGGAGCTGCCTCAGGTCGACGAGCGGGGGACCCCGCGGCGGCGGCCGCGATCGGACTGGGCCGAGGAGACACCCCTGGACGACCTGCCGACGCTGGCGGACGAACTGCTCGGACCGCGCGAGGACGACCACGACGACGACCCGGGCCGCGGCCGGCGCCGGGGACGCTGATCCGTCGGCCCCGCCGGCCCGTCGGCCCCGTCGGTCGGCCGTCGGTCGGCGGGTCCCCGGGGCGCCGTACCGCAGCCGTTGTCAGTGGTGCCCCGCACGTTGTCAGTGGTGCCCCGCACAATGGAAGCCGCACCGCGAACCATGACGAAAGGGCGGGGTGAGCGATGACCGTCTGGGACGACCTCGTGGGCCAAGAGAAGGTGGCCGAGCAGCTCGACGCGGCTGCCCGGGACGCCGACGCGCTGGTCACCGCGGTCGCCGCGGACACGCCGCTGCCGGAGGCGTCGAAGATGACGCACGCCTGGCTGTTCACGGGACCGCCCGGCGCGGGACGGAACCAGACGGCGCGGGCGTTCGCCGCCGCCCTGCAGTGCGTGTCCCCGGACCGGGCGCTCGGCGGCTCCCCCGGCTGCGGCTTCTGCGACGGCTGCCACACCGCCCTCGTCGGCACGCACGCCGACGTCACCACCGTCGCCGCGGTCGGCGCGCAGATCCTCGCCGACGACATGCGGGACACCGTCCGTAAATCGTTCACCTCACCGGCGAACGGCCGCTGGCAGGTGATCCTCGTCGAGGACGCCGAGCGGCTGAACGAGAAGTCGGCCAACGCCGTCCTGAAGGCGGTGGAGGAGCCCGCCCCCCGCACGGTCTGGCTGCTGTGCGCACCCTCCGTCGAGGACGTCCTGCCCACCATCCGCTCCCGCTGCCGCCACCTCAACCTGCGCACGCCCTCGGTGGACGCCGTCGCCGACATGCTCGTACGGCGTGAGGGCATCGAACCCGACGTCGCCGCCGCGGCGGCCCGCGCCACCCAGGGCCACGTCGACCGGGCCCGCCGCCTCGCCGCCGACCCGGCCGCCCGCGAGCGCCGCGCCGCCGTGCTGAAGCTCCCGCTCCGTCTCGACGAGGTCGGCGCCTGCCTGAAGGCCGCCCAGGAGCTCGTCGACGCGGCCGCGGAGGACGCCCGTCAGCTCGCCGAGGAGATGGACGGCAAGGAGACCGAGGAACTGAAGGCGGCGCTGGGCGCGGTCCAGGGCGGCCGGATGCCGCGCGGCACGGCGGGCGTGATGAAGGAACTGGAGGACAAGCAGAAGCGGCGCCGGACGCGGACGCAGCGCGACAGCCTCGACGTCGCCCTGACCGACCTCACCGCCTTCTACCGCGACGTGCTCGCCCTCCAGCTCGGCTCCCGGGTGGCGATCGCCAACGCGGACGCGGAGGACGCCCTCGAACGCCTCGCCCGTTCCAGCTCCCCCGAGTCGACCCTGCGCCGCATAGAGGCGATCGCCGCCTGCCGCGAGGCCCTCGACCGCAACGTGGCGCCGCTGCTCGCGGTGGAGGCGATGACGATGGCGCTCAGAGCGGGCTGACCACCGGGGCCGGGGATCAACAGGAGGTTGACCATGTAACTCGTACGAGCCATAGCGTGTACGGAGAGGATTCATCTGGTAGCCCAGGGTTACGCTCGCCTGATGCACCTCTGGCGAACCCCCCGCCCGGCCACCTCGTCCGCAAGGCCCCCGGCCCGCATCGGCGCCGCCCTCCTCACGGCGGCCCTGCTGCTCGTCCCCGCCTGCTCCTCCCGAGGCCCGGCGGCCTCGGTCGGCAGCCCGGCGGAGGCCGCGCTGGCGGCACTGCCCCAGTCCGTCCCGCGCGCCCTCGCGCCGTACTACGGGCAGAAACTGCAATGGCGCGACTGCGGCGTCCCCGGTTTCCAGTGCGCCACGATGAAGGCGCCGCTGGACTACGCCAAGCCCGACGAGGGGGACGTGCGGCTCGCGGTCGCCCGCAAGCGGGCCACCGGCAAGGGCAGGCCGCTCGGGTCGCTGCTGGTCAACCCGGGCGGGCCGGGCGGCTCGGCGATCGGCTACCTGCAGCAGTACGCCGCCGTCGGCTATCCCGCCGAGGTCCGCGCCCGCTACGACATGGTCGCGGTGGACCCGCGGGGCGTCGCCCGCAGCGAGCCCGTGACCTGCCTCGACGGGCGGCAGATGGACGCCTACGCGCAGACCGACACCACACCCGACGACCGCTCGGAGACCGGTGCTCTCGTCGACGCGTACCGGAAGTTCGCGGAAGGCTGCGGCGCGCACTCGCCGCGGCTGCTGCGGCACGTCTCCACCGTCGAGGCGGCACGGGACATGGACCTGCTGCGGGCCGCGCTGGGTGACGCGAAGCTGACGTACGTGGGCGCGTCGTACGGCACGCTGCTGGGGGCGACGTACGCCGGGCTGTTCCCGAAGCGGGCGGGCCGGCTGGTGCTGGACGGCGCGATGGACCCGTCGCTGCCGGCGCGGCGCCTGAACCTCGACCAGACGGCGGGCTTCGAGACGGCGTTCACATCCTTCGCGAAGGACTGCGTACGGCACCGGGACTGCCCGCTCGGCAAGAAGGCCTCCGACGTCGGCCCGCACCTCAGTGCCTTCTTCCGGAAGCTGGACGCGCACCCGATCCCCACCGGCGACATCGACGGGCGCAAGCTCGGCGAGGCCCTCGCCACCACCGGCGTGATCGCGGCGATGTACGACCAGGGCGCCTGGGAGCAACTGCGCGCGGCGCTGGCGTCGGCGATGAAGTCCCACGACGGCGCGGGCCTGCTCGCCCTGTCCGACAGTTACTACGAACGCGAGGCCGGCGGCCACTACTCGAACCTGATGTCCGCCAACGCCGCCGTGAACTGCCTGGACCTCCCGGCCGCCTTCGCCACCCCCGACCAGGTGCGCAAGGACCTCCCCGCCTTCGAGAAGGCGTCCCCGGTCTTCGGCGAGACCCTCGCCTGGGCGTCCCTGAGCTGCGCGTACTGGCCGGTCAGGCCCACCGGTGAGCCCCACCGCATCGAGGCGCGGGGCGCGTCGCCGATCGTCGTGGTCGGCACTACCCGCGACCCGGCGACCCCCTACCGCTGGGCCCGCTCCCTCGCCCGCCAGCTCTCTTCGGCCCGCCTCCTCACCTACGAGGGCGACGGCCACACCGCCTACGGCCGAGGCAGCGCCTGCATCGACTCCGCGATCGACGCCTACCTCCTGCACGGGACACCCCCGGCGGCGGGAAAACGCTGCTCGCGGTCCTGATCGCCGACCCGGCCCGGGTGCTCCGGGGGCTGGTACGGAGCACCCCGGAAACTGTGTAGACTTACCGACGTTGCTGATCGCACCATAGTGCGACAGCGCGCCGCCTTAGCTCAGATGGCCAGAGCAACGCACTCGTAATGCGTAGGTCTCGGGTTCGAATCCCGAAGGCGGCTCCATAAGAGCCAGGCCAGACCTAGTCTGACCTGGTCTTTTCTTATTCCCTTGATTGATTCGCGGTCTATACCACTGTCCCGTGAGGCCCCTGCGGGGGCTGAATGGGTCCAAGGTGGGGCCGGGGAGCCTTACGCATTTGTAATGCGTGGGTCGTGGTTTCGAGCCCTGAGAGCGCATCAGAGGACCCCGGCCTAACCGACCGGGGTCCTCTGGTGTTGGGGGCGCTGGGTCAGTGACTGCCGGCGAGTTCGCCGGTGAGCTTGCCGTGGAGGTCGGCGCTGGGGTCGTTGAGGCCGGTGATCTCGACGGTCTTGCCGCGCTGGGCGTACTTGGTCTCGATCGCGTCCAGGGCCGCGACGGAGGAGGCGTCCCAGATGTGTGCGGCGGAGAGGTCGATGACGACCTTCTTCGGGTCGCCCGCGTAATCGAACTGGCCGACGAGGTCGTTGGAGGAGGCGAAGAACAGCTCTCCGGTGACGGAGTAGACGACCGTGCTGGCGTCGGGGTCGGTGACGGCGGTGACGTTGGCCAGGTGGGCGACGCGCTTGGCGAAGATGACCATGGCGGTGATGCTGCCGACGACGACGCCGATGGCGAGGTTGGAGGTGGAGACCACGACGATCACGGTGACGGCCATGACAGTGATCTCACCGGCGGGCATTCTCTTCAGTGTCCTGGGCGCGATGGAGTGCCAGTCGAAGGTGCCGAAGGAGACCATGACCATGACGGCGACCAGGGCGGCCATGGGGATGTCGGAGACGACCGGACCGAAAGCGATGCACAGCACCATGAGGAACGCGCCCGCGAGGAATGTGGACAGGCGGGTGCGGGCGCCGGACACCTTCACGTTGATCATGGTCTGGCCGATCATGGCGCAGCCGCCCATGCCGCCGAAGAAGCCGGTGACGATGTTGGCGATGCCCTGGCCGATGGATTCGCGGGTCTTGGAGGAGTGGGTGTCGGTGATGTCGTCGACCAGCTTGGCGGTCATCAGCGATTCCATCAGGCCGACCAGTGCCATGGCGAGGGCGTAGGGCGCGATGGTGGTGAGGGTGTCCAGGGTGAAGGGCACGTCGGGTAGGCCGGGCACCGGCAGCGAGGAGGGCAGCTTGCCCTTGTCGCCGACGGTGGGCACGGCGATCCCGGCGGCCACGGTGATCACGGTGAGGATGATGATGGACACCAGAGGCGCCGGGATCACCCTGGTGACCTTCGGGAAGAACACCATCAGCGCGAGCCCGCTGATGATCAGCGGGTAGACCGGCCAGGGCACGTCGTGCATCTCCGGCACCTGCGCCATGAAGATCATGATGGCGAGGGCGTTGACGAAGCCGGTCATCACCGCGCGGGGCACGAACCGCATGAGCTTGGCCACGCCGATCGCGCCGAGGATCACCTGGAAGACACCCGCCAGGATGACGGTCGCGACCAGGTAGCCCAGGCCGTGCTCGCGGTTCATGGGCGCGATGACGAGCGCGACCGCGCCGGTGGCGGCGGAGATCATCGCGCGGCGTCCGCCGACGATGGAGATGGTGACGGCCATGGTGAACGAGGCGAACAGGCCGATCGCCGGGTCGACCCCAGCAATGATCGAGAACGAGATCGCCTCGGGAATCAAAGCCAGGGCGACGACCAGGCCGGCCAGGATCTCGGTGCGCCACACCTTCGGGTTGTTCAGCCAGTCAGGGCGCAGGCCGCGCAGACGTGCGGCGGGAGTCACAGCAGCAGAAGACAAGGAGATGCGTACCTGTCGGGCTCGGGCACACCCCATCGCAAGGCCGGGGCATGCGGGAAGGACGCGCGGGCGCCGGGGCGGCCCCGCGCGGATGGCCCGCAGAGCGGACCGGAAGTCGAAGGGGACGCGAGGCGGGAGGGCACGCTATGGGCGGCCGGGCCACTCACGTCCAGAGGCGAAGGGTCACGGCGGGCAGGCGGCGGCGACCAGCGTCATGGGCTCGCGCACGCTCTCTCCTGCAAGAATCGGATCTTCGCCGGGGGCGCCATCGGCCCCGGAACGGCAGCGGAGGACGCACCTGGGTGCCCCTCACAGTCAACAACTCTACCCTAACGTTAGAGTAGAGGTTGGTGGGGTTGCACGGGACGCGGCCGCCATGACGGGAAGGGCCAGGAGCACGGGCGTGGACGACAAGCACATGCAGATCGGCGAGGTCGCCGCGCGGACGGAGCTGTCCCTGCGTACCATCCGGTACTACGAGGAGACCGGCCTGGTCATCCCTTCCGCCCGGTCCCAGGGCGGGTTCCGCCTTTACACCGAGACCGATGTCGCCCGGCTCATGGTCATCCGCCGGATGAAGCCGCTCGGCTTCACCCTGGAGCAGATGCGCGACCTGCTGGACGCCACCGACCGCCTGGACAGCGACGACGCTCTCGACGCCGGCGAGCGCGAGGCCCTCCTGGAGCGCATCCGCACATATCAGCAGGCTGCCGCCGAGCAGGTGGAGAAGCTGCGGGTGCAGCTGGCCCGCGCTGAGGACTTCGCCGCCACCTTGGGCGCCCGTCTGGAGCAGAACACTTCTGCCGCCCGCATCTAGAACCACGGCGTTACCTCATGGCGCTACATGTATGACGCGCTGACCGGGTGGGTGACGCCCAGCGCGGAAGGCGCCCCTGACCGGCCGACGCCGCCCGCGCACTCCGCGAGCGGGCCAGAAATACGCTTGGCGCTCGTTAGAACTCCCCACTCCGTTTAACGGCGGACCGAGTGAGGTGACGAGCGACCCTGGTCGATTTCAGGGCTCTGACCGCAGTTCCGTGAACCCATTCAGAAGGACCGGAAGATCCCCTCGGGATCATCGTGAGCCCATGCCGCAAACTCCTCGAAGCCCAGGTTGCCGATGCTCAGGTTCGCGTGAACCTCGTGGAGTCTTGCGGGGATGGTGCGGAAATGGCGGCCGAACTCGGTCAGCTGTGCGTAGTCCTCGTCGTCCACGCACTCCTCCCGCGTCAGCGTGGTCACCGCCAGCAGCGGGTGGCTCTCGGCCTGCATGGTTGTACGGTCGGCGAGAAAGACGACGGCCAGGTTGTCGTCGCCGCGGACCGCCGTCAGCACCTCGTCAACGGTCGCCCCTGACCAGGCCAGATCGTCGATGAAGTGGACGTCTGCCTCGTACGGCCTGTCTCCCCAAGGCTCCATCAGCGCCGCCGCTACGTCCTGCCACGCCTGGTCGTCGAGGTAGTCGGTTCTGACGACCAGGGCATCGAACTCATCACGGCCGGTGACGGCGGGCAACGGACTCATGGATTCTTCTCCTCGGTGATGATCGGTGAGCCGTGTCCGACTGTCTGACGGGCCGTTTCCGAGGATGCGGGTCCGGAGGAGTTCGAATGAGGCTCGGCCATACATAGCCCTCTTGAGCGTTTTCACCCGGTTCACGTGCCCTTCGACGACTCCAGAGCTCCAGGGCAGAGTCAGCCCGGCGGTCACAGCGTCGAGATCCTGGCGGAGGAAGCCGGCGAAGCCCTTCATGGGCTTCGGTGCATCCTGTTCGGCCTGCCGGATCCACTTCAGCAGGAGGTATCCGCGCTGGTGGCGGACCATGTCGGCGAAGGCGCGGGCGAGGTCGCAGGCCCGGGTGATGTCCGGGCAGGCGAGCCGGACTTAAAGGAGTCGCTCGTCCTGGCTTTCGGTGAGCGTCTCCCGGGGCCGCATGATCCAGGAGGTGATCTTGCGAGGGCTAGGGATGTCGGCGCGGACCGGTTCGGCGGTGCCCGCGCGGAGGGCGGCGAGGTGTTTGCGGACGACCTGGCGGCTGCCGCGGTAGCCGCGGGCCTGGATCTCCAGGAACAGTCGGGTGCCGCTGACCTGGCCTTGGGCTTCGGTGAAGCGGGCGTTGAGGTATGCCCTGAACGGCTCCAGGACGCCGTTGGGGCGGCGGTCGCGGGCGGAGGCCAGTAGTTCGTCGAGGTCGGTGTCGCGGAAGCGGCGCACGGTCTTGCGGTCGAGGTTGAGACGGCGGGCGATGGCGCTGATCGTCCAGCGTTTCTCCAGCAGGCGGTGGATGTCCTCGTAGCGGTGGCGGGTGCGTTCGATGATCTGGGTGCGGGGCAGTTCCACGGGCGGTAACAGCATCGGGGGCGGCTCCGGCACCTCGGTCACCGTCTCTTCCTCGGCACGTTTGCGCAGGCAGTTGCGGTGCTGGTGGCAGGTCTTCTCCACCGCGGCGGACAGATTCTGCAACAGATGCCAGCGATCAGCGACTTCGAGGGCGTCCGGGGCAGCTTCCCTGACCGCCTTGGTGTAGGAGGTCGCCCGGTCCCGGCAGATGATCTCCGCGCCGGGATGGTCCTTGAGCCAGGCGGCGAACGTCTCGGAGGTGCGGTCGGGCAGCACGTCCACGACCCGGCCGGCCTCGACGTCGACCAGGACGGTGCCGTAGGTGCAGCCCTTGCGGAAGGCGAACTCGTCCACCCCCAGCACCCTCGGGGCGCGGTCCGGCACCACCGGCGCTGTCAGCAGCCTGAGCAGACGCGTCCGGCCAGCGGTCAGCCGCAACCGGCGGCACAGCCGTGCGGCAGGGCGGCCGCCGAGCTCGGTCGCGATTGACCGCAGCCAGCCCGCCAGCCCGATGCTGGAACGGCTGTAGCGCGCGGACAGCCCCGGAACCTGCTCGACGAACGTCGTGCGGGAACAGCTCCCGCGATCGCAGAAGTACCGGCGCACGCGCAGCCGGACGATGACGCGGCGCGAGCCCAACGGCCGCTCATCCAGGGAGCGTTGATACGTACTGTGTACGCGGCGGGCCTGCTTGCGGCAGTTCGGGCACCGGCCTGGACTGGCCGTCGACACTGCCTCCACCACCAGGATGCCGGAGGAGTCGCTCACCCCCTCCACCCGTACATTGATCCCGGGAAACAGCACATCCTCAACCGTCTTGTTCGCCACGGCAGGAAGTACGCTGCCGAAACGATCCCGCGTTCCAGCCGCTGACCTGGGGGATTCACGGAACTGCGGACAGAGCCCCGAAAAGGGACAGCGCCGCAGTCGTGCCGCTCACAGGTGCTTGTCGACCAGGTCGATGGCCGACCGGCCACACCCTTCGGCCTGACCCGACCGCGGGGCGGCGCGTTTGCCGGCTTTCTCCCGACCACGGACATGCCCTATTTCTCGCTCGGTGCAACTGAGTCCGCCAGGTACCTCCTCGGGGCATGGACAATCCGAGAAAGCGGCATCAGCTCTCTCGCACCGTCCCATGGCGGAACTGCCCTCTACCGTTAACACCACCGGCTCTGTCGCAAACCGGATAGCGGCTGATCGGCTGTGGTCCCCACAACGGGCTGAACGGCAGACGCCGAGCGGGGCCCGCCGCCTCCCACGGCGGGCCCCGGTGTTCGACCGGTTGTTCAGCCGGTGATCTCGACCTTGCCGTCGAGCCGGGCCGACCGGTCCGTCGGCGCGGCGGCTGTGGCGACACGCTCGGTGACGCCTTTCAGGAGCTGGGTGAGGTCGACGCCGGTGGTGGAGCCGAGCAGTTCGAGGCCCTGGGCGACGTTGTCGGCGACGGCGCGCGGGATCCGGCCGGCTCCGTCGGTGGAGATCACCGTCATCTTGTCCACCGCGCTGAGCGGCTCGGACGCCTTGGCGACGACCTCCGGCAGCACCTCGACGAGCATCTGGAGGATCGCGGCCTCGCCGTACTGCCCGTAGGCGTCGGCCTTCTTCCGCATCGCCTCGGCCTGCGCGCTGCCCTTGGCCGCGATCGCCGCGGCTTCCGCGTCGCCCTCCAGCCGGACCGCCTCGGCGACCGCCGCGCGCCGGGACCGCTCGGCCTCGCCCTGCTTGAGGCCCTCGATGGCCTCCGCCTCGGCGAGAGCGCTGCGGCGCTGCTTCTCGCCCTCACCGGTCAGCCGGGACCGCTCGGCCTCCGCCTGGGCGGCGGCGATACCGGCCAGCCGCTCGGCCTCGGCCTGCTTGACCCGTGCGACCCGCCGGGCTTCCGCCTCTTGCTCGGCGGCGTACCGCTGGGCGTCGGCGGGCTTGCGGACCTGGGTGTCGAGCTGCCGGTCGGTGAGCGCGGCCTGCCGTTCGGCGACCTTCTCCTGCTCGGCGAGGACCTCCTGCTGCCGGGCCGCCTCGGCCAGCGGGCCGGCGGCCGCGGCGCGGGCCCCGGCCTCGTCCGTCTCGGCCTTGATCTCCGCCTGCTTCAGCGCGAACGTCCGCTGCGCGACGGCGATCTCCTCCTCGACCTTCAGCCGCGCCTGCTCGGCGGCCCGCCGGGCGACTGCCTCGGCGATGTCGGCTTCCTGCTTGGCGCGGGCGGCCTCGGGGCGGCCGAGGTCCTCGAGGTAGGAGCCCTCGGTGGTGATGTCCTGGATCTGGAAGGCGTCCAGCACCAGTCCCTGTCCGGACAGGCTGGCCTCGGCCTCCTCGGCGACCTGCCCGGCGAAGGCAGCCCGGTCGCGGATGATGTCCTCCACCGACATCCGGCCGACGATGGCGCGCAGCGCGCCGGAGAGCACTTCCTGCGTGAAGCCGACGATGCCGTCCTGCTGCATCAGGAACCGCTGGGCGGCGGCCCGGATGGAGTCCTCGGTGCCGCCGACCTTGACGATCGCGACGCCGTCGAGGTTGGCCTTCACCCCGCGCAGGGTGACCGCGCCGCGCACGGCGACCGGGATGTGCCGGGAGGACAGGTCGAGGGTGAACTTCTGCTGCACGAACGGCACGACGAACACCCCGCCGCCGACCACGACCTTCTGCCCGCTGTTGTCGGTGAACACCCGGCCGGTCTCCGGGTCGGTGGACTTCTTGCCGCGCCGGCCGGTGATGATGAATGCCTCGCTCGGGCCGGCCACCTTGTACCGGCTGATGACGACGAGCGCCGACAGGACGAGGAGTACGACGACTCCGACCACGGCGACGACGACAGGACTCATGACAGTGCCCCCAGACACGTAGCACCCCGAAAGGGGCTGGAAAGGCCCCGCGAGGGGCGGAAAGCAGATGAGGAAGGAGGAGCGGCCGGTCGGGCGTTCAGCCGCCGAGGCGGTCCGCCGGACGCACCAGGACGGAGGTCGCGGACTGTGCCGCCTCCACCCACACCTCGGAGCCCAGGGCCACCGGTGTCGCACTGCGCGCGGCGAACTTCACCGGCTGGCCGCCGAGTTGGACGAGCACCTCGCCGAAGCCGTCGGCGGGGATGGCGGTCACCACGTTGCCGGACGTCCCGATCAGGTCGTCGCCGGTGGGCGTCACCGCCGTCTGGTCGCGCATCAGGGCACGGCTGAAGCGGTACGTCAGCCAGGCCGTGCCCGCCCCCGTCAGCGCGCCGACAACGGTGGCGCCCACCGGACCCACCCCCGCGGCCGACTGCGCGATGACCCCGCCGAAGCCGGTCATCGACAGGAAACCGGCGACGACCGGCAGCGACAGCCACCCGTCGAGGCCGCCGCCCAGCGCACCGTCGAGCACGCCGTCCAGCAGCCCGTCGAAGACCAGCGACAGGGCGAGCAGTACGACCCCCGTGATGCCGAGTCCGAGAAACCAGGACATGCGTACCGTCCCCCTCTCCCCGCCGCTGATCTCCGGCTTGACGGAATCCTGACATGCCGCAGCACACCGATTCATTGCCGGATCACGGCAATGTTCACGCCTGTTCGATGCCGCGTCTTGGAGCGCAGGCCCCCCCGGAGCCCTGGCCCGTTCCCCGATCCGCTGGAAGAGGTGGGCCGGCCGGACTGCCGAGCACGAATGCGTCCGCGACCGCACCGTCGGAGGCCATGAGCCCGCTCACAGCCGCGGCAGGCCCATCAGCGGTGCGGGGTGACCGACGAAGACATGCCGGCCATGCACCTCCACTCGCGGGACCGGCAGATGAGCCTGCGCTGCCTCGCCCGGCGGCTCGGCGTCACCACCGGCACGAAGAAGGGCCGCCACCCTTCGCCCGCCACCGTCATGCGGATGCCGCGCGAACACGACGAGCAGGCTGCCGCGGCGTGGCCGACGCATCCGGCTCCCGCCCGTGATCGGATCAGGACAGGGCGAAGTAGCGCAGCCAGACGTAGACCAGCGAGATCGCCACGGTCGCGGCCGTCACGATCAGCCCGTACTTGGTGAACTGCCAGAAGGAGATGGGCTGCCGGTTGCGTTCGGCGATGCCGAGGACCACGACGTTGGCGCTGGCGCCGATCGCGGTGGCGTTGCCGCCCAGGTCGGCCCCGAGCGCCAGGGCCCACCACATCACGTGGCCGCTCGTGCCGCCCATGGCGTGGACCAGGTCGGCCGTGATGGGCGCCATGGTGGCGACGTACGGGATGTTGTCGACGATTCCGGACAGTACGGCCGAGCCGCCGAGCAGGGTCATGGAGCCGGCCAGCTCGTTGCCGCCGATCGCGTCGGCCAGGTGCCGGGAGATCTCGCCGACGACGCCGGTGTCGATGAGCCCGCCGATCATGATGAACAGGCCGGCGAAGAAGGCGAGCGTGGGCCACTCCACCTCGGCCAGCACGTCGTGGGTCTCGACGGCGGTCACGGCGACGAGCAGCCCGGCGCCGAACAGGGCGACGACGCTCGGCGCGTAGTGCAGCACCGGGTGCAGGACGAAGCCGACGACGACCAGGACCAGGACGATCAGCCCCTGGACCAGCAGGCGCGGGTCCTTGATGGCTTCCCGCTCCTCCAGCTCCATGATCTCGGCGGCGCGGTCGTCGTCGTAGACGAACGACT
The DNA here is from genome assembly GCF_055569945.1 of Streptomyces sp. NPDC031340. Classification (NCBI taxonomy): domain Bacteria; kingdom Bacillati; phylum Actinomycetota; class Actinomycetes; order Kitasatosporales; family Streptomycetaceae; genus Streptomyces; species Streptomyces sp. NPDC031340. The sequence continues at coordinate 136,088 of NZ_JBVIIE010000015.1, forward strand.
CGCGGAACATCACCCGGCACAGGGCGAGCAGGACGACCACCAGCACGGCGGCGAGCGGGGCCAGGTGGACGACGAAGTCGTTGAAGGTCAGCCCGGCACGGCTGGCGATGATGATGTTCGGCGGGTCACCGACCAGCGTCGCGGTGCCGCCGATGTTCGACGCCATCACCTCGGCGATCAGGAACGGCGCGGCGGGCAGCGACATCCGCTCGCACACCAGCAGGGTCACCGGAGCGACCAGCAGCACGGTGGTGACGTTGTCCAGCAGGGCCGAGGCCAGGGCCGTGATGACCACGAGCATGGCCATGACCCGGAAGGGTCTCGCCCGGGCCCGCTTGACCGCCCAGATCGCCAGGTACTCGAACACGCCGGTCCGCTTCAGCACGCCGACGATCATCATCATGCCCATCAGGAGGAAGATGACGTTCCAGTCGATGCCGGAGTCCTCGGAGTAGAACGCCGAGACGTCGTCGGTCGCCCCGATCGCCAGCATCAGCCCCGCGCCGCCGAGAGCCACGGCGACGCGGTGGATCTTCTCGCTGATGATCAGGGCGTACGCGCCGGCGAAGACGGTGACCGCCGCCCAGCTGTGCCAGTCGTTCACAGTCCTCCGGTTCCTCCTGCGGTCGGTATGGCCTGCGGGGCCTGTGTCCGGGCGGCGTCCGCGTCGTCGTCCCCGGCCGGGATGCCTGCCAGTTCCTCGACGTCGAAGGCGCGGGCGATCGGCACGTCGGTGGAGCTGTGGGCGATGATCGAGAAGGCGATGCACACCGCGATCAGGGTGAACGCCTCCCGCCCCTGCGGAATGCCGGACTGCAGCACCAGCAGCCCGTACACCACCGAAGCGAAGCCCTTCGGGCCGAACCAGGCCGCCACCAGCCTCTCCCGCCGGGAGATGCGCGTGCCGAGCAGCGAGAGCAGCAAGGAGGCCGGCCGGATCACGAGGATCGCCAGGATCACCGCCGCGTAGCCGCCGATCGGCAGGTCACCGAACAGAGTCGGGGTCAGCAGCGCGCCGAAGACCAGGAGCGCGGTGAACTTCGCCAGCTCCGCCACAGCCTCGCCCAGCGGTTCGAAGGAAGCCTTCGCCTCAGGCGACACGTGGGCCAGCACCGCGCCCGCCGAGAAGGCGGCCAGATAGGGGTTGGCGTGCGTGAGGTGGCAGGCCGCGTAGAGGATGATCCCGGTCGCCAGCGGCAGCAGGGGCTGCAGCTTCGGCTCCGCGCCCAGCAGCCGGAAGCGCACCAGCCCGTTGACGACCAGCGGCAGAACGATGCCGAAGACCAGGCCGAGCAGCAGCTCGACCGCGATCGTTCCCGGCTCCGCCTCCATCGTGCCTGCGGTCGGACCGGCGGCGGCGATGAGCATCAGGACCACGGGCAGGGCCAGCCCGTCATTGATGCCACTCTCCACGTTCAGCAGCTGCCGGAGCTTGGCCGGAACCTCGCTGCGGCCCACGATCGCCGAGGCGAACACCGGGTCGGTGGGGGCGAGGACCGCACCGACCAGGAATGACGTCGTCCAGTCCAGCCCCGCCAGAAAGTGTGCGGCCAGCCCCATGAAGACGAACGCGAGCGGCATGCCCAGGCCCAGGGCACGCGCCGGGTTCCTCCAGTTGGTGCGCAGCTTCGGCAGGGAGACGTGCATGCCGTCGGTGAAGAGCACCGCGAAGAGGGCCAGGTCGGCCGTCACGGACACGATCTCGCTGTCCGGCGTGATGTGGATCAGGCCGAGGAAACCGTCGCTGACGAGTGCGCCGCCGACCAGGAAGAGAAGGGAGGTGGAGAGCACGGTCCGTGCCGCAAGTCCCGACAGCAGAACCGCCACCAGCAGCGCGACACCGAACACCGCTACGAGAACCATGGCCGACGCCCCGATCGGAAGAGAGATCTGTCCCCTGCTCGCCGACCAGGCTTCCCGGCACACCGACGGGAACCTTACCTTCCCTTGATGCGTCTTTGACAGATCGCCGATGTGCACCACGAGGGCTCGGACGTTGCCGGACTTCGGCAACGTCCGAACGAACCAGGCTGCGATACACGGGACAGTGCTGCGCCTCCCGCGTCATGAAGCGGCTGTCAGCAGCCGCTCCAGCAGGTGTGACGCGGTGATCACACCCAGCAGCCTCCGTTCGTCCTCGTCCTCCTCCACGACAGCGATCAGTGGGCTGCGGGTCTGCGCCATCAGCGCCGCCACTTCCAGCGCGGTCGCGTCCGGCTCGGCCACCGGAGGAGCGGGGACACTCTTGGGCAGGCAGTCGCCCACCGTACGGCCCCTGAGCGTCCGGCAGAGCCGGTCGGCGTGGCGTTCGTCGACCACCGCAGCCAGCGCCGGGTCGTCGAGCACGTACGACGGCACCAGAATCCTGATCATCTGTGATGCCGGAAGGATCGCCTTGGGCGTGACGTTCGCGTCGACGACCAGCAGCGCCGGCAGTCGGTGCTCGACCATCAGCCGCGCCGCCGCCGTCGCGTCGGTGTCGACGCCCACGGTCTCGTACTCGACTGCCAGGTCACGTGCCCGCACGATCGGCTCCCGTTCCGCTGAATGTCCCACCGCGCGGATACGGCCGACGGACCAGCCCTCGCGCGGCGGCTCCGCTGTCATTGTGCGGCAACCGGCACGGTCGGCCCTCGCCCGGCTCAGCCCGACCGGGCCGTCGGCGTGCTGCACGACGTCCCGCGGACGGGCACGGCAGAATCGAGCGGGGCGTGTGGGTGCCGTCCGGGCGCCCGGACGGCACCCATGCCGGACCCGAGGCGGGTGAGCCCGGGAGGTTCCATGGAATGGCTGGTGTCATTGACCGGCGCGGCGGTGGTGCTGATCATCCTGCGGGACGTGTTCCACACTCTGTGGCACCCCACTCGGCACGGGGGCCTGAGCAGGGTCGTCATGTCGCTGCTGTGGCGGCTGTCCACCCGGGGTCGCAGGAGCAGCAGGACCGCGGGGCTGGCCGGGCCCGTCGGCATGGTGACCGTGGTGGCCACGTGGACCTGCGCCGTGGCCATGGGCTGGGCACTTGTGTACTGGCCGCACATGCCGGACGCGTTCGCCTTCTCCGGCGGACTGGAGCCGTCCGAGCACTCCGGGCCGGTGGACGCCCTGTACCTGTCCCTGGTGACCATCGCCACGCTCGGCCTGGGCGACATCGCGCCGTCCGCCGGCTGGCTGCGCATCGTCGCACCGCTGGAGTCACTGGTCGGCTTCGCGCTGTTGACCGCGACCGTCTCCTGGATCCTCGGCATCTACCCGGCTCTGGCCCGGCGCCGGGCACTGGCGCTGCGCATCTCCCAGCTGCGCCGTGCCGATCCGACGGCCGGGCGAGCGGGCCACGACGTGGGGGCCGCCGTCCTCGGCCAACTCGCCGCCGACATCGCGCGCGTCTGCGTCGACTTCCTCCAATACCCCGAGTCCTACTACTTCCACGACGGATCCGGCGACATCTCGCTGGCCCTCACCCTCGGCCACGCCGCCGACCTCGTCGAGCGGACGAGGCGAGCGGAGCATCCGGACACCCGGAGCGCCGCGGCCGTGCTCGCCACGGCCCTCGACGACCTCGCCACTGTGCTCGACCAGCGGTTCCTGCACACCGGAGGTACCTGGCAGCGGGTCCTGGCCGCCTACGCCCGCGATCACGGCAGCCCCTGACTGGACCGGCCCGGCCCGTTCCGGAAGCGGAACGGGGCCATGGAGCGGCCGTGTCGTCATCGAGGGTCGCGGGGGAGCACGGACGGCAATTCGCCGGCGGGCTCTGTCGCGTCGGTTCAGTCGGCGTCCGCCTGGGCCTCGACGTCCGGGAGCCGGCCATCGTGGGCGCGCACGACGAGCACCGGGCAGGTTGCATGGTGCACGCAGTGCTGGCTGACTGATCCGAGCAGCGTTCCCGCGAACGTCCCGTGCCCGTGGCTGCCGACCACCAGCAGGTCGGCGCTCCTGGCCGCCTCGATGAGGACCGTCGCCGGGTGGCCCTCCACGACCTGGGGGACGACGTTCAGGTCCGGGTACTCCCCGAGCACGTCCTGCACCGTGCGCCGCAGGTTCTCCCGCGCGTGCCCCTCGAAGTCGGCGTCCGAGTAGTCCGTCGGCATGCCGTAGGTGGGCGGCAACCGCCACGCCTGCACAGGACGCAGCTCCGCACCGGTCAGCACCGCTTGCCGCGCAGCCCAGCGAAGCGCCGACCTGCTCGAGTCCGACCCGTCCACGCCGACCACGATCCGCTGTGGGGGAGTCCGGTCACTCATGGTTCGCCACCTCCGTACCCTCCGGCCTTCCCACACTCCCGCGCCGGTGGCTCACCACCAAGGGACCTTCGGTCCCGATCTCGGCCCGACCGGGGAGGGGCGCGCCCCGGCGAGAAACAGCGACTCCCAGGCCGGCAGCCCCAGGACCGACCCTGCTCCCGCGACCAGCACTCTTGACACGTTTTGCATAATGCAAGAATAGGGAAGTGGGACGGGTGCACCATCCAGGCAGCCGAGGAAGGGTACGCATGACCGGCACCACCTCGAGCCGCTCCGCGCCTCCGCGGACGTTCGCGGTCCTGCGCACCGCCTCCTGGGGTCTGATGGTGCTGGCCGTGGTGATCGGGGCCGCGGCCGGGGTGGGCTCGGTCGTCTTCCGCTGGTGCATCCAGACGTTCACGCGTGTCCTCTCCGGGCACCAGGACTATGCCGCTTCCCCCGGCGCGGGCAATCCGCATGTTCCTTGGCTGGGCCCCTGCTTCGTGCTCCTCACGCCGGTGATCGGCGGTCTGCTGTACGGGCCGCTGGTGAACCGGTTCGCCAAGGAAGCCCGCGGCCACGGGGTGCCCGAGGTGATGCTGGCCGTCGCCCAGCGCGGCGGACGGATCAGCCCCAAGGTCGCGGTGGTCAAGACGCTCGCCTCCGCCCTGTGCATCGGCTCGGGCGGCTCGGTGGGCCGCGAGGGCCCGATCGTGCAGATCGGCTCCGCGCTCGGCTCCACCCTCGGCCGCGTCACGAAGGTCACCGAGGAGCGGATGAAGCTCCTGGTCGCCTGCGGCGCGGCAGGCGGTATCGCCGCCACTTTCAACGCCCCGCTGGCCGGCGTCTTCTTCGCCATGGAACTGATTCTGGGAACCTTCAGCGCGGAAGCCTTCGGCGCCACCGTGCTGGCCAGCGTCACCGCCAGCATCATCGGACGCGCCACCTTCGGCGACACGGCCTTCCTCGACCTCCCCGACTTCCACGTCGACCATCTCGCCCAGTACGCCCTGTTCGCGCTGCTCGGCGTGGTCGCCGCGGCCGTGGGCGTCGGCTTCTCCCGTGTGCTGTACCTCATCGAAGACGCCTGCGACTGGCTGTGGCGCGGTCCGGAGTGGCTGCGCCCGGCTGTCGGCGGTCTCGCCCTCGGCCTGGTACTGCTGGCCCTGCCACAGATGTACGGCGTCGGCTATCCCGTACTGCAGAAGGCGACCGAGGGCGGCTACGCGGTCGGCTTCCTGCTCCTGCTGCTGGGGGGCAAGATTCTGGCGACCAGCCTGACGATCGGCATCGGCGGCTCGGGCGGGGTGTTCGCGCCCAGCCTGTTCATCGGGGCGATGCTGGGCTCGGCGTACGGCATCGGCGTCCACCATCTGCTGCCCGCGTCGGCCGGTGCGGTGGGCGCGTACGCGCTGGTCGGCATGGGCGCCGTCTTCGCCGGCGCCGCGCGGGCACCGATCACCGCCGTGGTCATCCTCTTCGAGCTCACCGGCGAGTACTCGATCATCCTGCCGCTGATGCTGGCGATCGTGCTGGCCACAGCCGTCAGCCGCCTGCTGACCGGCGACACCATCTACACGCTCAAACTGCGCCGACGCGGCATCGACCTCGAAGGCCCCGCCCCCGGCGCACGGATCGGCACCCAGCACGTCGGTACGGTCATGGAGCCCCTGCCCTCCTCCCTGCCGGTGTCGACCGCACTCGCCGACGCCGCGGACATGCTGAGCCTGTCCGGTCATGGCGCGCTCCCGGTGGTCGACCACACCGGAGACTATGTCGGCGTCATCACCGCCCAAGCGGTGGCCGAGGCCCTGGCGGAACAGCCGAAGGCGGCGCCGGCCGTCATCGGAGAACTCGCCGAGCCCCCCGCGCCCGTCACGGCGGACCAGCCCCTCGCGCAAGCGCTGCACATCCTGCTCTCATCTTCAGGCACAGGGGTGCCGGTCCTCGACTCCGAACACGGCAAGCCGGTCGGCTGGCTCAGCCACCAGAGCGCGCTGCGCGCCGTGCACACGGCCGCCTAGATGTCCCGGGAGGCAGTGGACGGGTGAAGCCAGGTCTCACTCCGCCGGGTGACTCCCGGAGCCGTACCGCGGACCGAGCCGCACCGAAGAGACCGCCACACGCATGGTGCCGACGAGGCCGGCGCCGAGGCGGGGAAGGCACGCGATCCTTCCTCACGTATAGCATTGTGCAATCTTGACCTGCTGCAAAGGTTTCGCCTGGAGCGTGTGCAGCGCCAGGTACACACCGAGCAAGGCGACGATGCCGACCAGCGCCCGTCCGGCCCGCACCATGCAGAGACGGAGGACGAGCGCGGCAGCACACAGCAGTCCGGCCTCACCACCCGCCAGTCGAGGAACGAATTCCGCGGTGGACCGCAGATGCGCCGTCAGAGGGAGCTCCACCGTGGAAGGGGAATCCGCACTGTCCTCGCCCGGACCGGCACGGGTGGCCGCGATGCCGGCACCCTGACGATTCCCTTGCGTGATGGAAGACCGGCAGGAGCAGGGGAAGAGCGGCCTGGATACGCCGGTGCGGGGACCGTCAGACGACGCGCGTCATCGCGCGCCCACCGCCCAGCCCAGCGGGTAGGGTTCTGGATGGTCCAGCACCGGAGCGGGGGGTTCCCCCCCAGCCTCGTTGAAGGCGTTCAGGGCCTCGATGAGGGCCAACCGCTGTGTCGGCCTGAGGCGCTCGACGATCGTGGCGATCTCGGCGCGGCGCCGTGCGGTGACGTCCTCGACGGTGCGGCTGCCTTCCTCGGTGAGCTGCAGCAGGGTCTCGCGGCGGTTGCCGGGGTTGGTCTGCCGGTCGGCCAGCCCGGCCGCGATGAGCCGGTCGACCATGCGCATCGCCGTCGAGGGTGCCACCTGGAGCAGTTCCGCGAGCGTCACCAGTTTGGTGGCACCGCGAGTGGACAGCGCCACCAGCATCCGGAACTGCGGCAGCGTGACGCGCTCCTCGACAGCGGCGAGCGACCGGGCAGAGACCGCCACCAGCAGCCGCGAAGCGGTCAGTACCGCACGGGTGACGGCCTCGCCGTCGTCCATGGTCCCCGCGGTGGTCTCGTGTTCCGGCATACGTCCTTTCTACCTTGCCGAAGTCCCTGCCGGCTCACGTGATCGGAGCGGATTTTCCTTCCCCATGACCGTGGTAGCGCAGGAGTAGCATCGCGGCGTCGTCATGGAGCGGCCCCGCGGCATGCCGAACCACGTCCTTGCGCAGGGACTCCAGCGCGCTGTGCGCGTCGCCGTCCTTGAGCAGGTGTACGCGCTCGGGGAGCGGATAGAACCGGCCGGTGGGGTCGCGGGTCTCGGTGACCCCGTCGGTGTACAGCAGCAACTGGTCGCCCGGCGCGAAGCCCACCCGATACGGCTTCGGACCGCCGCTCTCCGGCGCTTCCAGGCCCAGCGGCAGCGCGTACGCGGACGGCTGCGGGAAGTCGGCGCTGCCGTCGCCGCGTACGAGCATCGGGGCCGGGTGGCCGTAGTTGAGAAAGACGACGTCGTGGTCCGCGCCGATCTCCGCGAGGATCGCGGTGACGAACCTCTCACCGTCCAACTCCCGGCCGACGCTGCGCTCCAGGCGCTCACCGAGCCCGACCAGATCAGGTTCCTCGTGGGCGGCCTCCCGGAAGGCGCCGAGTACCACGGCGGCGGTCTCCACCGCGGCCAGTCCCTTGCCCTGCACGTCCCCCACGATCACCCGGACCCCGTGCGGCGAGGCGACCACCTCGTACAGGTCTCCGCCGATCCGCGCTTCGGCGACCGCCGAGGTGTACGACACCGCCGCCTGCAGCGGGCCCGCGGTCAGCGGCACCGGGCGCAGCAGCACCCGCTGGGCCACCTCCGCGATCGAGCGCACACTGGCCAGCTCCGCCTCTCGGCGGCCGCGCATCACGGCCGCCGCGACTCCCGCGCCGGTCACCCCCACCACCGACCCGAGGGCCGCGAACCCGCGACGCTCCTCGAACAGCCCGTCGTACACCCCGAGGCCCACGCACAGGCCGAGCGCCACCACGCCGATCACGGCCGTACGCCGCCACCCACCGACCAGGCCGGAGAACGCGGGGCCGAGCGACACCAGAGGCAACAGTCCCACGCCAGGCCCGCCAACCACGTCCGCCACCATGACCACTGCCATCACCGCGAGCGGCATGCAGGACAGCACCATGCCGCTCGCGGGCGGCTTCTGGTCGGTCATGGACGCTCCAGCGGTCTCCAGGCACTCAGGAGCCGCCCGCAGTCTCCGCGGACACCCTCCTCATATTTAGACTATGCAAAAGTTGCTTCCGTGGGGCGGCCCCGGTATCGCGCCTTTACCCAATCGAGTCCGGGAGTCGACGCTTCCCGAACCGCGAGGGCCGGCCATGGTGCGACGAGACGGCGCGCCCCGCCGAAGCGGTGGGCCGGGCCTGAAGGGCCGGCCGGCCGCGGACTTCCCGCCTCTCGCCCTCTCCCGCGCGCCACTGTGGGTCGAGAAGGACCTGGGATGTGGCTTTGCACTGTGCAGGTATTGCTTCCGGGGGCCGTGCCGACGGCCGACTGCCGCTTGGGCACCCAGGAGTGAAGCCGGCATGGTCACGGACGGTACGCCGGCCGTCGGCGGCCCCCTTCCCACTCTCTGGCCGACCGGCCATGCCCGCCGTCACCGCACCTGCGACGACTGCGGCACGAGCCGGATCGACCGGCACAGCAGGAAGACCACGCGCACACCGAGCCCCGGCCGTCACCGGCGATCCGCGAACACGAGGAGGCAGACGGAACCGTGACCGACCCAGGGGCAGGCAGCAACGGAACACCCGAGGAGCCGGATGCCGGCGCCACTTCCGAGGAGACCTGGCTGAAGTTCCTCACCGACAGTGAGGAGGCCATCCGCGCATCCGCCCCCAGGGAGCCCTCTGCGCAGGAACGGGCGTCGGGGCGGCCCATCTGCCGCCCCGACGGGGACACGACCTGGCCGCGGACCGGACCTCCTTCCGACCGGACGAGGACAGTCGGTGAGCCGTGGGAACCCGACGGCCCATGGGCGGGGCCGCCGTGGCGGTAAATGGACAACCGCGCCAGGCTCCGACGTGTCTGCGGTGTGATCGCCACGGCCGTAGCCGTCACCCTGTTCCTGGCAGCCTGGTCCCTGCTGTCCACCAGCGCCGGCTCCCCGACCGGCGGACCGGGCGATACCGTGCAGCAACCGGACGACGTTCCCGCCGAGATGCCCGCGGCAACGCAGAGCAGGAAAGACTGTTCGCGGCCGCCGCCCACCGCGACAGGCTCACCTCTGGCGGCTGCGGCACCGAGTCTCCACGACCCGGTGGCTCCCGTCAGTCACGTCGAGTCACCTCTCTTCCGGCGAACCGTCCAGATTCCGGCGGCGCTGTCGGCCGTGCCCCTTCGTCGGCCGCGCCTCCCGGCACGCGTGCACCCGAATGCGCAGGCCTGAAGTGCTGCACCGGCCTATTCCACTGCTCCGGAGTCGCGCCGGGCCGCCGGGCGGGTGTGGACGTACAGCTGGCGGCGGTCGCCGACGTCCAGGTGGCGCGGCAGCGGCAGCTCGTAGCGCACCGGGCGGTGGTGGTCGGCCATCTGCCGTGCGGGGTTGTAGACGCGGTTGAACTTCCACAACATACGGGCGAAGTTGGTCTGTCCGCGGGCGAGGTTGCCGCCCAGTACGCGCAGGGCGCCCATCGCGGTCCGCAGGCCCAGGTGCTTGCGGTTGATGACCGACTGGGTCTTGACCAGTTCGCGGTAGAAGACGTCCAAGGGCAGGGTGGTGGGCACCACGGCGTGCTGGATGTCGAAGAGCCGGTAGTCGCGGGTGGTGAGCTTGCGGGACTCGGTGTGCCAGATCTCGGTGCCCGGGTAGGGCGTCATCACCGTGAGGTGCACGATCTCCGGGACGGCCAGGGCGAATTCCCGCACGGTGCGGAAGCGTTCCTCGTCCCAGGCCGGGTCGACGATGAGGTTGATCGCCACGTTGATGCCGAGTCGGCGGGCCGTCTCCAGGGCGCGGAAGTTGTCGTCGGGGCTGACGCGTTTGCGGTACAGGTCCAGTCCCTCGGCGTCGATGGCCTCCATGCCGAGGAACATGTACTTCAGCCCGAGCAGGGTCCAGCGCTGGAACACTTCCTCGTTGCGCAGCAGGACGTCGCTGCGGGTCTCCAGGTAGTAGTGCTTGCGGATCCTGCGGCGTTCCAGTTCGGCGGCGATGGCGTGCCCGTGTTCGGGCCGGATGAAGGCGACGTCGTCGACGATGAACACGTTCGGCTCCCGGATGCCTGCCAACTCCGCGCCGGCCGCCTCGGGGGAGGCCTTGCGGTAGCTGCGGCCGTAGAAGGTCCAGGCGGAGCAGAAGGAGCAGTCCCAGGGGCAGCCCCGGGTGAACTCGATGGACGCGCACGGGTCCAGTTCCCCGATGAAGTAGCGGCGCCGGTGGTGCGTCAGGTCGCGCGCGGGCGTGGGGCTGTCGATGCTGTGCAGCATCCGCGGTTCGGGGCCGCGGCCCGCCGGTGTCACGATCCCCGGCACATCCTGGACGCCGCCGTCCCGGATCGCCGCCAGCAGGGGAGCCATGGCTGGTTCCCCTTCGCCGCGCACCACCGCGTCCACGGCACCCTCGGCCTGGGCGAGCACGTCTTCCGCCACGAAGGAGACGCTGTGCCCGCCGAGGAACACGAAGCAGCCCGGTACGGCGCGCTTGGCCGCGTGGGCGAGCTCGATGGCTTCGGGGACGTTGGCCAGGTAGTTCAGGGACACGCCGAGGGCGTCCGGGCGGAAGGCGGTGAGCTCACGGGCCAGTTCCCTGGCGCCGGTCACCTGCAGGTCCACCACCCTCACCTCGTGGCCCGCGTCGCGAGCCGCGCCGGCCACCCGTTCCAGGCCGAGCGGTTCCAGACGCAGGAAGATCTCCGAGTACAGCAGGGCGCTGGGGTGGACGAGGAGCAGGCGCATGGTCACCTCGGTGAGCGGCGATTGAGGGGCAGCGGCCGGGCGGCTGCCTGTCACAGGGGTTCCACGCAGGACGGGCGGGAACCACACGTCCGCCGAACGGCTCACCGCCGGCGGTCCCTCCGAACGGCGTTCACCGTGTGCCTCCACCCGGTGACGCCCCGGACGGCTTCGGGCCGGCAGAGGCATCCGGCCCCGCACCGTGGCAGCCGGGCTCGGACGCCACGCCATCGCCGAAGACCGGGCCGCGTCCGCCGGCTCGTGGGCGCAGACGGACGCCATCGGCGCGCAGCACTCCGCAGACGTCCAGGACGAGAGGGAAGACCTCATGGCTGCCGTCCTCGCCCTGTTCCTCCCACGCCCTTTGCTCGGCCCCGACGACCATGTGGTCCTCCGCGAACACCGGCTCGGTGAAACGCCTGATGGCTGCTGCCCGCGCACCGCCCCGGTGAGGGCCGCGCTCGCAGCCCCGAAGGCCTCCTCGCCGACCGGGGCGTCCGGATACGCAGCGCGGAGGTGCGTGATCGCCTGCGGCGTCCGTGCATCCGTGCGGCCCGTACGCGGAGAAAGGGAAGTGCTGCGGGGCATTTCCCATTTACGGGACCAAAAGCCCCTTTTCTCCTGCGGGCGGTGCCCGTTTTCTTGAAGAGACGGTTCGTGGTGATGGCGGACGTGATGACAACCAGGGCGTGGGGGCCGGAGGTGGTCGCAGTGCGGAAGGTCCTCGGCAGGCGGTCGCGCGCCGGTGCCCGGAGGGTGCTCGTGCCCCCCGCGGTGGCGATCTCGCTCTTTCCTGTGCTTCTGCTGATACTCGACCTGTTCACCCCGAACGTCATCCGGCTGGGGCCGCTGATGGTGGCGGCGCCCACGCTTGCGGCGGTGTTCTGCGCTCCGGCGGGTGTCCTCGGAGTGGTCGCGGTGACGCTGCCGTGCGTGATCATGTCCTCCTGGGCCAACGGGCTGGTGGGCACGCCGAACTTCCCGGCCCAGTTGGGCACCATCGCCCTGATCAGCGTGGCCGCCGTGGCCGCCGCCGCGGTACGGGTGCGCAGGGAGCGCCAGCTGGCACGGGCCCGCTGGGTCGCGGAGGTCACCCAGCGGGTGCTGCTGCATCCGCTGCCGCGCCGGGTCGGGTCCTTCGACGTGGCCTCGCTGTACGAGTCGGCGGACGAGGAGGCCGCCGTCGGCGGGGACCTGTACGCGATGGCCCGGCACGGGGACTGTTCCCGGCTCCTGCTCGGCGACGTGCAGGGCAAGGGGCTGGCCTCGCTGGACATGGTCAGCTCGGTGCTGAACGGCTTCCGGCACTCGGTCCGGCACGGCAGCCCGCTCACGACGGTGGTGCGGGAGCTGTCGGCGGGGTTCCGCGAGGACGTCCGGGAGCTGTCCGCCGCGGCCGAGGCGTCCCCCTGCGGTCCCGGTGCGTTCACGGAGGAGTCGTTCGTGACCGCTGTCGTGTGCGAGCTGCCCGACGAGGGGCCGATGCGCCTGGTGAATCTGGGGCATCCCGAGCCGCTGCTGCTGCACGACGGAAAGGTCACGGCGCTGGAGCCGACGGTGCCGGTACCCCCGTTGGGCCTCGAGGACCTCAACGGCGGGGAGGTGGTGGTGGACACCGCCGACTTCCCGCCGGGCGCCACCCTGGTGCTCTACACCGACGGCGTGACCGAGGCACGCAACCCGGCCGGCGACTTCTACCCGCTCGCCGACCGGTTGCGGAACTGGACCGGCCTGCCCCCGGAAGCCCTGCTGGCCGCGGTCCGCGCCGACCTCCGTCGGCACGTGGACGGCCCGCTCACCGACGACGTGGCCATGGTGGCCCTCCAGCGCACCCCGGCGCCCGAGCCCACAGTCGGCCGTCCCATGAGCAGAGGGCAGGACCTCCAGCCCCACTTCGGCCTTGGCGACCTCGATCGCTGGCGCCAGGCGGTGGACGGGGGCCGCTGTGCTGTCGCCGGAACTCCGCGACGTCAGCCGAAGCCGTAGGAGAGCGTCCTCATCACCGGTGCTGAGGACGCGCGGTCTCGTGACTGACCATCGATTGCGGACCGGTACTGGAGCCGGGAACCTTCACGGATCGCCCAGCCTCCCTTGCCGAAGTGCTGCTCGGCGGACATCCCCTTGGACTACGGGTAGGGACTTTCGGCACGTGCGCTGGGCCGGACACCGGCGCAGGATGCAGGATCTGGGAGCCTTGGCCCCGAGATCCGCTCCTACTCGGGTGCCGACGTGCTTGCGCCTTGGCGCGGTGCCTGTTCGAAGGAGCTCAGCTTCGCAGCCGACGTGGTGTCCTGCCGTTTGCCGTGATCCTCGGGCAGATGACCACGGCAATGGCCCGCGGCCGCGCATGACTCCGGGCTCGGAGGATCCTCCATCCCCAAATCCCGGGCGTCGGGGCAACCAACACTGACGAGATCGCGGAAGACAGCAGTCAGCGAAGATGAGAGGCAGGTGGGCTTCGAGGAAATGATGGCCGCCGGCAGAGTGACCCCCGGGGCGACCTTGCACGGTGACTATATGGGGCAACGACACACCGCAACCGTGTTGACCACTGGTCAGATCCGCTACCAGGAGAAGGTCTACCCCTCGCTGTCGGCTGCCGGGCAGGCGGTCAAGCTCCACGTCAGAGGCCGCGATACCCCAGAGTCCACCTTGTCCACGGACGGGTGGGAGTTCTGGCGTACGGCAGACCCGGTCTGCGGCGACGAAGTATCGTCGCAAGGGCCGTGCGCTGGAGGCGCTTTCGCCTTCGGCGCTGAGCTGGGGCTCGCCCAGCCGGGGCCCGGCAAGCCCGCTGGCGGAACCCTTCTGGGTCCAAGATGGGTCCGGAAGGACGGTGAAAGTCCGTGAACGATCATCACAGCCCGAACACCCTCGCGCCTGCTGACCTGCACAGACGGCGAAAACAGGGAGAGGGAGTGAATCATGGGGCAACGCTCTGGCGTTCTCGTAATGCGTAGGTCTCGGGTTCGAATCCCGAAGGCGGCTCCACTGGAACCCCAGGTCAGATAGTTTCTGACCTGGGGTTTTCTTGGTTCCTCGATCGGTGATCGGTCTGGCACCGCGCGATTGGCGTGGCGTGATGTATGGCATCCGGAAAGAAGATCCGCATTCCGAAATGTGACCTGTGGCGCGGTGAGCCCGCGGCACCGTTTTCCGCCGGCCCACGCTCTTCCCCGCAATCTCAATATCCGTTCCGACATCCCGGGAGCCACCCGTGCACACGAGACCACCGTTGCCGCCCGCGACTACGGAGGGCTGGATCGAGGGCCCTCACGGGCGGACCTGGTACCGGATCACCGGAGACCTCGATGCCTCGCGGGCGCTGGGACGCACGCCTCTGGTGGTGCTGCACGGGGGGCCGGGCTTCCCCCATGACTACCTGCTGAACCTCGCCAAGCTGGCGGAGACCGGGCGGGCCGTCGTCCACTACGACCAACTCGGCTGCGGCCGCTCCACCCACCTGCCCGACGCCGACCCCGGCCTGTGGACCGTCGGCCTGTTCCTCGATGAACTCGACGCGCTGCTCGCCCGGCTCGGGATCGCCGACGACCACGCCCTGCTCGGTCAGTCCTGGGGTGGCATGCTCGCCGCGGAACACGCGGTACGGCGTCCGGCCGGGCTGCGCGGGATGGTGCTGGCGGACACGCCGGCGGCGATGCCCCTGTGGTGCAGTGGCGTGGCACAACTGCGCCGGGCGCTGCCCCGGGAGGTGCGGGAGGTTCTCGATCGCCATGAGGCAGCCGGCACCACCGAGTCGCCTGAGTACGCGGCGGCCACTCAGGTCTTCTACGACCGCCACCTGCTGCGGATGCGGCCCTACCCGCCCGAGGTGGCGTCCAGCTTCGACCAGTGGGCGGCGGACCCGACCGTCTACCGGACGATGATCGGCCCCAGCGAGTTCTATGTGACCGGCACCCTCCGGGAATGGTCGGCGGTGAACCGGCTGGCCTCGATCAGCGTCCCGGTGCTCGTCCTGCGCGGGGAACACGACGAGGCCACCGCCGAGTGCGTGGCGCCGTTCGTCGAGCTCGTCGCCGGTGCGCGGCTGCGGGTGTTCCCGGACTCGAGCCACCTGCCGCACGTCGAGGAGGAGGCCGCGTTCCGGGAGGTCGTCGAGGCGTTCCTCGCGCGGTGCGACATCGGCCGAGGCGAAGCCGGGCCCTGTCCGGAGAGCGACTGATCTCGGAGTCCCGGGGGCCGGTGTGATCGAGTTCGACGCTCGTGCCCGGATCACACTTTGACCACGCGGACGCCGGGGCCGCACAGCATGACGAGGTCTTCGGGGTCCGACGTCAGGAGGGTCACCGGGGCGGGTGAGGCGAGCGCTGTTGCGGCCACGATCGCATCGAGGGCGTACTTGTGGCCGTGCAGTCCGGCTGCGGCGAGGAGCTTGCTGGCGTGGCGGGCGACGGCTTCGGTGGGCGGGATGACGTTGACGCGGGAGACGGCGTAGTCGAACCGGGCCTGGTTGGTCTTGGGGTCGCGGGCTTCGACGAGGGTGACGGAGCTGGTGACGACGCGGATGTCCTCGGCTTCGGCGGCGGCGAGCCATTCGGTGAGTTCGGGTGTGCGTCGTACGAGTTTCGACAGGCCCTCACAGTCCAGGACGAGGGTGCCGCTCACGCGGCGTCCACTGCGCCGGCCGTGTCGCCGCGCAGGAGCGCTCGCTTGGCCTCGACCGCTGCCGGGTCGACGGGGCCGTGCTCAGCTTCTGCGTCCTCGATGAGTTCACGCAGTCGGTCGCGTTCCAACTGGCGCTGGATGAGGGCTTCGACGTAGGCGGACATGCCCCTCTTACCGGTGCGGGCCTTGAGAGCGGCGATGGTGCCTTCGTGGAGCGAGACGGAGACCGGGCGGACAGGGCCTTCGCCGGGAGCGGGGTCGGGGGTGATGGCCATGGAACCAGATTAACAAAACACTTGTTAATGGCCGGTGTGCTGATTCCGCCTCGCGGAGGACGGCCGGGGCAATGAAGGCCCCGGTTTCCTCCCGGCCTCCGTCGGTGCGGCACGGAGGCCAGGGGGGTGGTGCGGGGGTCAGGGGGGGTGGTGCGGGGGTCAGTCACTCCAGGAGGGACTGGCCGATCCAGCCGTCGGGCGCGCAGCCGGGCGGGACGGCGAAGACGGCCGATCCGCCGGTGGAGCCGTCGCCGCCGGTCGCCGCGGCGCCGATGCCGGCTCCGGCCAGGGCCCCGCCGAGGGTGAGCGCGCCGCCCGCCAGCAGCCGGCGGCGGCTGACGGAGCCGGAGCCGGCACCGTCGTCGGGGGAGACGTTGCCGGCGCCGTCGGCGGGGGAGACGGTGGTGTCGTCCATGGCGGGTGTCAGACCCGCAGACTGAAGGCCGAGTGAAGCGGCTGACCCTGGGCGCCGTCCCGCTGGCCCGGCCGCAGGCGGGCCGGCGGAAGAAGGTCATCGTGCACTTCTTCGGTCGTCCGTTCACCAGGGAGTCTTGTGCGAAGCGTTGCTCCCTGAACCAGCGGGTTTCGTCGGCGGCTCTGTCGCGGCTGCGGCCGGTGACCGGTTCGGTGGCCTGGCTCCCGTGGCCTGCAACGGTGACACGAAGCGCCCGCCCCTCCGGCGCTGCGGTGGGGCGGGCGCTTGTGTGTGGAACTCATTCCTGGAGTTTCATGCCCTTGGGTGACGTCAGGCCCTTGTCGGGGTGGGCCCGGAATGTTGCCGTCCATGTGGTGGGCGGGCAGGACGCGCCGTTGGGGTGCTGCTCCGTCAGCCTGGCCCGGGTACTGTCCGCGACGACGGTGTCACCGTTCTTCACGGACGTCACCGTGAGCCGCACCGGGACGGTGGACGAGCCGACGTCGCCGCGGAGTCGGACCGACACCGAGGCGAACGGGTCGTCGGGGCTGCCCGATGTCCGTTCATGGCATCTGGCCTGCACACACAGACGGATTCTCACCGCGTCCCGGCCTCCGAAGTCGGCGGGTCGCCACATCACGGACACCTGCGAGTCCGCGTCGGCCTTGGTGCAGGGCGGGTCCTGGCCGAGGAGCGAGCATCCGGTCAGGGCTGCTGCCAGCAGCGGTGTGAAAAACGCACGGCGCATGTCAGTTCCTCGCTACGGTGCCGGGGAAGGCGCTGTTGGCCAGCCCGATGTCGGTGAAGTACAGCCAGCAGGGGTCGAAGAACCCGCCGCTGCCGCCGCCACCGCCGCCGGAGATGATGCCCTTGGCGTAGGCGCGTCCGCTGCCGTCGACGGTGTAGACCGGGCCGCCCGAGTCGCCCTTGATGGTGCAGGATCCGGACGTCTTCTTGGCCACCACCATGTTCTTGGCCGTCGAACCGGTCGAGTAGTGGATGGTCGCCTGGGTGGCGGTCACCTGCCAGCCGCACATCTCTCCGGTCTTCATGCCGCCCGTGCACACCTTGTCACCGCTCTGCGCCCAGCGCCGCCAGTAGTCCTGGACGGGCCTCGACGAACTGGAAGCGGTCTCCGCGGGGTCTTCGGGCATCGCGAACGATTCCTCGCCGGTCGTCTCCAGGGACCCGTCAGCGGGCGGCGCCGGAGTCTCCGCGTCGGTGGTCACCGTGTCGGGCTTGGTGCCGTCCTCCGAGTCCTCGGCGGGCAGTCCGCTGCCTTCGTCGGCCGGGGCCTGTGTCACCTGGATCGGCGCGGACGCATCGTCGGCCGAGGCGGACTCCACGACCGGCGCGACCAGTTCACCCGTCGCCGGATCGACGTAGGGCGGGGCGAACGCGTCGGGATTCTGCGCCGCGCGGTCCTCGGCCTGCTCCAGGGCGTAGGCCTGAGCGGGCTCCGGCTCCTGCATGTTGTCGCTCCCGGGCTCGATGACCTCGACATGGTCGACGACCGCCGAGACCGGCTCCGCCTCGGGCGGATCGTACGCACCGCCGAAACGCGCGCCGATCTGCAGGCTGCCGCTGCCGGACAGCGCCGAAGTGTTCCACACGAACGACCTGCCAGGGGTCGGCGGACGAGGCCCGCTTGAGGAAGGTGACGTCCGTGAGCGAGGCGGGAGCACTGACCGCGAGATCGACCGATCCGACGAGCACCTCGCCGTTGGCGGGTGCGGTCACGGCCGCCCGTCCGGCATGGAAGGCACGCTTGGTCTCGGCCGAGACGTTGCCGGCCCGATCGGTGGCGGTGACGACGATCCGGTGACTGCCCTCGGTGGCCGGTGTGATCGTCAGCTCGACCGGGCCGCCGGTGGTGGCGACGGTGTGCGGGGTGCCGTCGTCGACCGAGTAGGTCAGGCTACGGGTGTCGGTGCCGTCGGGAGTCAGGGTGAACGTCCCGGCCACCTGCGCGCCACCGGCCCACGCGTCCGACGGGTAGGCCGCGGAGGCCACGGCCGGGGCACCGGGCGCGGTGGTGTCGACGGTGAAGCGGAAGTGGGAGGTCGCCCCGCCCGTGCCGTCGCCGTCGATACCGCGCACGTGGAGGTACCAGGTGTCTTCGGTGCGAGTCGTCGTGTACGAGGTGCCGTCCGTCTCGACCGTGCTGTCGGGCACGGTGTCGGCGGTGTCGTCGACGACGATGCTGTACCCGGCGGAGGCGCCGGAGGGCGCGGTCCAGGCTGCGCTGAAGGAGCCGCTCCGGTACGCGTCCGTCTGGTCCGGGTGCGTGGACGAGCTGATCACCGGGCTCGGCGGCAGCGTCATGTCGACCCGGAACGGCAGATGCGCCGCGGTGGACGACCAGTTGCCTGCCCCGTCCTTGGCCCGCACGTGCAGGTACCAGGTGCCGTCCGCGTCGACGGTGGTGGTGAACTTCGTCGACGTCTGCGGGGTGCCGGTGGTGGCCGGCAAGGTGTCCGCGACCCGGTCCACGGCGACCACGTAGCCGGTGACGCCGGACAGATCGGCGGGCGCCGACCAGATGAAGGACGTTGAAGCCGCGGTGCTGGGCCGGCGACCACAGGCCCGCCTTGTCCCGGGCGGCCACGTGCACCCACCACGTGCCGTCGGTGCGCCCGGCCCAGCTCACGCGCAGGCCCCGGTGTCGGTGCCGTCGGATGCCCTGGCCCGCCACTTGTAGTCACCCGGCGCCAGGGTGCCGGCCGTGTGGGTCGCCACCGCCCCGGACGCCACGGATGCGGACGTGCCGGACTGCAGGGCCGCGGTACCGCTGGCCGCCCAGATCTCGAAGGTCAGCGTGACCTGCTGGGCGTCTGCGTCGGTGGCCTTGGCGGACAGCGTGGGCGTGGTGTCCGAGGTGTAGGTGCCGGACAGTGGGGAGACGGCCGTCGCGGTACCGGGCTTGGAGTTGTAGGTGACGGTCAGGGAGGGCTCGTAGGCGGCGTTGTGCGAGCCCTCCGTCTGGTTCGCCGAGTAGTAGCGGCGCCAGGTCAGCGGGTCCGTCTCGTCGACGGCCGCGATCCGTACCCCGTGGTTGGGCTGCCCGTCGGCCCAGGCCTGCACGATCCCGTCGATGTCCCAGGAGACGTGCCCGGCCGGGCAGTTGGAGTTGTAGCCCTTGGCCGCGGTGGAGGTAACGGCACCGGCGGAAGTGGTCGTCTTCGCCGCGATCCGGGACCCATTCGGTAGCTGGACGCTGCTGTCAGTGAGCGGCGGTGCAGACGGCCGTGCCCGCCGCAGCGCGCTCGGGGTGGCGAGGGCCTGAACTGGGGTGTTGCGATGACCACTAGAATGGAAGAAGCAAGATGGTGCATCTTGCCTCCCAAGGGCCGTGCGCTGGAGGCGCTTTCGCCTCCGGCGCTCAGCTGGGGCTCGCCCAGCCGGGGCCCGGCAAGCCCGCTGGTGGAACCCTTCTGGGTCCAAGATGGGTCCGGAAGGACGGTGAAAGTCCGTGAACGATCATCACAGCCCGAACCCCCTCGCGCCTGCTGACCTGCACAGACGGCGAAAACAGGGAGAGGGAGTGAATCATGGGGCAACGCTCTGGCGTTCTCGTAATGCGTAGGTCTCGGGTTCGAATCCCGAAGGCGGCTCCATGGTGAACCCCAGGTCATGTCACTGACCTGGGGTTTTCTCATTTGGTGGCTATAAGCGGTGACTATAAGCATCGGGAGGTCGCCGCAGTCGCGGGCGATGATGTGAGTTCTGGCCTGTGGGGATGACGCGGCGGGCGTTGACGGCGGTGGCCCTCGGCGCGGATTCTCGGCAGGCGCAGGGGAGGCGGGATGGAGTCGCTGGGTAACAGGCTCAGCAGTGCTCGGGCACGCGCGTTCGTGGGTCGTGACGTCGAAGTGACCTGCTTCGAGAATGCTCTGCGGGGGGATGCCGACGCGCCTTTGGTGTTCTGGTTGTTCGGGCCGGGCGGGATCGGGAAGTCGGCGCTGCTGCGGCGGTTGGGGGACATGGCGCGGGCGGCGGGACGGGGCCTGGTCGAATTGGACGGTCGGTTCCTCGGACGCGACCCGGCAGACTTCGAGGAGGCGGCGGACGCGTTCGTGAGCGCCCCGGGAACGGTGCTCTTCGTCGACTCGTTCGAGCACTGTCAGTGGCTGGAGAGCCGTTTGTGGCAGCGGTTCTTGCCCCGGGCGGCCCCGGGGGCGTTGGTGGTGCTGGCCGGGCGGCTTGCCCCGCAGCCGCAGTGGACCGCGGACCCGGCATGGGCCGGTCTGATGCAGGTCCGGGAACTGCGCCCGCTCAGTGGCGGGGAAGCTCAGGCGCTGTTGGAGGCGGCGTCGGTGCGGCCGGAGCGGCGGGATGCGGTGCTGCGTTTCGCCGGGGGCAATCCGCTGGCGCTGACGCTGGCGGCGGCGGCCGACTCCGCCGGGCGGGTGGGCACCGGGTGGACGCCGTCGGCCGAGGTGCTGCGCACTTTGGTGGCCGAACTGGTCGGGGAGGTCCCCTCGGCCGCCCATCGCCGGGCGCTGGAGGTG
The DNA here is from genome assembly GCF_055569945.1 of Streptomyces sp. NPDC031340. Lineage (NCBI taxonomy): Bacteria > Bacillati > Actinomycetota > Actinomycetes > Kitasatosporales > Streptomycetaceae > Streptomyces > Streptomyces sp. NPDC031340. Next base: position 157,082 of record NZ_JBVIIE010000015.1, read on the forward strand.
GCGGCCCAGGCCCGCTCGATCACCGAGGAACTGCTCTCGGCGGTGCTCGCCGACCAGGACGTGCCGGGACTGTTCCAGTGGTTGCGTGAGCTGCCGTTCATCGAATCGACGTCTCGGGGCCTGTATCCCCATGACGCCGCGCGGGAGACGCTGATGGCCGACCTGCGCTGGCGGGCGCCGACCGCCTTCCATTCGATGCGGCAGCGGTTGGCGGACGAATACCTGCGTCTGTTGCGCGAGGCACGGCCGGATCGGGTGCGGGCGGTCACCGACGAACTGTTCTACCTCTTCAGGGACGTGCAGAAGCTGCAGCGGACACGGGTGTGGGTCAACGCCGAGGACGACCTGTACGAGGATGTGCTTCATGAGGACGACCACGGCCTGGTGCTGGCCATGGCCGAGCAGGCCGAGGGACCGGAATCGGCCGCGCTGGTGGGTTACTGGCTGAGCCGGCAGCCGCAGGGCTTCAGCGTCTTCCGGCTGATCTCCACCGGAGAGATCGTCGCGTTCGCCACGCGCCTGGTCCTGTCCGCACCGCCGGAAGATGCCGACATCGACCGTGACCCGGTCGTCGCGGCGGCGTGGCGGTACAGCCAGGAGACCGCACCGGTGCGGCCGGGCGAGCACATCGCCATGACCCGCTTCTCGATCTACCCCGAGCACTACCAAGTCCCCTCCCGCGTCATCGACTTGAGCAATTCCCGGGTCCAGGCGGAAGCCATGCGGGCGCGTGGACGTGCGCACGGGTTCCTCGTGTACCACGACCACGTGGCCTGGGCGGAGCGGCTGAGAGGCGTGCTGGCCGACTCAGGAGTGCGCTGCGAGGTCGGCGGCCGCGAGTACGGGCTTTTCACCGTCGACTGGCGCAAGGTCCCGGTGGAGCGGTGGATCAGGCACCTGATCGACGCCACGGAGATGCCGGCCCTTTCAGGGCCTTCCGGAACACCCCGCCCAGTATTCGACCAGGCTGTCCGCGAAGCACTGCAGTTCTGGCGTGAACCCAGTGCGTTCGCCGCCTGCGCCTTGCTGCGCACCCGGCTGGTGGCCGACCGCGACGACCCCGTGGAGGGTGCCAGAGCGCTGCTGCGGGATGCGGTCGAGGAACTCGCCGCCGACCCGCGCGGAGTGCGGGCCAAGGAGGCCCTGACCGCGGCGTTCTTCTCGGGTGCGCCGACCCAGGAGGCCGCCGCACGGCGCCTGGGTCTTCCGTACGGCACGTTCCGGCGCCACCTGCGGCAGGGCCTCGACCTGCTGTGCGCGTCACTGTGGGAGAGGGAGCTGTACGGCACGTCCTGACATCCTGGGCATCCGGGCATCCGGGCAACCGGGCATCCGGCAGACCGGACAGGCGTGGACAGTGGTGGACAGTGCCGGGCCCGTGCGGGACTGGGAAGTGGACAGCGGGTGGGGCCAGGCTATGAGTCATGAAGCCCAACGGTTGCAAGCCCCGACGACCCCGCCCCGCCGGCCCACGGCGCGCGCCGCCCAGCAGGCAGCAGGCGCGCGATTGACACCCAGAAGTGTGAGTGGTTGAGTACTCACATGAAGAGTGAACGTCCCCGCCGGCTGTCCACCGCCGAGGAGCGCCGCGAAACGGTGCTGCGCACGGCCATCGGCGCTTTCGCCGCCCGCGGTTACTGGGGTACCACCACGACCGAGGTGGCCAAGGCCGCAGGCATCTCCCAGGCGTATGTCTACCGCCTCTTCCCGAGCAAGGAACTGCTGTTCACGGCAGTGGTCGAGCATTGCTTCGTGGAGGTCCGGGGGGCCCTGGAGCGCGCCGCGGCGGAGGCGAGGGGCGGCTCGCCCGAGGCGGTCCTGGAAGGGATGGGTGACGCGTACGCCCGGCTGATCAGCGACAACGACCTGATGCTGATCCAGTTGCACGCCCAGGCGGCGGCGGTCTCCGAGCCGGCTGTGCGTGAGACCGTGCGGCAGGGCTACGCCCGGCTGGTCGAATACGTGCGCGGCGCCTCCGGTGGCACGGACCAGCAGGTCCAGGAGTTCTTCGCGCTCGGCATGCTGTGCCACCTCATCGTCTCCGTGGGCGCCGACGAGGTGGACGCACCCTGGACCCGGACTCTGTCGGCAGGCATCAGGCACTACTGAGGCCCGCGAGACCGGGTTGTCGGCGGGGCGTGCGGCCCCGCCTTCTTCGGCCAGTCAATGTGAGTGGTTAACCACACAAGGAGCTTCCTGTGCGCACCCCCGAAATCACCCGTCGGCCCGGAGCCGCTCTCGCGGCCCTGGCCGGGGCGCAGTTCACCGTCATGCTGGCCACCTCGATCGTGAACGTGGCACTGCCGCAGATCCGGGCGGGCGTCGGGCTGTCGGACAACGGCACCACCTGGGTGGTCAACGCCTACGGGCTGGTCTTCGGGGCCTTGCTGCTGGCTGGGGGCCGGGCGGCGGACCTGCTGGGCCGACGGCGGATCCTGCTCGCGGGCCTTGCGCTGTTCGCGGCGTCGTCCCTGGCCGCAGGGCTCGCGGCTTCGCCCCCGGTGCTGATCGCCGCGCGGACGGCGCAGGGGCTCGGGGCGGCCGCGGTCGCCCCCGCGGCGCTGGCGCTCGTGATGGACCTGTTCCCGCCAGGGCCCGGCCGGGGCAAGGCTCTGGGCGTCTGGGGTGCGGTGTCGGGCGCGGGGGGCGCGGCCGGGGTTCTCCTCGGCGGGGTGCTGACGCAGTCGTGGGGCTGGCCGTGGATCTTCTACGCGGTCGCGATCGGCGCCGTCCTGGTCCTGGCCGGCGCGGCCGCCAGTGTCCCGAGGACGCGGGCCCGGGAAAGCGGACGTTTCGACGTCCTCGGCACCGCCACCGTCACCCTCGCACTCACCGCACTCGTGTGGAGCCTGACCACCGCCCGAGGCGCGGGCTGGGCGGACCCTGCCGTCCTGGGAGGCCTCGCCGTGGCGGCCGCGCTGCTGGCCTTCTTCGTCCTCGTGGAGCGCCGCCACCCGAGCCCGCTGCTGCCGCCCCGCCTGTTCCGCACCGGCCGGGTCGTCTCCGGCAACGTGCTGATGGCGCTGCTGGGGTCGGTGTGGATCGCCCTGTTCTTCTTCCTGCCGCTCTACCAGCAGCAGGTCCTCGGCTTCAGCCCGCTGGCCACGGGGCTCGGTCAACTCCCGCTCGCCGGCGCCAATATGCTCGGCTCCACGCTGGCGCCGCGGATCTCCCGCCGCATCGGCGCCACCGCCACCGTCGCCGGCGCCCTGCTGACCGAGGCCGCCGGACTGCTGTGGCTGTCGCGGATCAGTGCCCACGGCAGCTACGCGGTCGACATCCTGGGCCCCAGCATCCTGATCGGCCTCGGCCTCAGCGTCGCCTTCGTCCAGCTGACCGCGCTGTCCGTCGAGGGTGTCCCCGCACGGGACGCGGGGCTCGCCGGGGGCCTCGTCAACACCACCCGCCAGGTCGGCGGCGCGATCGGTCTGTCCGTCCTGGCCACCCTCGCCGGCACCGCCACCGCGCAGGCGGCCACCCACCAGCCACGGCTGGAGGCGCTGACCGCGGGCTACCGCACCGCCTTCGGCGTCAGCTCGGTGGTCCTGGCCGCCACCGCCGGCCTCGCGCTCCTGCTGTCCCGCCGACGCACCCCTGCCACGCCGACGGCCGCCCGACCCGTTCCGCAGCCGACGGCACACCACCGCTGACCAACCGAAACCCCTTCGACGCGCAACATCCGACGTCACGTCAACCGAGAGGAAACACCACCATGTTCACCATCGACGAGACCGCCCCCGTCATCGTCCGACTGTCCACCGTGATCGACGCCCCGCTGGAGCGGGTCTGGGCCCTGCACACGGACATCGACGCCTGGGCCGAGTGGAACACCGACGTCGACCAGGCCAAGCTCGACGGCCCGCTGCTGCCCGGCAACTCCTTCCACTGGAAGACCCACGGCCTGGACATCACCTCCACGATTCGCGAGATCGTCCCCGGTGAGCGCCTGGTCTGGGGCGGCCCGGCCAACGGCATCGACGGCGTCCACGTGTGGACCTTCGAGCAGACCGGCGGACAGGTCACCGTCCGCACCGAGGAGTCCTGGAGCGGCGCCCCCGTCGATGCCGCCGTCGAACAGCTCGGCCAGGCCCTGGAGCAGTCACTGACCGCCTGGCTCGCCTGCCTGAAGTCCCGCGCCGAGCAGGCCGACTGACCGCCGACGCCCCGACCACACGCCCGACGAACCCCGGAGAGACCCTGCCATGACCAGCAAGCCGTACCTGACCGGCCACTACACGCCCGCCGTCGACGAGATCTCCGCAACCGAACTGACCGTCGAGGGCGCCCTCCCGCCGGAGCTCACCGGCCGGCTGATCCGCAACAGCCACAACCCCAAGCCCGGCGTCACCCCCACCCACTGGTTCAAGGGCAGCGGCATGGTCCACGGCATCCGCCTGCGCGACGGCCGCGCCGAGTGGTACCGCAACCGCTGGGTGCACACCCCGGCCCTGGACGGCGCCCCCTACATGACCGATCACGGCCCCGACCTGACCGCCAGCACCGCCGGCACCCATGTGATCGAGCACGCCGGCCGCCTGCTCGCGCTGTGCGAGGCCAACCTCCCCTTCGAGCTCACCCCCGAGCTGGACACCGTCGGCGCGTTCGACTTCGACGGCAAGCTGCGCAGCGCCATGACCGCCCACCCGAAGACCGACCCGGTCACCGGGGAGCTCCACTTCTTCGGCTCCTCCCCGTTCCCGCCCTACCTGCTCTACTACGTGGCCGACGCCAAGGGCCACATCACGCACAGTGCGGAGATCCCCGGCGCCACCGCCTCCCTCAAGCACGACTTCGCGATCACGCGCCACCACGTGGTCTTCATCGAGGGCTCCGTCACCTTCGACCCGAACGAGCACTCCGGCATCCCCTACGGCTGGGACGACGCCCAGCCCGCCCGGATCGGCGTCATGCCCCGCGGCCCGCGGGGCACGGACCAGATCCGCTGGTTCTCCATCGAACCGGGCAACATGCTCCACGCTGCCAATGCCTACGAGGACGCTCAGGGCCGCATCGTTCTGGAAGGCCCCACCGTCGACAAGGAGGGCTTCCAGCTCTCCTGGAACTGGTGGGTCGGCGCCCCGGACCGCGGCAGCGAACCCAACACCCGCTCCTACACCCGCCGCTGGATCATCGACCTGGCCGTCGGCAGCGTCGACGAACAGATCATCGACGACCTCGCCGTCGAATTCCCGACCCTCAACGAGGACTTCCTCGGCGCAGAGCACCGCTACCAGTACGCGGTCTCCTTCCCCGACCAGCAAGGCTTCGGCGGCTACGGCGTGGTCAAGTACGACCGCACCACCGGCGCCCGCCGCATCCACCAGGCCGGCGACGCCCGCCTGCCCAGCGAGGCCGTCTTCGTCCCCGCCGCCGGTGCCACCCGCGAGGACGACGGCTACTTGCTCACCGTCATCTCCGATCTGAAGCAGGACGCCTCCCAACTCCTGGTTCTGGACGCCTCCGGCCTCGACCGGATCGCCACCGTCCACCTTCCCCGCCGAGTCACCGGCGGCATCCACGGCTCCTGGATCCCGGACACCGACGGCACCCTCGCATAGTTCCGGCCCTTCCCCACGGCGGGCGAATCGCCCCGCCACCAGACCCCGAACGACCTCACCACGCAAAGGCATTCACCATGCGCATCATTACCGCGGCGAAGTTCACCGCCGCCGTCACCAGCGTCCTCCTGCTCGCGACCGGCACCGCCTACGCGCTCAGCGACGACGAGCCCACCGCCATCACCACCACCCACGCCGCTGCCCACACCGACGACGTGCAGATCGACCTCGGCGCCCCGGTCATCACCCGGGACGACATCCTCATCCACGCCCCCCTGCACACCGTCTGGAAGATCCAGACCGACGTCGAGAACTGGCCCAGCTGGCAGCCCGACGTCGACAGCGTGGTCAAGGACACCCCCGGCCGCCTGCGCCCCGGGTCCGTCTTCCGCTGGAGCACCGAGGGCCTGGACATCACCTCCACCGTCAAGCAGGTCGATCACGGCAAGCGCCTCGCCTGGGGCGGCCCCGCCCAGGGCATCACCGCCGTTCACGTCTGGACCTTCACCCCGACCCCCCACGGCGTCCTCGTCCACACCGAGGAGTCCTGGACCGGCGACCCTGTCACCGCCAACCAGGCCGCTCTGCAGGCCGCCCTCGACAACTCCCTCCACAACTGGGTCAACAACCTCAAGCACGAGGCCGAGAGCCAGGCCCGCCAGTAGCCGGTCCCGGCCTCCGGAGCGACAGCCGTTCCGGAGGCACCGTCCCCCAGGTCACACGGTGCGGTGACCTGGGGTTCCGCGTTGCGGTGCCCGCTGGACGTGTCGTGCGGCCGGGGGCCGCGTGTCGTGGCTCGGTGTGCCGGCCGGTGCGGTGAGAGGAGTGCCGCCCCGGTGGCCGGAACCGGGAGAGTGGAGTGCAGGGGGTCAGTCCAGGAGGGACTGGCCGATCCAGCCGTCGGGCGCGCAGCCGGGTGGGACGGCGAAGACGGCCGAGCCGATCGGTGTCGTCCACTGGTTGAGGAGGTCCGCGGCGGCGAGTCTGCGCTGGATGGGCAGGAACTGTTCGCCGATGTCCCGCTGGAACGAGGCGAACAGCAGGCCGGTGTCGGGGCGTCCGTCCGCGGCCGGGGCGTCGTCGTAGTTGTAGGGGCGGCGGAAGATGCGCGCCCGGTCGTCGGTGGCGCGGGCGCGACGGATGTGGGCGAAGTCGGAGATGACGGGGAAACCAAGCTCGTCCTTCGCGTCGAAGTCCGGTAGGTCCTTCTCGGCCTTGCCGGTGAGCGGGGCGCCGGTGGTCAGGCGTCGGCCGACGGTGAACTCCTTGGCTTTCGTGTCGGCGGCGTCCCACGTCTCCAGTTCGATGCGGACACGGCGCAGGACGAAGGTCGTGCCGCCGTCCTTGAGCCAGGCCGGGCCCGCGTCCGTCCACACGGCGCCGGCGAAGACGTCGCCGCCGGGGACCGGGTTGGCGGTGCCGTCCAGCTGGCCCATGAGGTTGCGCTGGGTCACGCCGTCGTCCTCGACGCCACGCCCGCGGCGGAACCCGCGCTGTGCCCAGCGCAGCCGGGCGAAGCTGCGGGCGTCCTTGATGAGCATCCGCTGCGCGTGCGCGACGGTGAGCGGGTCGTCGGCACAGATCTGGACCAGCAGGTCGCCGCCGCAGAAGCGGTCCTGGAGCCGGTCGATGGAGAAGCGGGGCAGGGGCGTCAGCGACGCGGGCCGTCGGCGTTCCAGTCCGGCCGCCGTGAACAGGCCCGGGCCGAAGCCGAACGTGACCGTCAGCCGGGCCGGCAGCGCCGCCAGTTCACCCTCGGTGTCGGCGAGCGCGGGCTCACCCCGGGTCAGCCGTGCGGCGTCGTCGGTGAGCAGCCGCATCATCCGGCCCAGCGCCGCGCGGTCCACGCCCTTGGCCAGGTCGAAGCCGAGGAACACGGCGTGGGCCTGGGCCGGGGTGGCGATCCCCGCCTGGTGACGGCCGTGGAACGGGATCCGCTGCGTGCCGTAGGCGGGGGCCTGCTGCCGCGCCGTGGCGGGGACGGAGCCGGTGGAGCCGTCGCCGCCGGTCGCCGCGGCGCCGATGCCGGCTCCGGCCAGGGCCCCGCCGAGGGTGAGCGCGCCGCCCGCCAGCAGCCGGCGGCGGCTGACGGAGCCGGAGTCGGCACCGTCGTCGGGGGAGACGTTGCGGGCGCCGTCGGCGGGGGAGACGGTGGTGTCGTCCATGGCGGGTGTCAGCCCTTCTTCATGCCGGGGCTGTAGTTCTCCTTGCCGCCCGCGAACGCCTTGGCGACCGCGGTGAAGCGCAGTGTCCGGCCGTCCTCGAACGTGAGGGTGACGGTGACCTCGTCGCCCGGCTTCACCTCCTCGGCCAGGCCCATCAGCATCAGGTGGTCGGCGCCGGGCTCCAGTCGGTGGGTGCCGTGGGCCGGGACGGTGAAGCCGCCCTCCTTCGGGCGCATCATCATCTTGCCGTCCACCTCGGCGACTTCGTGCAGCTCCGCCTTCTTCGCCGCGGTCGAGGTGGCGGACACGACCGTGACCTTGCTGCCGGTGGGGTTGACCAGGGTGCCGAAGACGGCCGTCATGGCGGAGTCGGAGGCCTTCACCCACGGGTCCTTCACCGTCACCGTGGCCGCCGAGGTCGCCGCGGCCTTGGCGGACGCCGTGGCGGAGGCGCCCGCGTCGGCGGACGACGACCCGCCGGTGCCGCAGCCGGCGAGGGCGGCCAGGCATACGGCCGTGGCCGCGGTGGCCGCCGCGAGGGCTCGCAGACGGGCGGTGCGGGCCACCGGCGTGGTCTTGGGGGTGATGGTGTGCATGGTGTCTGTGCCTCCGGCTCGGTTGCGGCGTCACTCCCGCAGTCACACAGGGAGTCGGGGCGGGTAGGCGGCGAGTTCCCGGGGGGTGTGTGACGTGTCCCGCACCCGCCGCGGCGCGGAAAACGGCGCCGACCGGGAACTCATCGGGAGCCGGATCCGACGTACTGGGATGTGAAGCGCCGAAGCCTCCTTGCAGAAAGCAAAGCCCTGCCGCTCGTCGTCCCGGTCCTGCTGCTGGCCGTGGTGTCGGTCCTGTGGCCGGCCGCGCCGGCGTGGGCGCACGCGCGGCTGCTCGACTCCAGTCCGGCGGCCGGGTCCGTGACGGCGAAGGCGCCCGCGGTGATCACGCTGAGCTTCGACGGGCCGGTGAAGCAGCCGTACACCGCGGTCGTGGTCACCGGTCCGGACGGGGCGTCGTACGGCGACGGCGCGCCGAGCGTGCTGGACGGGGACGTGCGGCAGAAGGTCGGGCCCCTGCCGACCGGCAGGATCCAGGTGACCTGGCGGACCGTCGCGGCGGACGGGGCGCCGCTCCAGGGCCGCTTCGCCTTCACCAGCACGGACGCGTCGGCTGCCGCGGACGCCCGGCCCGGTCCCACGCCCACACCCGCGGCGACGGTGCCGTCGGCCGCGTCCACGTCCGCGCCCACGGCGTCGTCGTCCTCGTCGGCGCGACCGGTGGCGTCCACGGGCTCCGGAGCCGCCGCGGACTGGCCCTGGTGGGTGGCGGGCGGTGTGCTGGTCGCGGCGGCGGTGGCGTTCATGGCCGTAGGCGCCCGGCGCTCCGGGCGGCCGCCCGCGACACGGCCGACCGACCGGCGTCCTTGAGAAGTCCTTACCGTGAACGGTTAGCATCGCGCCCGGTGTCGTCGGCGGCCGGGACGGAGTGGGACATGGCGGACACGGGGGCGTCGGGGATCGCGGTCGCCGTCGTGACCATGGGCAACCGGCCCGCCGAGGTCGAGGCGCTGCTGGAGTCCGTGGCCAAGCAGGACCTGGCGCCGGCGCGGATCGTGGTCGTCGGCAACGGCTGCCCGCTGCCCGACTACGGCGCGCGGTCGGCGCTGCCCGGCGAGGTCACCCTCCTCGAACTGGACGAGAACCTCGGCTGCCCCGGCGGGCGGAACACGGCCCTGCGCGCACTGCGCGAGTTCGGTGACGTCGACGTCGTCGTCGAACTGGACGACGACGGCCTGCTGGTGGACGCCGGTGTGCTGCGGCGCGTAAGGGAGTTGTTCGACGCCGACCCGCGGCTCGGCATCGTCGGCTTCCGCATCGCGGACGAGAACGGGGAGACGCAGCAGCGGCACGTGCCGCGGGTGGGCTCCTCCGACCCGATGCGCGGCGGGTACGTCACCCATTTCCTCGGCGGCGGGCACGCGTTGCGTACGGCGATGCTGGACGAGGTGGGGGACTGGCCCGCCGAGTTCTTCTTCGCGCACGAGGAGACCGACCTCGCCTGGCGGGCCGCCGACGCGGGATGGCGGATCCTGTACGCGCCCGAACTGCTGCTCCGGCACCCGAAGACCTCGCCCGCCCGGCACGCCATCTATTTCCGCGTCAACGCGCGGAACCGGGTGTGGCTCGTGCGGCGCCGGCTGCCGCTCGTGCTCGTCCCCGTCCACCTGGGGATCTGGGTGCTGCTCACGCTGGCCCGGACCCGGTCGTGGGCCGGGCTGCGCGCCTGGTTCGGCGGGTTCGTGGAGGGGCTGCGGGAACCGGCCGGTGAGCGGCGGCCCATGCGGTGGCGGACGGTGTGGCGGCTCACCCGGCTGGGCAGACCGCCCGTCATCTGACCGGAGTGACCGGCGGTCACTTGGCGTCGGCGTAGCACTCCACCACCGCCGTCGTGAAGGGGAACCGCACCGGCGTCTCACCGAACGTCAGCCGCCCGGCCAGGTCCGCCGCCTCCCGGATCGCCGCCACGACCGCCTCGGCCTCCTCCTCGGGGCAGTGCACGATCACCTCGTCGTGCTGGAAGAAGACCAGCTCGGCAGCCATGCCCGCACAGGCCTGCCGCACCGCGGCGAGCAGCAGCAGCGCCCAGTCGGCGGCGCTGCCCTGCACGACGAAGTTGCGGGCGAAGCGGCCTCGGGCGCGGGCGTCGCCGGAGGCGTGACCCGGCGCCCACTGCCGTCCCTCGGGCTCCTCCTCCCCGACGGGGATGCCCGCCTCCTCCGCCGCGTCCCCGCCCGTCCCGGCCGCGGGCGGGCAGGTCCGCCCCAGCCAGGTCCGCACGAGCCGGCCCTCCTCGCCCGCGCGGGCCGCGTCGTCGACGTACGCCACCGCCCGGGGGAAGCGGCGTCTGAGCGCGGCGAGGTTCTTCAGGCCGTCGCCGGAGGTCTGGCCGTACACGGCGCCGAGGACGGCGAGCTTGGCCTGCGCGCGGTCTCCGGAGAACGCCCGGTCGGAGACGGACTGGTACAGGTCCGCGTCGCGTCCGGCGACCTCCATCAGCGCCGGGTCGCGCGAAATGGCGGCGAGCACCCGCGGCTCCATCTGGTCCGCGTCGGCGACGACCAGCCGCCAGCCGGGGTCGGCGACCACGGCACGCCGGATGACCCTGGGTATCTGCAGCGCGCCCCCGCCGTGGGTGACCCAGCGTCCGGTGACCGTGCCGCCCGCGAGGAACTCGGGACGGAACCGCCCGTCGCGCACCCAGTCCTGCAGCCAGGACCAGCCGTGGGCGACCCAGATCCGGTACAGCTTCTTGTACTCCAGCAGCGGTTTCACGGCCGGGTGGTCGACGGACTCGAGCTCGTGGCGGCGGGTGGATCTGACCTTGACGCCGGCCCGGGCGAAGGCCTTGACGACGTCCGCGGGCAGGTCGGGGCGGACGCGGCGACCGAACGCGGCGGACACCTCGTCGGCCAGCTCGGCCAGCCGCCGGGGCTCGCCGCCGCCCGCGTACCGCTCGCCGAGCAGTTCGTGCAGCACCCGGCGGTGCACCTCGGCGCTCCACGGCAGCCCGGCGCGGTTCATCTCGGCGGCGACCAGCATGCCCGCCGACTCGGCCGCGGTCAGCAGCCGCATCCGCTCGGGGTGCGCCGCCGCCTCGTGTCGACGCTGCTGCCCGGCGTACACCTCGGCGAGGTCGGCCAGCGGGAGGCGGCCGGACTGCGGCTCGAAGAGCGAGGACTGGGCACCCGGCTCGGCGGAGCGCTGCGGGGGATCGGGGGGTACGGGGCCGCCGCGCAGCCGGGCCAGGGCGGCGGCCGCCGAGCGGGGTTCGCCGTACCTGCCCTCGTGGCCGAGGAGGAGGGTCTCGGCGTCCTCGACGTCGTAGCACCGCTCCACGCGCACGCCGGCGGCGAGCAGGCGCGGGTAGACCTCGGCGGTGGACCGCCAGACCCACCGCGTGACCTCGGGCCGCTCCCGCACGGCCCGGGCGAGGTCCGCCTCCCGGCGCACCGGCCCGGCGGGCAGCCCGCCGGGACCGAGGGGGGCGACCTCCGCGCCGCCGTCCTCGGCCGGAGCGAGCGCCCACCGGTCGGTCATGCCTGCGAGTCTCGCAGGCGGGTCTGACATTGACGCTGATACAACGCGGGTCCGACGAGGCGGGCCGGCCGGTCAGGGCTGGTCGGCAACGCGGGGTCGGCAAGGCGGGTGGGCGACGCGGGTCGGCGACGCGGGGCCGACAGACGGGTCCGTCGAGGCGGGGCCGACAGGCGGGTCCGTCGAGGCGGGGGCTGCGGACAGGCGGGCCGACGACGCGGGTGCCGCCGCGGGGCCGGCCCGTCCCGGCCGGTCCCGCTCGGCTCAGCCCGTCTCCTTCGAGGCCCGCACGTACTGCGCGAGCGCCTTCGCGACCTCGGCCTCCACCGCCGGCTTCCCGATGCCGAGGTCCGCCAGCACCCCCGTGCCGTGCTCGAACTCCAGCAACGCCAGCAGGATGTGCTCGGTGCCGACGTAGTTGTGGCCGAGGCGAAGGGCCTCGCGGAAGGTGAGCTCCAGCACCTTCTTGGCGGCGGGGCCGTAGGGGATGAGCTCCGGGACCTCGTCGGCGGCGGGCGGGAGAGCGGCGGTCGCCGCCTGCCGTACCGCGTCGAGCGGCACGCCCTGGGCCGTGATCGCCTTGGCTCCGAGGCCCTCCGGCTCGGCCAGCAGGCCGAGCAGCAGGTGCTCGGGGCGCCCTTCCGGGTTGCGGGCCGCGACCGCCTCGTTGTGGGCGGCCATCACCGCGTTGCGGGCGCGCGGGGTGTAGCGGCTGAAGTCCTGGTTCTGGTCGGGGGCCGCCGAATCCTTCGGTACGAAGCGCTTCTGGGCGGCCTGCCGGGTGACGCCCATGCTCCTGCCGATGTCCGTCCAGGAGGCGCCCGACCGGCGGGCCTGGTCCACGAAGTGCCCGATCAGGTGGTCGGCCACCTCGCCGAGGTGGTCGGCGGCGATCACCGCGTCCTGGAGCTGATCGAGGGGCTCGTTGTGGACCTTCTTGATGGCGGTGATGAGTTCGTCGAGGCGTACGGATGACGTGATGTTCGGGTTCGTCGTCATGTGTCAACCGTAGGTTGACACCGGTCCGGCGTCAACCTTGAGTTGACAACTCGTCGCTGTGTGCGCGTGGCCCGGCAATTCAGAGGGCAGCGGAGGCCTGTCAGTGGGGGCCTCTCAGAGGGGCCTGTCAGTGGGGCCTGTCAGCGGGGCGTGTCAGGATCGGGGGGTGAGCAGCACGACCAGCGGCACCGTCGACCGCGCCTTCCGGGCCGCCCTGTACGACGACAGCGACACCGCCCTCGACACGGGCGCGTCGCTGCTCGCCGCCGACCCCGCGGCGGACGCCGAAGTCGACCGCCGGGGAAGGGAGTTCGTGGCGGCGGCCTGGCAGCGCGGGTGGCAGCCCGCCGACGTCGTACGGATCGTGCGCCGTGAGCTGGACGACGTCCACGTACGCCTGGTGTCGGCGCTGATCCGCGCACAGGCGCCGGACGACCGCCCGCGCGGCCCGCGTTGGGCCGCGCAGGTGGACGACCTGGCCGACGGAGCGGACGGCTCCGCCGACGCCGGCGGGCGGGGCGGGACCTTCGGCCCCCCGGCCGGCACCGACCGCTTCTCGCACGCCACCGCGCTGCTGGAGCTGTACCGCCTGCTGCTGCGCCTGCCCGCGCTCGAACCGCTCGACGAGCGGGAGCCCGCCGCCCGGCAGCCCCGGCCCGAGTCCCGGATGCTGGCGCGCGTCCGCGCGCTGCTCGCCAAGGCGGAGGCGACCGCCTTCCCGGAGGAGGCCGAGGCGCTCACCGCCAAGGCACAGGAACTCACCGCCCGCTACAGCCTCGACGAGGCGTTGCTGTCGGCGGCGGCGCCCGCCGGGGACGCCCCCGGCGCCTGCCGCGTCGGCGTCGAGCCGCCGTACGAGCAGGCCAAGGCGGTGCTGCTGGACGCGGTCGCCACGGCCAACCACTGCCGCGCCGTGTGGAACGAGGCGTTCGGCTTCTCCACCGTGGTCGGCTTCGAGGCCGACCTGGAGGCGGTCGAGCTGCTGTTCACCTCGCTGCTGGTGCAGGCCCAGTCGGCGATGACGACGGCGGAGGCGGCCCAGCGCAGGGGCGGCCGCAAACGCACCAAGACCTTCCGCCAGTCCTTCCTCGCGGCCTACGCGCACCGCATGGGCACCCGTCTCGCGGCGGCCGCCGGGACCCAGGTGACCGACGACCTGCTCCCCGTGCTGGCCTCCCGCGAGGTCGCGGTCGGCGACCGGCTGGACCGCATGTTCCCCGAGACGACCACGACCCGGCTGCGCGGAGTCGACGACGCGGCCGGCTGGACGGAGGGCACCGAGGCCGCGGACCGGGCGCGGGTGGCGGACCGGCCGCGGCTGCCGTGAGCCGGGACGTCAGTCGCCGGCCTGCTGGAAACCGGTCACCGAGGCGTCCGGCACGCCCGCGTCGCCCTTGACCGCGACGTCGCCGTACGACCAGGTGAAGCTGTGGTCGGCGGAGGAGCCGGGCAGGGTGAACGTCGCGGTCTTCACCGGCAGGCTCTTGGCGCCGCCCGCCCCGCCGCGCACGTAGGTGAGGGTGAAGGAGGCGGTCGCGCCCTTGACGAGGGTGAGCTTCCCTCCCTTGGCGGCCTGGTCGGACGGTACCGCGGCGGAGGTGCTCCCGGCGTGCAGGCCGACGCCGGGGAAGCCGGCCAGCGTGCACTCGGCGCCGCGGTTGGTGAGCGTGACGGTGACGTTGCCGGTGTCCCCGGCGGCCGGGGCGGGGCTGGCGGCGACCCGCACGCCGACGCCGTCGAGCGTGCAGGCGCCGCCGGCCTTCGGCGTACCCTTGCCGCCGCCGTCGCTCCCGCCGTCGTCGCAGGCGGTCAGCAGCAGGGCCGCGGCGAGGGCGGCGACGGTGATCGTGGTGGCGCGCATGTGGGTCCTTCGGTGCTTCGGGGCGTGACGGTCCATCGCGGCGGCGTGATGCCGTTGGTCGCGTCCAAGGATCATCACGTACGAGACCACGCGGCCACGATCCGGTTCGCCCGGTCCCTACGACCCGAGAGTCGCCGTCGGCAGACCCGAAGGCAGCGTGCCGCCCTCCGACTTGGTGTACGTCTCCTGGCCGAGACCACCCGACCAGGTGATCCTCAGTGACGTCTTGCTGACGGAGTCGACCGTCCCCGTCGCCCGGTCCTTGCTGCCGTCCGTGCAGGTGAGCCGGATCGTGCGCGCGCCGGACTCCTTGCCCGCGGTGCCGCTGCACACCGTCCCGCCGGTCGAGAACAGCCCGGCCTGCCGGCCGGTGACCACCAGCGCCACGGCCTTGCCGCCGGTCGTGGCCAGCCAGCTGCCCTGCAGTTCGTCGGACGTGGCCGTCGTCCCGCCGCTGCCGCCTCCGGTGTCCGCGGTGGCCGTGGCGGACCCGGACGTGCCCGAACCGGACGGGGAGTCGTCCGAAGAGCCGCCGTCGCCGCCGCACGCGGTCAGCGTGACCACGCCCACCAGCCCCGCGGCCGCTGCCGCGATCCGCACCGGCCGGCGTGACACCGTGCGCGACGAACGCGGGAAGCGCGAGAAGATCGCCGAAGTCACTGCAAGCTCCAAGCTGTAGCGGGTGGGCCCGAACGCCCGCAGCAAGCTACCAGGGCAGGCCGCCCCCGCCATGGGGAGCGGCTGTGAGATTCCCGGGATCACAGGACCCCGCCCGGAAAACCCAACACTCCCGGGAATCCCGGGAATCGCAGGAATCCCGGAAAACCCGTGATCCCAGGGGGCCGTGCGGTCGCCCGAAGCCGTCACCCGGACACTGGAACAGGAACGCCCCGGTGAGCGTCTCTTCCTGGTACACGAGGAACGCGGGCGCACGCGGAGTGCGGCCCCGACGACCCGCACGCACGACGGGACGGTCACGAGCGGGGACCGAGACCGCAGGTGATGTGAACCCCGGACGGCGCGCTGGATCAGAAGGACCGCCGCACAGGACGCATCTGTAAGGCGCATCTGTAACCACAGCAACACCTGGCGTGCACGTGCATCTGCTCGCGCAGTTGCACGTGAACGCAGTTATGATCCACATCAGTTGACCACTGCATCTCTGGCCCCGAAGGCCACCGCACCACCGGGAGCAACCTGTGGACCAGGACGTGTACAACGGCATGGCGGCCACACAGCTGGACGGGGTGGCCTGGCAGAAGAGCCGGCACAGCAACTCGCAGGGCTCCTGTGTGGAGTTCGCGCGGCTGCCCGGCGGCGACGTGGCCGTGCGCAACTCGCGCTTCCCCGAAGGGCCCGCGCTCGTCTACACCCGCGCGGAGATCGAGGCGATGCTGCTCGGCGTCAAGGACGGCGAGTTCGATCACCTGATCGTGGGCTGACCGTCACGGGATTCCGTGGTGACCCGGAGCGGCCCGCTCCCGCCAGGGTGACCCATGGTGACCGGTGCGTCGCGCTCCGCGACGCGCGTAGAACCGCGGCGTCGGAAGACGCCGCGGTCCGTCATGCGCCGGACCGCCGATACGGCTGCGGCTGCGGGTGCTGCCGACGCTGAGGCTGAGGGCGCTGCGGGTGCTGCTGGGGCTGCGCATGCTGCGGCTGCGGGTGCTGCGCATGCTGCTGGGGCTGCTCGTGCCGGTGCTCCGGGTGCTGCTGCGACGGCAGCAGGAACAGCGCCCAGACGACCTTGCCGCCGAACGCGCCCGCCAGCGGGTGCCAGCCCCAGCCGTCGGCGAAGGAGCCGACGAGGAGCAGCCCGCGGCCCGACTCCGCGGAGAAGTCCTCCGCGTCGCCCGCCACGGGGGTGCCGTCGCTGGGGTCGCGCACCGCGCACACCAGCCGCCCGGCCCAGCGCATCAGGTGCAGCCGCACCGGCGCGTGCTGTCCGGTCGCGTGCGCCGCCCCCGCCGGCATCGCGTGCCGCAGGGCGTTGGTCACCAGTTCCGAGACCACCAGGCAGACGTCGTCGAAACGGTCGCCGACGTCCCATTGGTCCAGTGTCGCGCGGGTGAACCGCCGCGCCTCGCGCACCGCTTCGTAGCGGGCGGGAAGGGCACAGGAGGCGGCGTCGGACACGGCCGCGGGATCCAGTGGCGGAAGGCCCTGCCGTAACGGCTGGAGCATGGTCGATCCATTCGTCCCCATGCGAGGCACTCCCGGGAATTCGCGGTCGTTGCGATGCAGCGGTGGCGCGTGTCCATGGTTTCGGATGCGCAGGGCAGATGCAAGGGCAGATGCACGTGCACGTGACCGAATTGGATGTCCACGTACCGCTTACTGGCCATTTTTTCCGTCACCATCCCTCCCTTCCCTTGCCGCAACCTTCCTCCTTCCTGCGCAGAATCTCTGGTTTCCTTCCGTCTCTGTAATCGGACGAGTACTGCTCGGAGTGTTTTGGTGGCAGACTTCGGCCCCTGAACACGGTTGGGGAGGCTGGCGAAAGTGAGCGCGGGAGAGCCCGGATCGGTGGTGCGGCGCATGCTGCTCGGCTCGCAACTCAGGCGGCTGCGTGAGTCCAAGGGGATCACGCGGGAGCAGGCGGGGTACTCGATCCGCGCCTCGGAGTCGAAGATCAGCCGGATGGAGCTGGGCCGGGTGAGCTTCAAGACGAGGGACGTAGAAGACCTGTTGACGCTGTACGGCATCACGGACGGGGCGGAGCGCACCTCGCTGCTCTCCCTCGCCCGGGAGGCCAACGTCGCGGGCTGGTGGCACAGTTACTCGGACGTGCTGCCGAGCTGGTTCCCCACCTACGTGGGGCTGGAGGGTGCGGCGTCCCTGATCCGCGCCTACGAGGTGCAGTTCGTGCACGGGCTGCTGCAGACCGAGGCGTACGCCCGGGCCGTCGTCGAGCGCGGCATGCGGGGCGCGAGCGAGGCCGACATCGAGAAGCGCGTGGCGCTGCGCCTGGAGCGGCAGAAGTGCTTGGTCGCCGAGAACGCCCCCGAGTTCCACGTCGTGCTCGACGAGGCCGCACTGCGCCGGCCCTACGGCGGCCGCGAGGTGATGCGCGGTCAGCTCCAGCACCTGATCGAGATCTCCGAACAGCCCAACGTACGGCTGCAGATCATGCCGTTCGGCTTCGGCGGGCACTCGGGCGAGAGCGGCGCCTTCACGATCCTCTCCTTCCCCGAGTCGGACCTGTCGGACGTGGTCTACCTCGAGCAGCTCACCAGCGCGCTCTATCTGGACAAGCACGAGGACGTCACCCAGTACGAGAGGGCCCTCAAGGAACTCCAGCAGGACAGTCCCGGCCCCGACGAGAGCCGTGATCTTCTCCGAGGTCTCCTTCAACTCTCTTGAAACATAAGTACGATGACGTGTGATCAGACCGTGATGGAGATCTGTCGAAGATCTGGTGTCTGCTAGTGATTGAGGGATCACATGTCGTCCTGCTTCAACGACCTGGCTCAGCAGTACATCGACGGTGAGTGGCGTCCGGGAACCGGTTCCTGGGACATCATCGACTTCAACCCGTACGACGGCGAGAAGCTGGCGTCGATCACGATAGCCACGGTCGACGAGGTCGACGAGGCGTACCGGGCGGCGGCCCGCGCCCAGAAGCAGTGGGCCGCGACCAACCCGTACGCGCGCCGCGCGGTCTTCGAGAAGGCGCTCGCGCTGATCGAGGAGCGCCAGCAGGAGATCACCGAGGCGATCATCGCCGAGCTCGGCGGCACCCACCTGAAGGCCGGCTTCGAGCTGCACCTCGCCAAGGAGTTCCTGCGCGAGTCGATCCACCTGGCGCTGCGCCCCGAGGGCAAGATCCTCCCGTCGCCGGTCGACGGCAAGGAGAACCGCCTCTACCGCGAGCCGGTCGGCGTCGTGGGCGTGATCAGCCCCTTCAACTTCCCGTTCCTGCTGTCCCTCAAGTCGGTCGCGCCGGCCCTCGCGCTCGGCAACGGCGTGGTGCTCAAGCCGCACCAGAACACCCCGATCGTCGGCGGCTCCCTGGTCGCGAAGATCTTCGAGGACGCGGGCCTGCCGGCCGGCCTGCTCAACGTCGTCATCACCGACATAGCGGAGATCGGCGACGCCTTCATCGAGCACCCGATCCCGAAGGTCATCTCCTTCACCGGCTCCGACCAGGTGGGCCGCCACGTGGCCACCGTCTGCGCCGCCCAGTTCAAGCGCACGGTCCTGGAACTCGGCGGCAACAGCGCCATCGTGGTCCTCGACGACGCCGACCTCGACTACGCGGTCGACGCCGCCGTGTTCAGCCGGTACGTCCACCAGGGCCAGGTCTGCATGGCCGCCAACCGCGTGCTGGTCGACCGCTCGATCTACGAGGACTTCACCGAGAAGTTCGTCGCCAAGGTCAAGAGCCTCAAGGTCGGCGACCCGAGCGACCCGGAGACCGTCATCGGCCCGGTGATCAACTCCTCCCAGGCGGAGGCGCTCTCGGCGGTCGTGACGCAGGCGATCCAGGAGGGCGCGACGGCCTGGCAGCACGGCACCACCACGGGCAACCTGGTCACGCCGGCCGTCCTGCTCGACGTACCCCTCGACTCGGCCCTGCTCCGGCAGGAGGTCTTCGGGCCCGTCGCCTTCCTCATCCCGTTCGACGGCGAGGAGGAGGCGGTGCGCATCGTCAACGACACCCCGTACGGCCTGAGCGGCGCCGTGCACACCGGTGACGTCGAGCGGGGCGTGGCCTTCGCCAAGCAGATCGACACCGGCATGTTCCACGTGAACGACGGCACCGTGCACGACGAGCCGCTGGTCCCCTTCGGCGGCGAGAAGAACTCCGGCATCGGGCGGCTGAACGGCGAGACGACCCTGGACGCCTTCACCACGCTGAAGTGGATCTCGGTGCAGCACGGGCGCAGCCGCTTCCCGTTCTGACCACTTCCCCTGCCCGAACCCTTCCTCACGGGCCCTTGCGGACAGAACCTGACCGCAAGGGCCCGTAGCTTCGTCGGTGTCCGGGGAGAGCCCCCGGCACCGACGAAAGGCGGCGGTCATGGTCACTCACGTGCGAGCCGAGGCGCCCGGCGACGAGCGCGGGGCGCTCCTCTCCTTCCTCGCCGAACAGCGCGGCGGCATCCGGCGGGCGGTACTGGGGCTGACCGAGGAGCAGGCCGCGAGCCGGCCCAGTGCCAGCGAGCTTTCCCTGGGCGGGCTGGTCAAGCACGTCGCCGAGGTCGAGCAGTACTGGATCGCCCTCGCCAAGGGCGAACCGCCGGCGGTCAAGCGGGACCAGTCGAACTGGGACGAGTGCTTCCGGTTGACCGACGGCGAGACCCTCGCCTCCCAACTGGCCTACTGGGAGCGGGTCGCCGCCGAGACGGAGACGTTCATCCGGTCCGCCCCCAGCCTCGACGACACCTTCCCGCTGCCGGACGCCCCCTGGTTCCCGGCGGACGAGGCCGTCTCGCTGCGCTGGCTGTGCCTGCACCTGATCCGCGAGACGGCCCGGCACGCCGGCCACGCCGACATCATCCGCGAGTCGCTGGACGGCAGGACGGCGTTCGAGCTGGTCACCCTCGCCGGAGACTGAGGCCGTGCGGCGCGCGCACTCGCGCCGGGTCAGTGATGGAAACCGGTGGCCGCCTGCTTGTCCCGGGTCAGGGGGTGCTGCTGTCGCCGCAGCTCCGGCAGCAGCCGGGTCAGGTCCTCCATGAACAGGTCGGCGAGATCGGCGGAGAAGCCGTTGCGGCACACGATCCGCAGCACGGACAGGTCCTCGCGGTTCGGCGGGAAGGTGTACGCCGGCACCAGCCAGCCGCGCTCGCGCAGCCGCCGGGAGACGTCGAAGACGTCGAACGCCTCGACGTCCGGGGCCGTCGTGAAGGCGAAGACGGGCAGCTGGTCGCCCCGGGTCAGCAGCCGGAAGTCGCCGAGCGCCTCCACCCGCTCGGCGACGCTCCGGGCCACGTCCCGGGTGGTCTGCTGCACCGCCCGGAACCCGTCGCGGCCCAGCCGCAGGAACGTGTAGTACTGCGCGGCCACCTGGGCGCCGGGGCGGGAGAAGTTGAGGGCGAAGGTGGGCATGTCGCCGCCCAGGTAGTTGACGTGGAAGACGAGTTCGTCCGGAAGCGCCTCCTTGTCACGCCACAGCGCCCAGCCGACGCCCGGGTAGACCAGGCCGTACTTGTGCCCCGAGGTGTTGATGGACGCCACGCGCGGCAGGCGGAAGTCCCACACCAGGTCCTCGTCGAGGAAGGGCGCGATCATGGCGCCCGACGCGCCGTCGACGTGCACCGGGATGTCGAGGCCGGTGCGCTCCTGGAGGTCGTCGAGCGCGGAGCACAGGTCGGCGATCGGCTCGTAGGAGCCGTCGAAGGTGGAGCCCAGGATGCCGACGACCCCGATGGTGTTCTCGTCGCACAGCTCCGCCGCGGCCTGCGGGTCGAGGTGGAAGCGGTCGCCGTCCATCGGCACCTGACGCGCCTCCACCTCCCAGAAGTTGCAGAACTTGTCCCAGCAGACCTGGACGTTGACGCCCATGACGAGGTTGGGGCGGGCCTCCCGCGAGGGGTAGCGGTCGGCGTTGCGCCGCGCCCAGCGCCGCTTGAGCGCCATCCCGGCCAGCATGCACGCCTCGCTCGACCCGGTCGTCGAACAGCCCACGGCCGCCGACGGGTCGGGCGCGTTCCACAGGTCGGCGAGCATCGCCACGCACCGCCGTTCCAGCTCGGCGGTGCGCGGGTACTCGTCCTTGTCGATCATGTTCTTGTCGCGGCAGTCCGCCATCAGCACACCGGCCTGCGGCTCCATCCAGGTGGTGACGAAGGTGGCCAGGTTCAGCCGCGCGTTGCCGTCCAGCATCAGCTCGTCGTGCACCAGCTGGTACGCCGTCGACGGCGCCATCGGGGTGTCCGGCAGCCGGTGCCTGGGCGGGGCGTCCGTCATGTCGCCGACCGGGTTGGCCTCCCCGTAGAAGGGGTTGACGGACATCGGACGCTCGTCGGGCTTGCCGGGACCTCGGTGGAGCGGCATGGGCGTGTCTCCAGACAGTCGGGTCGGACGACCGGAATCGCGTGCTCGCGCCACCGCACGGCGAGGCGGGAACCGCCGGATCACCATATGCGGACCGGGTGGACGAGGCTGGTGAACAACGGACTTGCACCTCACGTGGCGTGAGGCCGCACGGTGGAGGCGTACCGAGAAGGGAGCGGAAGCGGTGAGCTACTCCGTGGGACAGGTCGCGGGCTTCGCCGGCGTCACGGTGCGCACCTTGCACCACTACGACGACATCGGCCTGCTCGTCCCGAGCGAACGCAGCCGGGCGGGCCACCGGCGCTACAGCGACGCCGACCTCGACCGGCTGCAGCGGATCCTGTTCTACCGGGAGCTCGGCTTCCCGCTCGACGAGGTCGCGGTCCTGCTCGACGACCCGGAGGCGGACCCCCGCGCGCACCTGCGCCGGCAGTACGAACTGCTGACCGCCCGGATCGAGAGGCTGCAGAAGATGGCCGCGGCCGTGGAACACGCCATGGAGGCACGCACGATGGGCATCAACCTCACGCCCGAGGAACGGTTCGAGGTCTTCGGGGACAAGGACCCCGAGCAGTACGCCGAGGAGGCGGAGGCACGCTGGGGCGGCACCGCGGCGTACGCCGAGTCGCAGCGCCGGGCCGCCCGCTACACCAAGGAGGACTGGAAACGGCTGCAGGCCGAGGTCGACGACTGGAGCGAGCGCTACGCCGCCCTGATGGCCTCCGGCGAGCCGGCCACCGGTGAGGCGGCCATGGACCTGGCCGAGGAGCACCGCCTGCACATCTCCCGCTGGTTCTACGAGTGCCCGTACGACATGCACCGCTGCCTGGGTGACATGTACGTCTCCGACGAGCGGTTCAAGGCGTTCTACGACGCCGTGCGCCCGGGACTCGCCGAGCACCTCAGGGAGGCGATCACGGCGAACGCGGGCCGCGGCACCCGGTGACCCACAGCTTTGTTCCCGCCCTCGCACAGGGCATCCTGGAGGCACCGGTGGAACCCGGGGCGGACACACTGCGTTGATAGCTTTGTGCGGCCGCACAACGACGCCGTACCCGCTACCCCCTCAGGAGCCCGGAACCGTGACGACGCTTGCCCTCGGCCCGAGCTGGCTCGATCCGAACTATCTGCTCAACTCGTTCGGCATCTGGGGCCTGCTCCTCATCGTCTTCGCGGAATCCGGCCTGCTCATCGGGTTCTTCCTGCCCGGCGACTCGCTGCTGTTCACCTGCGGCCTGCTGATCACCGCGGGCACCCTGGACTTTCCGCTGTGGGCGGCCGTCGCGCTGATCTGCCTCGCCGCGGTGCTCGGCGACCAGGCGGGCTACCTCTTCGGCAAGAAGGTCGGCCCCTCCCTCTTCACCCGACCGGACTCACGCCTGTTCAAGCAGGAGAACGTCACCAAGGCGCACGAGTTCTTCGAGAAGTACGGCGCCAAGTCGCTGGTGCTGGCCAGGTTCGTCCCGATCGTGCGGACGTTCACGCCGATCATCGCGGGCGTCAGCGGCATGCGTTACCGCTCGTTCATCACGTTCAACGTCATCGGCGGCGTCATGTGGGGCGCCGGCGTGACGCTGCTCGGCTCCTGGCTCGGCAACGTGGGCTTCGTCCACAAGAACATCGAGGCGATCCTCATCCTGATCGTCTTCGTCTCGGTGGTCCCGATCATCATCGAGTTCCTGCGCGCCCGCTCCAAGAACAAGAACGCCCGGCCCGAGCCCGCGGTCCAGCAGCAGCCCCCGCTGATGGACGACGCGACGACCCAGCTGCGCCGCGTCCCGCCGACGGCGGACCAGCAGCAGCCGGCCCCGCAGCAGCCGTACCGGGACCAGCCGTACCAGCAGGACTACGGGCAGCAGCAGCCGTACCGGCAGGAGTACGGCCAGCAGCAGCCGTACCAGCAGGACTACGGCCAGGACTACGGTCAGGACTACGGGCAGCAGGGCTACGGCCAGCAGCCCCAGCAGCCCCAGCAGCCGTACGGCCGGCAGCATCCGCAGCAGACCTACCCGCCCCAGCAGCCCTACGGCGACCAGCGGGACCAGCAGCAGTACCCCTACAACGGCGGTTACTAGAGCTGCCACGGCGGTCAGCGGGGGGGGGGGGGGGGGGGGGGGGGGGGGGGGGGGGGGGGGGGGGGGGGGGGGGGGGGGGGTGGTGGGGGGGGGGGGGGGGGGGGGGGCGGGAGAGGGAGGGGGCTGGCAAGGAGG